>JAJQFU010000019.1 GCA_021200955.1 Clostridiales bacterium | reverse complement strand
GAGTATGTATTTAAAACCGAATTAAAAATTATGTTAACGTTTTTTTAAGAAAGATTTACACAATCTTTAAGCTATTTTTAATTATACACCCTTTCAAAGAATTTTTCAATAGTTTTTTATAAATATTTCAGCAGTTTTTCATAACAAACTGGAATAAATAGCAATAATTTTTGACACATAATACAATTTTGGCTTTAAAGGGGCAAAATTTCATTGTGCAATATACCGTAAAAATTTTCTCTGAAGAAAAAATCGTCTCATTAAAAATTTTTAATAAAATTTAATAGCAATACGCTGTAAAATGTGATAAAATGTTATCAGAAAGAAAAATTCACTATAAAGGAGGAGAAAATAATGAAAAAGCTTTTATTTTTATTGGCTGCGGTTTTCATTGTGGCTGTGCCGACGGCAGCCTTTGCCGACACGTTTTTGTCGGAGGACGAAATAGCTGCTCTTGAAGCAAATGAGGACGAAATACCCTATTCGGTTCTTTTAAACAATACAGGCTTTGTCACATTTTCGGCTCAGCAGCCCATTAATGTAAACGGCAGAGTTTATGTTCCCGTAAGGGGGGTATTTGAAGGCTTGGGCTATGAGGTCGACTTTGACGTTGAAACAAAAACTGCCATTCTCACAAGCAGCGTTCACCAAATTGAAATTACGCTGGGCAACGAATATTTCACTGTTGACGGAAGATATGTCTACCCGGAGACAGCCCAGTTTATATGAGAGGTTCCTTTATGATTCCTCTCAGGGCGGTGGCTGAGGCTATAGGCGCCGATGTAGGCTATAACGCATCTTCAAGGCTCATAACCATTAACTATCAGCTGCCGGCTGATGAAACATCTGTGGCTACAAGAGCGACAACCACCACAGAAGCCGCCACCGAAACAACTACGGAGACAGCCGAGGCTGAAGCGGTAAATGTTCACTTCACTATTAACGGAACAGACTTCCGCTTCGGTCAGACAAGGGTTACGTCCCCTGAAAGACAGCTTTCAAGCCCCTACGGCTTTACATGGTATGTTTATAAGCCCAACCTTAACAAATATTATATGTTGGGAATAAATTCCGATAAGGAAATCGTGGCTTTTTATGCACAGTCGGTGGATTTCACATTTAAAACCCTGTCATACGGCGACACAGATGTTAAAAACGCACCTAATGTAAACGGCTACACAGTACAGTATTATATGAGAAACTCCACAAACAAGCTCTATAACGGAAAGCTTTATTCAATATTCGTCTGCAAGGATGAATATTTGGAGAATGCAACATATACCGATGATGTTTTGGACGATATTAAAACCCAGCTTTTCGATATGCTCTCTGTTGTAAGAACAGGTGAAGGCGAAGGGGTTCAGGCGCTTGAAATTTCAGAATATACTGAAGCTCAGAAGCACACCGACGACTTAGCCGAAAAGAACAATTTGGCTTCTGTTTCATTCACTCAGAAGCTTACAGATTCGGGAGTATATTTGGATATGCCCAAATATGACATATTCGAAACAACAGCTTCCTCTGTTTTCTATTTAGACATTCTTGACAGAATACTTTCAAACACATCTGCTTATCAGGCTGTTCTCTACGGCGGATATTATGATATAGATATGGGGCTTTCATACAGCGAGGACGATGACCTTCTCTATTACGCTCAGAACATCTATATTTCAAAAGACGATTATTATGACGATGAATACAGCTACAGATAACAGAAGTAAAATTTTATTTCCGACATAAAAATAAGCGAAAGGCTCAAACCGAGCTTTCCGCTTTATTATGTTATTAAATTTTGTTATTATGAGAAGCTAACGCTTAAGTTTAAAACCTTGTCTAAAATAAGTGCTGCGTCTGCTGCTGTAACTGCGCCGTCGCCGTTTACGTCTGCAACTGCTGCAGAAACGTGCCATTCGTCATTGGCTGCGCCGCCTGCTACATACTGTAAAAGAACTGCTGCGTCATTGGCTGTCAGTACTGTGCTGCCGTCGATGTCGCCTAAAGCTGTGTCGTCAACAGGTTCGTCGGGGTCAACAACAGGCTCATCTGAAACATTGATTGTAACTGTACCTTCAACAATTGTGGGGTTGCAGTCAATACCGTCATAAACATCGTTAAGATATTGAAGCTGGAATGTTGCGGCACTCTCAGTATCCGTAAAAGTAATATTTGTTGAAACATTTGTTTCCGTTGTGTTGTTTACTGTAAACTTAAGTGTAAACAAAATACCATCGGTGGTGTAGTTTCTGGATGCTGCATTAGTTGCAATAATGTGTCCGGCTTGATATTCATTTACAGTGGCTTCTGTTCTGAAAATACTTTCGCTGTCATCATAGTCGACATATGTAAGATATGTTGTATCATAGTCAAGATAAAAACCATAGTTGCTTACGCCATTGGTGTTGCCTGTTATTGTAACGGGAATTTCAATAGAATCTCCTGAAACAGCCCCTTCAACACTGCCGATTGTAAGTGTAGGTGCGTCATCAGCGGAAACGCTGAAAACATTAAACGCAGATAAAACCAAGCTTAAAACCAATAAAATACTTAAATATTTTTTCATTCCTTTGTCTCCTTTTCATTATTATTTATTATTTTAAAATATGCCGACAATCCGCATAACCAAAAGCCCAAAGGCTTTAATCATACACATTGAATACATTTATGAAAATATTATACTACCTAACTTGAAATAAGTCAAAAAAAAATTTCTAGCAAAAGTCCTTAAATCTGTGACAATTTTAAATTTTCATAAAATTACATAAATTAAAAGACAAACAAAAAAAAATGTGTTATAATAAAATAAGTATAGTATAAATTGAGGATTGATACCTATGAAAATAAACGCACCAAACAAAATAATTAAGGAGCTTTCGGCTCTTTCTTCAGCTCATATGAGAAAAAAATCGGGCTTGTTTTTAGCCGAGGGGGAAAGGCTTGTTTCTTCCGTTCCCAAAAGGCTTATAAAATATTATGTTTTGCCTGAAAAATCGGAGCTTACGCCCCTGTACGGCGACCTGCCCGTTTATACTGTTTCGGAAAAGGATTATTTTTCTCTCTGCCAAACGGTGAACCCCCAGGGTATAGCCTGTGTCTGTAAGAAATTCACCTGTAAAAGGGAAGAGCTTTTTTCAAAGTCCCCTGCCCTGATTGTGCTTTGTGAAAACCTTCAGGACCCCGGCAATTTGGGAACGATTATAAGAACCGCCGATGCAGCAGGTGCTTCGGGGCTTATTTTGACAAAGGGCTGCTGCGATATTTTTAACCCAAAGGTTCTGCGCAGCGCTATGGGGTCGGTTTTTAATCTGCCTATATTGACAAATGCAGATTTTGAGGAATGCGCCGAGCTTTTAAAGTCGGAGGGTATTAAGCTCTTGGCTGCTCACCTTAAGGGTGAAAAGACACCCTATGAAACGGATATAACTTTTCCCACCGCAATATTAATAGGCAACGAAGCTAAGGGCTTAAGCGAAAGGGCTGAAAAAGCCGCCGACAGGCTTGTTAAGCTGCCTATGCTGGGGAAGGCGGAGTCACTTAACGCCGCTGTAGCCGCAGCACTGATTATTTATGAAGCCGTAAGGCAGAGACTATGACACCTCTCCGCCGCTTGTTAGTGGCACCTCCCCTCAAGGGGAGGCTTGTCGATACCTTTAGGCTTTTGCCATCCGAAGAAAGGAACTGCAATGAGCAAAATTAATTATAGGATAGATTGGATTGACATATCAAAGGGCACAGCCATACTCTTGGTGCTGTTAGGTCACGCAATTCGTGACGATATGCGGCTTATTTCCCCCGGCTTGGACTTGACCTACCGCCTTATTTACATTTTTCATATGTCATTTTTCTTTTTTATATCCGGCTATGTTTATAAAATGAATGAGGTCAGGTTTAAAAGAAGCAAGAGCTTCGGCTTTGTGAAAAGCAGATTTAAAAAGCTGTTTCTGCCATGGGTTATTTACGGCATTTTTATTTACGCTGTTTTTACGGCGGCAATGTGCATACCCAAACTATCGGAAATTCTTCTGTCATCGGGCTTTAAGTCCGTTTCTGTTTGGGAATACGCATTAAAAGCTTTTCAGGCAGACAATCCCTTCGCCTACCACCTGTGGTTTATATACATACTTTTTATAGTGTCGGTTATTGTTTTTATTGCCGACTGTCTGACCTCACGCAAAACCCAAAAGCCTGTTTTGGCTGTTTTGGCTTTGCTGTCGATTCTCGCCCTTATCCCCTTAAACCTTTATGAGGAGGATTTCGGCTCGTACCGCAGACTTTTAAACTACATCGCCCTTTATCTGCCATTTTATGTTTTGGGCATACTCCTTTACGGCATAAATATACCCAAAGCCTTAAAATATTTGTGGTATATCTTCGGCTTGGGCTATATAGTCATAAGGGCAGTGTTTTTTTCCGGCTTTTCGGGCAACGCCGTTGAGACTTCATCTATAGAATTAAAGCTGCTTATACAAATTGCCGCCTATGCTTTTTTGCCCGGGGCTATGCTTCTTCTTTGTGACGTATCGGAAAGGCTCACAAAGGTTAAGCCGTTAAAGAAAATACTGTCATATTTAGGCAGAAAGTCATTTTTGATATATTTAATACATCAGCCCTTTTTCTGCGCATTTTTAAGCCTTGTTCTATATTCAAAGCTTAATCTGCCAATGGGCGTTTCGATAATATGCTGTATAGCCGCAAGTCTTTTCGCCGCTTTTGTTTTGGATTTTATTTGGACGAAAGTGCCTAAGGGACGTTTTGAAAGGAGTTAATTATGGAAAGAATAAGCTGGGACGAATATTTTATGGAAATGGCGGAGCTTGCCGCAAAACGTTCCACCTGTCTGCGTCGGAAGGTAGGCGCAGTAATAGTAAAGGATCATCAGGTTTTGGCTACGGGCTACAACGGTGCGCCGAAGGGTCTGGCAAACTGCTGCGACATAGGCTCTTGTCTCAGACAGGAAATGGGCATTCCCTCAGGGAAAAACCATGAGCTTTGCAGAGCCGTTCACGCCGAAAACAATGCCATAACACAGTGCGCCGTAAACGGTGTTTCCTGTAAGGGTGCAGTTTTATATGTAACAGCCTCTCCCTGTTCAATGTGTCTCAAACAGATTATAAACGCCGGCATAACAAAAATTTATGCAAAAGAGCTTTATCCCGACGAATTAAGCATATCTCTGCTTAAAGAAAGCAAGCTTGAAATGATAAAATTTTCCGAAAGGAAAGATGAAAATGAGTAAAGAAAAAATTATTTTGATTGACGGAAACAGCATAATCAACAGGGCGTTTTATGCCCTTCCGCCCCTGACAAATAAAAACGGAGACTATACAAACGGAGTTTACGGCTTTTTCAGCATTATTTTCAAATTCATAGGTGAGGAAAACCCTACCCACATAGCCGCCGCCTTCGACCTTCATGCTCCTACATTCCGTCACAAGGCTTATACAGAATATAAGGCAGGGAGACGCCCAATGCCTGATGAGCTTCGCCCTCAGTTTCCCCTGCTTAAGGAAATTCTCAAGAAAATGAATATAACCGTCTGCGAAAAAGAGGGCTATGAAGCAGACGATATTTTGGCAACACTGGCTAAACGCTGTGAAGCGGAGGGAATTGCCCCTGTAATCATAACAGGCGACAGAGACCTGCTTCAAGCCGCAACAGACACAACGGAAATAAGAATACCCAAAACAAAAAGCTTCGGAACAGAGGTTGAAAACTATTTTGCCAAAGACGTTTTTGCTAAATACGGCGTAACCCCAACTGAGTTTATAGAGGTTAAGGCTCTTATGGGCGACGCCTCAGACAATGTGCCGGGAGTTCCTTCTATTGGCGAAAAAACCGCAATTAAAATAATAAGCGAATATAAAACCGTTGAAAATGCTATAGAAAATGCGGACAGCGTTAAGCCTAAGAAGGCTTCCGCTAACCTTAAGGAATTTAAGGATCAGGCTCTTATGAGCAAGTTTTTGGTCACTATCGACACAGACGTGCCCTTAGACGTAACCCCCTCCGACTTAAAAATAAACGATATGTTTAACGACACTGCTAGAGAAGCCTTTGTCTACAACGGCTTTAACTCTCTGCTGTCGCACTTTAAAGCCCCTGAAGCATCGGAAAACCGCCCCAAAGCGGAAATTATTTCCACAAGAAAGGATGCGGAAGCACTTCTGCCCTCTTTAAAAGATGGAACGGCTTATAAGCTTATAACCGAGGGGAAAACTCTCTGCGGCTGCGGGTTTTTAACACCTGAAAGCAAATTGAGTATAGTTCTTGTTGATACGGACATTTCTCTTTTGGGTTCGGATTTTTCGGAGGATGACTTTGTTGAAATTTTTAAGCCCTTCTTTGAAGCCGAAAACAAGAAAATCACCTATGACGCCAAGTCCGACATTACTTTTTTCAAAGACAAAATAGACCTTAAGGGAATTGCCTTTGACACAATGCTTGCGGCTTATCTTTTAGACCCTTCGGCGTCCTCATATGACTACAGCCGAATAGCCAACCAATATTTAGGCGAAAGCTTTCCCTCAATAGAAGAGGTGACAGGCAAGGGCAAAAACCGCACACCCTTTTATTCTCTCGAAAGGGAGAAGCTTGCGGAGCTGTTTTCAAGCTTTGTTTACACTATAGGAGCAACAAGGGAAATTTTGGAAGAGAAGCTTGCGGATCAGAATATGACGGATCTCTATTATAATATTGAACTGCCCCTGATTTATGTTCTTGCGGATATGGAGCATATAGGAATGAAGGTTCAAAAGGAAGAGCTTCAGGATTTCGCTAAGCGTCTTGACAGAACAATTTCAGAGCTGACTGATGAAATATATTTTCTTGCAGGCGAAGAATTTAATATAAACTCCCCCAAACAGCTGGGCTCAATCCTCTTTGAAAAGCTTAAGCTTAAGGGCGGCAAAAAAACTAAAACAGGCTATTCCACCTCAGCCGACGTTTTGGAAAAGCTCAGGTATCAGGACGAAATTATAGACAAGGTTCTTTCCTACAGAACCTACACAAAGCTTAAGTCTACCTACTGCGACGGGCTTCTTGCACTGATCGACCCAAAAACAAGCAAGGTTTATTCCACATTTAACCAAACCGTCACAGCCACAGGCAGAATAAGCTCCACAGAGCCTAATCTTCAAAACATACCCATTAAGCTTGAACTGGGTCATCTGCTGAGAAAAGCCTTCGTTCCCACATCGGAGGAATACTGCTTTGCGGACGGCGACTACTCGCAAATCGAGCTCAGGGTTTTGGCTCATCTTTCGGGAGACGAAACAATGATAAACGCCTTTAAAAACGGTGAGGATATTCACCGCCTGACAGCTTCTCAGGCGTTCAGAATACCACTTGAAGAGGTAACCCACGAACAGCGTCAAAACGCAAAGGCTGTAAACTTCGGCATTGTCTACGGAATAAGCGCCTACTCCTTAAGTCAGGATCTTCACATAACAAGAGCCGAAGCACAGCGTTATATTGACGGCTACTTCGAAAGATACCCAAAAGTAAAGATTTTCCTTGAGGAATGTGTTGAAAAAGCCAAAAAAAGCGGTGTTTCGGTTACTCTTTTCGGAAGGATACGCCCTATTCCGGAGCTTTCAAGCACAAACGCCAATTTAAGGGCTTTCGGTGAAAGAGCCGCTATGAATGCTCCCGTTCAGGGAACAGCCGCAGACATAATAAAAATAGCTATGATTAAAATACACCAAAGGCTTAAAAAAGAGGGCTTACGTTCAAGGCTCATTCTTCAGGTTCACGACGAGCTTTTAATAGAAGCCTATAAGCCGGAGCTTGAATATGTTATGAAAATTCTTAAGGAAGAAATGGAAAACGCCGCAGACCTTGCTCTGCCCTTAAGTGTAGACTTAAGCAGCGGCGAAAACTGGTATGAGGTGAAATAAAATGATTGTTTTGGGCATAACAGGCGGCAGCGGATCAGGCAAAACCACCGCCGCCGATGTTCTCAAAAAGGAAGGCGCTTATATAATCGACTGCGATAAACTGGCAAGAGATGTTGTTGAAAAGGGTACTGACGGCTATAAAGAAATTATTGACTTCTTCGGCAGCGAAATTTTAGCCGAAAACGGCGATTTAAACCGCAAAGCATTGGGAGACATTGTTTTTAATGACAAGGTTAAGCTTAAAAAGCTTGAAGAAATCACCCACTCAGCCATAAAAGCCGAGGTTTTAAAAAGGCTTGAAGCTGCAAAGAATAAAGGCACAGAGCTTGTTGTTATAGACGCACCTCTTTTAATTGAAGCCGGTTTAAACTCCCTTACGGATAAAATCTGGCTTTTTACGGCGGATTTTAATGTTCGCTTAAGAAGGATTTCAAAACGTGACGGAATAAGCCTTAAAAGTGCCGAAAGCCGCTTTTTAAGTCAGACACCTGTTGAAAAGCTTATAGAGTTTGCAGATGAGGTTATTGACACGTCATGCTATAATATAGAAG
>JAJQFU010000126.1 GCA_021200955.1 Clostridiales bacterium | reverse complement strand
AAGAGGAATACTCCTCGTCAGTTAAGAATACATTTTTTTGGCTGCCGTAGGCTGTGCCTGTTTTACTCTCTCGTTTTATTACTATAAAAGTGTTCTCAATGGACAATCGGATATGCAAGCTTGCTTGCGTAGATGATTGTTCATTAGAGAACCTAACCCGTATGAGCAGCGTAGGACGATAGTCCGAAGCAGCGAATATCGGGACGATTGCGGGAGTGCGTTAAGCACGTAGCAATCGTATTTTTATAGTACGTGGTATCTGCAAAGCAAATATGAAAGTTATTTATTGTTTTATTTCCTGACACTTTTTTATCTGCCAAATGCACAAAATCCTGTCTGTCTGAAAGAGAATTTTCTGTCTGTCTCGAAAGCATATTTTCCTCCGCCGTTGCCTTCGCCTGTGTGTTATAAAAAGACGATACAAGAATTGTCTTGCCGTCGCTCTTGTATTCATAAGGTTCGGACAACACAGCATATTTTTCTTTTTCCTTTTCAAGCATATAATCACTCCTTTCAAACTGCTTGAAGTTCAATTGGTACTTTGTCTTCTGAAAAAATAATACCGCTGTCCCGAAAAAAAGTCATTGTGTGAAAGTTGTGTGAAAGTTGTGAAATTTCGTGCAGCAAAAAAGCTCACCGTTATTTTTCTATAGAATAACAGTGAGCTTCTGATTTTTAATATATTATTTTTTGAAATCCTCTAAGCTGAGATTGAATTTTTTAAGCAGCGGCAAGGGTATGATTTTGTTTTGCAATAATTTTATTTCTATCTCGTCCATAAACTTCGTATCATCTGCCCTTAAATCGGAGTAAATTTTATAGGCAGAGCCGAGATAATTTTGTGCTTTTTCTCTTTGGTTCATTTTCAAAAGAATAAAACCACCGTCCCACAGTACGTTTGCCAAATCCAAAGGATTGTCTTTGCGGTCTTTAATTTGAACCAAAATAGTATTAATAAACAGGAAGGCTTCAAAATATTTTCCCATACTTTCAAGCAATTTCGCACATTTTCGCTCTATGGCAAAAACATCATAGCCGAAAGGCAGCTTTTTATCTGAAATAATTTTGCCTGCAAGACTTAAATATTTGTATGCTTCGTCAAGTTGATTTTCGGTACGATATACTTCCGCCAAATCCGAGTATATACTTGCAGCAAGCAATGGATTAAAATCTGTAAATTTTCCGCATAAGTCCGTAGCTTTTAAGCTGTATTTCAAAGCGGCTTTGCTATCTTTTCTACATAACAGTTCAAATGAGCTTTTGTTATTGAAAAAGTGTGCTTTTCTCTCGCAATACTGTGTCGATTTGAAACTATCTTTTTCTGCTTCTTTCGGTTCAATATTATGTATGTACAAATCCAACTCCGACAGAATAATTTCCATATAAAAGACCATTTTATATTTTTTTTGCGTATTCAAAAGCTTCATTCAGAAAATCTATATACAGTGGAACATCATCTTTTTCAATGTATTCCGTTATGTTATCTATAAGTCTGAAAAGATAATTTCTGTCACTGTAATCAACATTCCTCAAAAGAAACAGTGCTTTGAGATTTTCAACCATTTCACGACAGCTTACAATCCCCGGCTTTATATCATCAAGCACCACCTTTTGAATAAGCGGATGAAGCATTATCTTTTCGTAACCGTCTGTTTGTATAAAACCTAAGTCAGTTAGATTGTCAATTTCATTATTAAGCAAAGCATTGTATCCGTTATTGTCAATTACCCCAACAGGCATAAGCCAACGGCAAAAAAGATTGCGTCCTATTCCCTCACAAGGAATAACGGTCAGATTTTGCATTATATATTTGCCTTGTTTCGAAAGAGAAATCAAAGAAATCAGCTTATGTATATGTCCGTAATAAGTCTCAGGAGATGTTCTGCCGTCTTTTTTCAAACTGACAAGCCTTTGGACTTCATAATGCCATAATCTGCTCTGAGCTGTTTTAAAAGCTCCTCCGGCGGTATTCTGCCTTTCCCCATAAGTCTTGCGGCAAGTTCAACACAAAGAGTGTGACTATGCACTTCTTCTATTATCTGCAATATTGTATCTTTATAACTTTCAGCTTTGCCAAAAATTTTGGAAACTGTATTATAGAGTTCCGCTTGCGGCAGTTCCTTTAAAGAGTAGCTTGTATAAAAATTTTCATCAAAATCGCTTCTTGTTGTGAACAAGATTTTACATCCGTAGCTTTCCAACATTTCATCAAGGAATTCCTCATCTGACGGAACAGTGTCAAAATTGTCAATTATAATCAAAGTATCCCTTTTCAGCCCTTTGAAAAATTTATTATGCCACTTGAAAAGAATATCTTCACTTTCTGTTTCTTTATCTACAATAAAGCTGCATTCAGTAATCATCTTTTTTAAATCACCGTTGTACGTAAAATAAATTATGTCCGTATAACTTTTTCTGTAATTTTTGGCATATATTTTTACAAACTCGCTTTTACCTATCCCCGCCACACCTTGAATAAATATTTTATTTTCGCTGTCAAGCATAGAGTGGACTTCCTGCAATTCTTTCTCTCTGCCGCAAAAATATTTTTGAGGTTTCGGAACAATGTTATTACGAAGATAGTCCTCGGGATTTGGTGATTTTTCACTGTAATCAATAGGCTGTTTTGTTTTTGGGTCAATTAGTAGTTTTCCCATTTGCAAGCCTAAAAATATCACTCTTTCAAAAAAACCGGCTTTGTCTTCGTCGTTATAATACGGATAGTCTTCAGATATTTCTGCCTTTTTATTTTCCGAAATCCCATTATCTTTCATAAGTAAGTCATACAGTTTTTCAATAACTTTATCTTTATCAATGAGAAGTGGGAAAACTTTATCTTGAATGTCGAATGCTATGTCACCCTTAGTCTTGTAGAACTCCACAATGGTTGAGAATGGTCTTACCTCGCCGTTTAACCATTTGCTGACATCGCTCTTGTCAAATTCAAAATCAGGCTCTTTTATTCGCCTGTATTCTATATATCCGCTAAATGCAGCATTCATTAATTTCATTTTTTGTCCGCTTTCACCTACTGACATACCCTCTAAAATTTTTCCCATAATCGTACTAAAGCAAAACAGTTCCATTTTAACATCTCACCTCATTTTCATCGCTTCAAATTACACAACTTTCAACCAACTTCTGCACAATGCAATTTTTCTGCCTATACTTTATACTTTCTGTAATGGCAGACAATATTTAACAGATTTAATTTTATCA
Source organism: Clostridiales bacterium (assembly GCA_021200955.1). Classification (GTDB taxonomy): domain Bacteria; phylum Bacillota; class Clostridia; order Lachnospirales; family CAG-274; genus JAJQCI01. The sequence continues at coordinate 5,340 of JAJQFU010000126.1, read as the reverse complement.
CATTCAAAAAGATATATCTACTGTAAAAGCTGTCGAAACAAAAAATAAATAAACTATAAAACAGCAATTTCAGCACTTATAAGTACACATCAGACAAATGGTTTTCAAAAGACCTTTACAAAACCATAAATTACTGGTAAAATAATCTTAAATCTTGAATTGCTGTTTGGAAAGGACAAGGCAAACACGAATGGAAAAACAGCGATTTGGTCAAAGACTATGCGCGTTTTTGCTTATGCAAAAACACTTATGACCAACGGCGTTTAACAACGCCCCATTCAGTAGGAGTTTGAACTCCCACTGAATGGAAAGTAAGCCCCACCTCTAAAGCGGTGGGTACTTACTTTGTTGGTTAAAATAACGGCTCTTTATTGCAGGCTCAGCAGAGATGATGAATACAGCGGCGACAGTGCAAGCATACAAACCCAAAAGGCAATGCTTAAGCGTTATGCTGAAGAAAATGGCTTTACCAACTGTGAATATTTCATTGACGATGGTTGGAGCGGTACAAATTTCGAAAGACCGAGTTTTAAGAGAATGGTTTCCGAAATAGAAGCAGGCAGAGTTGAAGCGGTAATCGTCAAAGACCTGTCACGTTTAGGCAGAGAATATTTACAGACAGGCTATTATACGGAGATTTTCTTTCCGCAAAGAGATGTGCGATTTATTGCCGTAAATGATAATGTTGATACTGTTAGCGGTGAAAATGATTTTGCTCCGTTCAAAAATATCATCAATGAATGGTATGCAAAGGACATCAGCCGCAAAATCCGCTCCGCAATCAAAACGAAAGCTCTTAACGGTGAATATATGGGCAGCTTCGCTCCATACGGCTATGCAAAATCACCGGAGGACAAGCACAAGCTTATACCCAACGAAAACGCACCTACGGTAAAGCGTATGTTTTCTATGGCTTTGGAGGGTATGACCTGCGGTGAAATTGCAAACACTCTCAAAGAGGAACACATACTCACATCAAACGCCTATCTGCGTGATACCGAAGGAGTGACAAACTCTTCCGAAACAAGAAAATTTCACTATGCCTGGAGCAATACAAGTGTAAAAAATATTCTCAGCAATCCTATATATACAGGCGATATGGTCAACCGAAAGTACGCCACAAAGTCATTTAAAGATAAGCGGCTTATAAGGCTTTCGGAAAACGAATGGATAAGGGTTGCGGAAACTCACGAAGCTCTTGTAAGCTATGAAGATTTTGAAACCGTTCAGCAGCGAATAAGCGTTAAAAAGCCTTTTGCACAGCCCAACCCCGACAACATTTTTAAGGGCTTAATTAAATGCGGTGAATGCGGGAAAAACTTTGTTTATAAAAAAGATTTTTCCTCAAAGCAAGACCATAAATATATGTGTTCTTGGTATAATCATTACGGTAAAGAGTGGTGTACTCCTCATTCGGTCAGTGTCAGTGTCATATATGACCTTGTGATGAATGATTTAAACCGCCACATCTGTTTTGTGAACACAGATAAAGAAGCCTATATAAATCATCTTGCAGGCTTTTCGGACAAGCAAAGTTCAGACGAAAAAGTTCTATTCCAAAAGGAACAGGACAAAATAAAAAAGCGTCTTTCGGAAATCTGTGAAATCATTCAAAGTATGTATGAGGACAAGGGTTTCAAACGCATTTCAGCCGAAAGATATGCTGTTATGTCGCAAAACCTCGAAAAGGAAGAAACAAGCCTTAAAGAGCGGTTAAACGAAATTCAACGTAATCTTGCCGATAAAGCACAGCAAACAAAATCAGCCAAAGAATTTGCTGACCTGTTGGAGCAGTATACCGAAATAACCGAGTTAAACGAGGTTCTTCTGAACAACCTTATTCAAAAAATCGTTATTCACGAAACACCCGACAATAACGAAAACTCAATAATCTCGGTTGAAATCTACTACCGCTTCATCGGCAAAGTAAAAGTATAAAGCATAGAATAAGGACGGCACTTAAGCCGTCCTCAAAAGAATTATTTTTACCACAATAAATTGTGGACTTGGCACACGCAGTGTGACGGAGAGGTGCTAACTATGCAATGGAAAAAGCTTTTATGCAGTGAAAGAATAAGAAAAAGCAGCGGCAGGGGAGCCGACCTGCGTTCGGAATTTGAAAAGGACTATCACAGAATTATTTCAAGTGCTTCTTTCAGACGCCTTCAGGACAAAACCCAGGTCTTTCCCCTTGACAAAAGCGACTTCGTAAGGACACGTCTGACCCATTCCTTAGAGGTTTCTTCCTTCGGCAGATCTTTGGGGAAGTGTGCCGCTACGGTTATAATGAGAGACGGGCTTGACGGGGACTTTCTGCCCCGATATTCAAACGATATTTGCGATATTCTTTCCTGTGCCGGGCTTATTCACGATATAGGAAATCCGCCCTTCGGTCATTTCGGCGAAACAGTCATAAGAAAGTGGTTTAAGAAAAATCTGCCCCTTCTTACATATAAGGGAAGGCTCTTAAGCGACATACTTTCACCCCAAATGAAAGGGGATTTTTATAATTACGAGGGCAACGCACAGGCTCTTCGTCTTGTGACAAAGCTTCACTATGTAGTGGATTTTCACGGTATGAACCTGACGAAGGGCTTGCTTTCAGCCTGTATAAAATATCCCTGTTTTTCAACTGAAACAGACCCGTCTAAAAAAGACAAAACACGCAGTAAAATGGGCGTTTTTTACTCCGAAAAGGAAATTTTTGAAGATATTGACAGCTCCTGCGGAACAGAGGGCAAAAGAAATCCCCTTGTTTTTCTTTTGGAAGCAGCGGACGATATTGCCTATAAAACCGCCGATATTGAGGACGCATTCAAAAAGGGGCTTATTTCCTTTGATACCCTTAAGTCGGAGCTTGGCGAATACGGAAAGCTGCTTATAAACACATCAGGAGAATATAAAGCCGTTCAAAATTTTATTGTGGATGTTCAGAGAAAGGCTTTAAACGCCGCTGCCGAAAGCTTCGGCAGAAACTACTCTGCCCTTATGTGCGGTGAATTTAAAACTGAGCTTCTTTCCGGCACTGATGAAGGGGAGCTTCTCAGCCGTCTCGGAGACATTGCCTATAAATATGCCTTTTCAAACCGCCAAATTTACCTTTTGGAGCTGGGTGCAGACAATATTATAAGCACTCTTTTAAATACATTTGTGCCTGCTGTTTTAGAGCCGGACGACCCCAACGGCATAAATATGCGGGTTTTCTCCCTTATTTCCGAAAACTACAGAAAAGCCTGTGAGGTTTACAGCAAGGATAAGCCCGAAGAGGAAAGAATTTATCTTCGTCTTATGCTTGCCTGTGACTATATAAGCGGTATGACCGACAGCTTTGCAAGGGGTCTTTACAGAGAAATTAAAGGCGTTTAGCCTTAAGGCTATAAACGTACGGAGGATAAAACTATTATGAATAAAAAGGTGAAAATTGCTCTTATAGGGGTAAGTATTGCTGCAATATTCTTTTGGTATTCTTTTATTTCCCTTTTACTGGCTGCGTTCGGCTTTTACTACCGAAACGAAGGTCTTATTGCAAAGGAGTTTGATAAAAATTACGAAACAATTTGCGAAATAAAGGATTATCTGGAAAATCAGCCCTATAATACTGTAAGTATTGATTCCAATGACTACGTATTCGGCGGCGAGGATTACGGCTGCCGGTACGTAAGCGACGCTCAAAGTGAAGATTTGGAAACGGGAACTGTTGAAATTAATGACGATGAGTTTGTCAAAAAGCTTAATAATGTTTTTAAGCACCGCAAATATAAAATTATAGTAAAAAGCAATAATACAGTTTATTTTCAGCTGTGGTCAACACGTGATATAGGCAAGGGTATAGCCTATTCGGCAGAGGGCAGTGACCTTGAAATAGATTTTCTCACAAACTCAGAGCCCTTGTCCGAAGAAAACTGGTATTATTATGAAGCCGATTTCAATGAATGGAAAAGGAGTAACGGACAGGGCTGATGTTGGGAGAGTATATGGAGAAAAAAATTATAAATGTGTGTTTCGATTTACAGATTGCGGCAAAATCCTTTGACGTTAAGAGAATTGTTGACATTACGGGTTTAATTCCCAATTATTCAACAGATGTCCGATATAATTATCACTTAAGTATGTTAGACCGAATGAAAGAGCCTTCCGAAAGAATGTCCTATTGTTCTTATTCCACACGTTATATACAAACAGATGATATTAATATCCCGCTTGGCAAATTTTTAGAGAAGTTTATCGAGAATGCCGATGAGCTTAATAATTATTTAAAAACCTGTGATTTTCCAAGTGCTGTATTATATGCAATTATCGAACCGGCAGTAAATGAGCTTTATTCAGTTAATTTTTCGGCTGACACCATAAGAAAACTATCGAAAATTAATTGCAGGCTTTCACTTGAGTTTTTAGCTGTGGGGGGGATAAAGCAGTGTATAATACAATTTGGGGAACACTGACTGTCAAAAATAGAATAAACGAAAAGGTTATTGAAATTAAAACCGAGGTTTCAGATGAAGATGATATTTCAATTGTTGTTGAGGAATTACTCGGTGTTTTAAACTATCATAAGGAAATTGATTTTGACAGCTGCACATCCGAAATGGCAATTAATATATACGTGGCTGAAGGGGAATTTCCCTCAATAGAAATTAACAGAGTATATATTGATATTTTGGATAAAATTAACTGCAAACTGACATTTAATATTAACGAAAATCTGGAATATTTGAAGTATAAAACAGATGACTGAGAATAAAAAATGATTTTACGAAAAATCCGTACTTACACAAGAAAAATATTGAAAAAGCTGTAGAAATGTGATATTATAAATTCAGTACAAGAGAATAAGTGAAAACGTTTAGCCGAAAGGCTTTGCGGGCGGTTGTATCTCCCCTGTCAAAGGAAAAGAAAGATATATTAGACGGGGAGGTGAAATTATGGCAGAATTAGCTTTAGTATTAATCATAATACTTTTGATAATTATAGCAATAAAAAGCTAAACCGCCCTATCTCCTACATTAAGACGGTTTAACCGCAAAAAGCCCGAAAATTAAGCGAAAAATTGCAGTGCGACAAAGTAATTTACTACTGATTTACAACTTTTAAAAATTTATACAATATGAAAGAACCTTAACATATTTTTATTTTACATATCGTTATTATAACTATATATGAATATTTGGACATCGGGAGAAAATCTCTAAACTCATTAAAAATTTAAAGATGATTTTAGAGATTTCCCCTATAAGTCCTGCTTTACATATCGAGTATATGAATAAACAGGGCTTATTTTAATGCCTAAAATTATTTACGAATTAGGGTTAGATATTTTGGCTTTCAGCAAATTTTTTCTAT
>JAJQFU010000117.1 GCA_021200955.1 Clostridiales bacterium | reverse complement strand
GTTTTGAAATATTTTTGTTATTTCAAGTGTCTACTCTAAGGGGATTATATCATTGAGGAGACTTTTTTACTTTATTATGTCAATAAAAATATATGCATTTTTGCGAATATTATACTGTTATTCCTTCTTCTTCAATATCAATATCGGCCTCTTCGGGAACCTCTTCAAATTCCCCTTCCGACGGGTCATAATAATCGCCTAAGCTGTCCTGACACAGATAATCCGCCGAAATCATTACAGCCAAATATTCAATATAATATTCGTTCTTTCCGTCCTTTGTATATGCGCCGTTTTTAACAGCCGTTCCCGCCTGCGTAATAAGGTCGCAGGCTCTTAAAAGACAATATTTGTCAAGAAGGCAATATGTAGGAGTTTCCGTTGAATTAAGCTTGTTTCTTATGTTGGTAGCTGCGGTAACGAAGGCGGAGCCGTTTCTGTAGGCATCGCTTGTGTTTTTAATCTTGTTAAGCTCTTCTGTTATATACTCTCCCATTTCCTTGCGGTATTTGTTTAAAGCCGTCTGCTTTTCCGTTGACAGATGTTCGCTTGCTTCCGCATTATATGTTTCATCCTCAGCAGTATTATTAATTGCATTTGTGAGGTTTTTGGCTGAGCTGTTCATATCGTCTAAGGCTTCATCCAGATCCCTTTTCATATCTTCGATTTTTTTATTTACCGAAAGCTCTGAAGATGAACTGTACTTTACGGAGCAAAACAGATCATAATAAAACTGCAAATAGGTAATTTGGTCGTCAACATAAGCTACAAAGGCTTTAACAAGGGTCTGATCCGCCGTAAGAGTTTTAAGTCTGTTGGCTGCGGCTTTATACCCCTTGCACTCCTCAATTGCATCATCAAAAACCTCTACAAGCTCCGCTGTGGAGTAGGAATATTCCAGTGCGCCGTCTATTTTATAATAGGCATAATCAAGGGTTTCGTCAAGGTAATAATAAAGAACGTCTATTGAATATAATGTAGAAGTGTTGTTTGCGCAGATTTTAAGCTTCTCAGCGTCGGCTTCGGAAATGTTGTCCTTAACAGCCGCTGCGGTAGTTGTTTCGGTCTCTTCTTCGGTGGCTGCTTCGGTTTCCGCTTCCGTTGTTTCTTCCGTTTCCGCTTCGGTTACAGCTTCTGTCTCAGCCGAGCCTGTGGAAAGACTGACTGTTTTCGTGTCTGCGTCCCAGTTTACAACAAGCCCTGCGGCTTCTCCCACCGCTCTCAAGGGCAGCATCATTGAGCCGTCAATAATACTCGCCGGAACATCAAGGCTGACAGCCTCTCCGTTCATAATAAATGTATCGCTGTTTGCAGTGATTTCGATTGTGTTTCCCTCATTTTGAAAAACCGCTGTTTTCGTGCTTCCGTCCCAGCCGATTTCATAGCCTAACTGTTCAAAAACACCCCTTAAGGGAATTAAGGTTCTGCCGTTTTCGATTACAGGTTCTGTTGATTGAAAGATAACCTCGTCGCCGTCTAAGGTTACCGTAATTTCGGCGGCGCAGACGTTGGTCACCATAACAGACGCCGCCAAAAATAAAGCTAAAAATTTCTTCATAATTTTCCTCCTGTCAAAAAATTTACATAATAATTGTACTTCTATCATCTGTAAAAAGCAAGTCTTTTTCAGAAGTATTTAAGATTTTTTTGCAGCCCTCCTTTAAGGATTATTCCCATCTAATCCTCCTGTCTTTCTTATAGAAAACTCATATCCCTTTTCCTTTTTTCACATAAAAGTCTTTCGACCTTTGATTATTATATCATAAAGGAATTAAAAATAATACGGATTTTAAAAAACTGCACTGAAAACGCATTTTTTTGCACTTTATTTCCAAATAATGGAAAATGGTTGTTTCAATTAATTCACAAATAAACTTTTTAATCGTTCTTTTGTCAACAAAAGTATTTACATAACCGATTTTTGGTGTTATAATTGCTTAATATGGATAAGAATTACCAAAATTAACGGTATGGAATAAAATAGAAATAAAACACCGGTTTGTTAATAAATAAGAAATTTCAGGAGGCGCAACATGGGTGTATTTTTTGGTACTGACGGCGTTCGAGGGGTTGCCAACACAGAGCTGAGCTGTGAAACGGCTTTTAAGTTAGGCAAGGCAGGGGCGTATGTTTTGGCTAAAGAGAACAAACACAAGGCGAAAATTTTAGTAGGAAGAGACACGAGAATTTCGGGCAGTATGCTAGAAGCGGCTTTAACTGCGGGAATTTGCTCCGTAGGGGCTGAGGTTATAAGTCTTGGGGTTATTCCCACTCCGGGGGTAGCCTATCTCGTAAGAAAATACGGAGCAGACGCCGGAGTTGTTATTTCAGCTTCACACAACCCCGTTGAGGACAACGGAATTAAATTTTTCAACGGCGACGGCTTTAAATTAAGCGACGAAATCGAGGCTGAAATCGAGGACGTTATGATAAACTCAATCGACACTCTTCCCCTTCCCATAGGGGTTGAGGTTGGAAAGACGCAGGTCTGCGAAAGCTCCGTTAAGGACTATGCGGAATTTATAGCCGCTCAGACTGACATTGACTTAAAGGGACTTAAAATCGTTGTTGACTGCGCCAACGGAGCAACCTATAAGGCTGCAAGACTTGTTTTCGAAGCCCTTAAAGCCGACGTTAAATTCATAAGCGCAGACCCCGACGGCACAAACATAAACGCAAACTGCGGCTCAACCCATTTGGAAAACCTTAAGGCAAAGGTTGTTGAAACAGGGTCTGACATAGGGGTTGCCTTTGACGGCGACGGCGACAGATGTCTCTGCGTTGACGAAAAGGGCGAGGTTGTTGACGGCGATATGATTATGGCAATCATCGGAAAGGACTTTAAGGACAAAGGTATCCTTAAAGACAACACCATAACCGCCACAGTAATGAGCAATCTGGGCTTTATGATTATGGCTAAGAACAACGGCATAAAGGTAGCCGTTACAGACGTTGGCGACAGATATGTTATAGAAGAAATGCTTAAAAATAATCATAACCTAGGGGGAGAGCAGTCCGGTCATATCATTATTTTGGATAAAAATACCACCGGAGACGGTCTTTTAACCGCCGTAACTCTTCTGACGGTAATGAAAAAAGCAGGAAAGCCCGTTTCGGAGCTTAAGAGTATTATGGAGGTCTTGCCTCAGGTTCTTGTAAACGCAAGAGTTGACAACAAAAAGAAACACGAATATAACAACTATGAGGTTATAAGAAAGGCTATTGCGGAGCTTGAAGCCAAATTCGAAGGCGAAGGCAGAGTTCTTATAAGACCTTCGGGAACAGAACCCCTTGTGAGAGTTATGATTGAGGGTCGTGACATTGAGCTTATTGAAAAGGAATCAAATAATCTTGCTGACTTAATTGTTAAAACCCTCAAATAACTGCGTGCTTATTTTGTAAACACGTTTGAAAGTAATACTTACATTTTTCAACTTTAATATTAATAAGGAGGCTGAACTATGTGCGGAATTGTAGGATATATTGGTAACAAAAATGCGGTGCCCGTTCTTCTTCAGGGGCTTGAAAAGCTTGAATACAGAGGTTATGACTCCGCCGGAGTTGCGGTTTTTGACGAAAGAGAAAAGAAAATTTGCGTCTGCAAAAAGAAGGGCAGAGTTGAAAACCTCGAAAGCGCACTTTATGACAACCCCGTAAAGGGCAGACTGGGTATAGGTCATACAAGGTGGGCTACCCACGGAATACCCTCTGACATAAATGCCCACCCTCATTTTTCCGGCTCGGAAAATGTGGCGGTTGTTCACAACGGAATTATCGAAAACTATATGGAAATAAAGGAAATTTTGCAGAGCAAGGGCTTTGAGTTTATTTCCGACACAGACACTGAGTGCGTTGCCCAGCTTGTGGAATATTATTATGACCAAAGCGGTGACTTTAACGACGCCGTTTTTAAGGCTCTCGAAAAAGTAGACGGCTCTTATGCCTTGGGCATTATATGCAAGGACTTCCCCGACAGAATAATTGCCGCTAAGAAAAACGGCCCTCTTATTGTGGGCTTGGGTCAGGGCGAAAACTTTATTGCCTCGGATATGCCGGCTATTCTGAAATATACAAGAAACACATATATTTTGGAGGACAACGAGGTCGCCGTCATAACAAAGGACGATGTTAAGATTTACAACCCCGACAAAGAGGAAGTAAAGAAGAATGTTTACGTTGTAGACTGGTCTATTGAAGCGGCTGAGAAAAGCGGCTATGACCACTTTATGCTTAAGGAAATTTTCGAACAGCCAAAGGTTGTTTCCGATAACCTTAACAGACGCTTTAAGCCCGACGGCTCCGGTATTCAGCTTGACGACATAAAGCTTTTCAGAGAGGATTTGGAAAAAATCAACAAGGCTTATATTGTAGCCTGCGGAACAGCCTATTATGCCGGTCTTGTGGGAAAATTCCTTATAGAAAAGCTTTGCAGAATACCCGTAAACTCCGATGTGGCAAGCGAGTTCAGATATAAAGACCCTTTGATTGACGAGAACACCCTTGTTATTGTTATTTCACAATCGGGCGAAACCGCCGACACACTGGAAGCAATGCGTCTTGCAAAGAGACGGGGCTCAAGAGTTTTGGCAGTGGTTAATGTAGTAGGCTCAACTATAGCCAGAGAAGCCGACGACGTAATTTACACCCTTGCGGGACCTGAAATCGCCGTTGCCTCCACAAAGGCTTTTTCCGCCCAGGTTGTGGCAATGTTCCTTTTAAGCCTTCATATTGCTTTGGAAACTGACAAAATGAGCCTTGAGGAATTTGACGAAATCAGAAGAGAAATGCTTAAGCTGCCCTCTCACATAAACAAAATCCTCACAAAGGCTCCCAATATAAAGAGATTTATGGAGAAATATATTGACTCCAAAAATGTATTTTATATAGGAAGAGGTCTTGACTACGTTGTGTGCCGCGAGGGTTCTCTTAAACTTAAGGAAATAGCTTATCTTCACTCAGAGCCTTATGCGGCCGGTGAGCTTAAGCACGGGCCTATAGCCTTAATTGAAGAAAGCACACTTGTTATAGGCGTGGCTACTCAGCAGGAGCTTTTTGCCAAAACAATGAGCAACATAAAAGAGGTTAAGGCAAGAGGGGCAAAAGTGCTTATGATAGCTATGCAGGGGAATACGGAGACGGAAAAATATGCCGACGATTATATTTACATTCCCAAAACCCACCCCATTTTGACGCCCCTGCTGGCGAACATTCCCCAGCAGCTTTTCGCCTATTATATGGCGGTTGGTCTGGGCAATGACGTAGATAAGCCGAGAAATTTGGCAAAGAGTGTAACCGTAGAGTAAATCTCGCCCTGCGGATTTAAGTCTGCGACGCTTGAAGCGACAATTAGCTGTTCGCAAATTTTAATTGTTTGGTGCTAAGCAGTTTTTAGGCAGTCTGAAAGACAGTCTCGCAAAAATGCTCAGTTTTAAGTTTTATAAGGAGTAAAAAATATGAACACAATAGGTATTATAGGGGCTATGGATATTGAAATTGAGGGCATAAAGAGTATTACAAACGTGATTTCCGTCAAGAATATAGCGGGAATGAACTTTGCCCTCGGCTCTCTTGAAGGAAAAAACGTTGTCATAGCACAGTGCGGCGTAGGCAAGGTAAACGCCGCCGTATGCACTCAGATTATGGCGGATATGTACGGCGTTGACTGCGTAATTAACGTAGGCGTTGCCGGAGGGCTTGCCAAAGGACTTGAAATAGGAAACGTTGTTATTTCCTCAGACGTGTGTCAGCACGATATGGACGTTACCGGCTTAGGCTACTCCGTAGGGATTATTCCCGATATGGAGACCTCTCTTTTCGAAGCCGACGAGGCTATGATCGACGCCGCAAGAAAGGCTCTTATGGAATGCGGAATTAAGGGTATGATAGGCAGAGTTGCCGGAGGAGACGTTTTCGTATGCAGCAATGAGCTGAAAAACAAAATTTCCAATACCTTCGGAGCCTGCTGCTGCGAAATGGAGGGGGGAGCTATTGCCCAGGTTTGTTATCTCAACAAACTGCCCTTCGTAATTATAAGAGCGATTTCAGACTCAGCCGACGATTCGGGCAGTATGGACTACCCCGAATTTAAAAAGCTGGCAGCTGAAAATTCACAAAGGATATTGAGGGTTATGTTAGGGTTACTTTAAAAGAGGTGAGCTTTATTGACGGAATATATTAAAAAAAGCTTTAAAAAATACACAGGTCTTATACTTGCGGTTCTTGTAATTATAATTTTATACCGTTTTATTACCGATACGGACTTCACCGCCGCAATCAACTGGACAGCAGCCCTTATTAAGCCCTTTATTTTCGGCTTTATAATCGCCTATATTCTTAACCCCGTTACGGGCTTTTTCGAAAAAAATATTTACGGAAAAATTAAGCCCCTGCGGAATAAGAAAAAAGCTGTCAGAACTCTTTCCATGCTTACAAGCTTCTTAATTGTTGCGGCTTTGGTTGTATTTATAGTTGTAAGTATCATCCCCGAAATAGTTTCCAGTATTCAGGGTCTGGCTTCTTATCTGTTTACATATCTGCCCAAGGCGGAAAAGACCGTTACCGCCGCAATCGAGGGTATGGAAACAGATGTAAACGGTGTAAACGAGGTTCTGGAAAGCTTCAGCGACTCCATTAATGCGATTTTTGACACTGTCATTAAAAATATAGGCAACGTGACCTCTCTTATGACAAATGTTTTGGAGGGAACCTTTACCGCCGCAAGCTGGATTTTAAACCTTGTAATAGGCATAATTATTTCGATTTATATGCTTCTTGACAAGGAAGCCCTTACTGCCAGATGCAAAAGAATTTTGTTTGCCTTTCTGCCCAAAAGCTGGTATATGTTTGTAAGAGATTTTGTTAAGGACGCAAACGCCACCTTCGCCACATTTATAGTCAGCAAGGCGGTTGACTCAATTATTATAGCGGTTATTTTCTTTTTGGGCTGCTGCTTTATAAGCCCCGACTACGCTATGCTCTTTGCCTGCGTTATAGGAATAACCAATATGATCCCCTACTTCGGGCCTTTCATCGGCGGAGTACCCGTTGTGCTGCTTTGTCTGCTTCAAAACCCCTATTCCGCAATATGGATGCTTATTTTTATATTCATATTGCAGCAGTTTGACGGCTACATTTTGGGCCCCAGAGTTATGGGCGACTCAATCGGCGTAAAGCCTATGGGAATAATTTTCGCCATTTTAGTGGGCGGAGGTCTTTTCGGAGTTTTGGGAATGTTCTTCGGCGTGCCTGTTTTTGCGGTAATCGCCCGTACCTTTGACAGATTTGTGGAAAGCAGAGCCCAAGCTAAGGAGAAGAAATTGAATTTGGAGGAAGCGGCTGATGGAAACACCTAAAAGCGTAAACCGCTTTATGTTTTGGTTTTTTTTGTGGTTCGTTCTGCCTGTTCAGATTTTAATGGCAATAGGCGCAGCCGGACTTGTGTATTTTTGCAGAGAATTAAGCGACAGCTTCTATATGGTAAATATCATGATTTTGCAGGATCTTCTGCTTATGCTTATACCCATTCTCTTTTACGGTTATTTAAAAAGAGACTGTCTCTATGAAATTCTGCCCCTTAAAAAGCTGACCGGCTGGAACATTTGTTATATAATTTTTATAGGGTTCCTTATGATACCCGTTATGAGCTTTATTTCCGTTGTTACGTCTTTGTTTTATCCCAATGACACAGCGGATATAACCGAAACAATTTTAACCGCAAGCCCTGTTGTGGGCTTTATAGTTATGGCGGTAAGCCCCGCACTTTTCGAAGAGACAATCTTCAGAGGCTTTGTTTTCGGAGGACTTAAAAAATTCGGTGCTGCAGGGGCTGTTGTGCTTTCGGCTTTCTATTTCGGGCTGTTTCATATGGATTTATACCAAATACCCTACGCAATGTTTGCCGGCTGTATAATGGCTTTGGTTGTTTATTACACAGGGAGCCTTTTCGCTTCAATGCTTCTTCACCTTGTCATTAACGGAACACAGGTTATAGCCTATTACTGCGCCGTTTCCGCCGCTTCCTCGGCTCAGATTTCCGAAGAGCTTGCAGAAGCAGAGGAGACTGCCGCAGCTATGTCAGATATAATAGGCTACGGAATAACCGCCGTTATTTTCGGTGTTCTTCTGTTCCTTATGATAAAGGGCTTCATAAGATATAACAAAAAAAGATATGACTTTGAACCTATAGAACCCGAAAAAGGTCACAGGCTTATTGACGGCTGGTTCTTAGGGGCTGTGGTTATATGTATTCTTTATTTAACAGCCTGTGAATTGTTCCTTTAAACAATTTGTGCAGCAGTTCAGAAAAAACTGATAAAAATTTAAAAAAAGTACTTTCAATTTTTGTAAATATGTTGTAAAATAAAATGCAGAGTGTCGGCTTTAAAAGCTGCACTGAAAAAAATATACACCCCAAAGGGGTTAATCTTAGGAGGAATTAGATTGTTTACCCAAGCTTCGTTGTTATTTTTGAGGGGCATGGTGCAGAAAGACCCCGGAACCATCACCGGCGCCATTGCCTTTGTTTTAGGCATTCTTTTGAACTGGATTTATAACTTTATCTACTTTTTGTGCGGCGAAG
>JAJQFU010000040.1 GCA_021200955.1 Clostridiales bacterium | reverse complement strand
GTTTTGAAATATTTTTGTTATTTCAAGTGTCTACTCTAAGGGGATTATATCATCTGACCGTCTCTTTTTTGTTATAAAAATTATTGTTCTGAAATATAAATATAAAAAGAGCTTAAGGAACGATTTTTTATGGAGGAAAACAAAACTGCGGAAACAGCGGATTTAAGCCTTGAAAGGCTGGCAGGGCTTGCGAAAATAATAAACGGCTTTAAGGCGGCAGAGAAAAGCCGGGAGAATATTAATAAAGAAACTGTGTCGGCGGCATACGATTTTGACAAAGAGCTTGATACCCCTGCCATAAAAACCATAAAGGCGGCGATACCTTACATAGACAGAAGATACAGACGTGAGCTGGGGGTTATGGTGAAGCTTATAGAAATTGACAGGCTTTTAAACGGATTCAGGGAGACAGGGGCTATGAGCCTTGAGAAAAGCGGCGGAAATATGGAAATGCTTCGGGCGATAGTCCCCAATCTGCCTAAAGAAAACAGGCAAATGGGGGAGACACTTGTTAAGCTTTTGGAAATTAAAAGCATTTGGGATATAAAAGAAGAGGGGAGAGGCTTATGAATAAAGTTGATGAAATTTTGGAAAGCGAAGCCTTTAAAGGCTTAGGGGAAGAAAGGCTTAAGGCGTTAAGAAACTTTTTGGCGGTTAAAAATCCGTCTGTTCAGGAAATATTTGCCTTTATGACTGAAGTAAACAAGGGCGGAAGCTTAACACCTCCGCAGCAGAGAGAGCTTTTTTCCGCTTTTTCGGAGAGACTGTCAGAGAGGGAAAAACGGCAGATTGACAATATTTTGGAGGTTATGAAGGCTTTTTCCTGAGATTATTTCATTTATATGTATATTTTTAACATTTTTTTCATACTTTTTTTAAATTATACTTGAAATTTTTTGAATGCGTGATAAAATTATATAAAGGGAAAGAAACAATTCCTAAATATAATATTCAAAAGAGTTTTGAGGTACATTATGGAAAATAACAGTGAACAGGCGGAAAATACAAAGAAACTGCCGCCTTTGGACGAGAAGGCGAAGCCTATAAAGCGAAAGCGACCGCCTTTAGATGAAAACGGTGAACCGCTCAGGCGAAAACGACCGCCCTTAGACGAGAACGGCGAACCGATCAGACGAAAGAGACCGCCGGTCGATGAGAACGGTGAACCAATCAGGCGAAGAAAGCCGCCAACAGATGAGAACGGTGAACCAATCAGGCGAAGAAAGCCGCCAACAGATGAGAACGGCGAACCGATCAGGCGAAAGAGACCGCCAACAGATGAGAACGGTGAACCGATCAGGCGAAGAAAGCCGATCGCAGATGAGAACGGTGAACCAATCAGGCGAAAACGACTGCCATTAGATGAGAACGGTGAGCCAATCAGACGGCGAAAACCAACCACAAATGAGGGCGAAGAATCTGTCAGACACAGAAAGCCAACCGCAGATGAAAGTATTGCCCCTGTGATTCACAGGAGACCTGTTTCATCAGACAAAAAGAAACGGCGAACCGAACCCGAAAACCGGCAGGCACCCCGAAAGCCGCAAAAGCACAGGCAAGGAGACAACAGGTTTATGGAAAACAATAATAATTCCCAAAAACCGAATAGAAAAGACTCAAAGCACTCTGAAAGAGACGAAAGGTCATCTTCAAGGGGCTGTCTTTTTCCTGTTTTTTTGATACTTATATGTGTCGTTGTTTTTGTTGCGTCCTTTTCGATTTTTGCGGGCTTTATGCAATACCATTCCTTTGATGACCTTGTTTCGCTGATAAACGGAGAGGAAATCGTCGAAAGCGAAACAGAAGAAACAACGGATGATTCAGACTATATTGACACCGACAAGCTTATAAGCAGCGCAAGCGACAGTCTTTATAATACAGAAAGATCAGGCGTTATTTCACAAATAAGCTTAGGTGCAAACAACATTAAGATTTATGATATTGAAAACGGAGCCGCAGTTCTTTTGAACTTTGATGCGGATACAGCCTTAGCCGATGAATACGGCCATACTATTACAGCCAGCAAGCTCAGCGAAGGCGATATGATTATTTTTGTTTATAATCAAGACAAGAAGCTCTTGTCACTTAAACTTAACCCCGACGCCGAGGAGTATACCTCCTTGGCTGTCAAGGTTAATACAAAGCGAAAGCTTATTACAATAGATACGGATTTGTTCAGATATACAAAAGACACTGTATTCAGATATAAAGACAGCGTCTTAAGCCCCTCTGAAATAACGGAATATGACGTTATTACCATAAGGGCGATTGAAAATGATGCGTGGGCGGTTATTATGGAGAAGTCCCACGGTACAGTGAAATTTACGAGCTATGAAAATATGTCGGACCTTGTTTACAGCGTAGACCAAGGCGATTTTAATAAAAATCCGGAAAGCGGCGAGCTTAACCTCGTTGAGGGAATACACACAATAACTGTTTCAAGCCCCTCAATAAGCGACTATACTAAGGAGTTTATTGTAAAGGCAGGCAGTGAAGATGAAATGAATTTATCTGCGGTTCAGCCCCTGAGAGGTTCTCTTATTGTCGATACCTCCGCAACAGGCGCAGCACTGTATGTTGACGGTATTCAGCGAAGTCTCAGAAATCCTATGTTTTTGAACTACGGCAGCCATAAGCTGACTCTTGCAAAGGGCAGCAGCAGCGTTACAAAATATGTTGATATAAATAAAGAAGAAACCGAATTTTATATAGATTTTTAAAGACCGCCCCTTAAGCGAGAGGAGCGGTCATTTTTTATGGAGTGTTTTACATAAAGAATAATTGACTTTCGACACTATTAACAAAATTTTTTTGAAATTTTAATAAAAATTATTATATTTTGGGCTTTTATTTTTTTGTATTTTATATTATAATTATAAGGACAACGTAAAAACACCGGTTTTTTATAATAAATTTTATTGGAGGACAATATGAAAGTATTTTTAAAAGCACTGGCTATATCCGCTTTGGCGGCGAGCCTTATGACAGTTTCGGCTTCGGCAGCCGAGACAGCGTTTCCCGATGTAGACCCGGAAACAAAACAGGGAGCAGCTATTGAAAAAATGTATGAAGCAGGCTGTGTTGCAGGCTATGAGGACGGAACCTTCCGCCCCGACGGCAGCATTACAAGAGCAGAGCTTGTGAGAATTATGAACCTTACACTGCAGTTTGAACAGGCTGACGAGACAGCTGTCAGTGTTTATTCAGACGTTGTTGAGGGGGCATGGTATTATAATGACCTTCTTATTGCTCAGGAGCAGGGGTACGTGGCAGGCTTCCCCGACGGAACCTTCCGCCCCGGTGAGAATATTACACGTCAGCAGTTCTGTACTATTGTTTCACAGCTTTTCGGTTTTGAGCCTTCAGAGGAATATACCGAGGTTGTTTCAGACGAAATAACAGGCTGGGCTTCAGACTATGTTTATGCTGTTTTGGCTTCCGGTGTTATGGAGCTTGAAGAAAACAATACCTTCAGAGCAACCCAGAACATAACCAGAGGCGAGGTTTGTCTTGCAGCTGCACAGTTTTTAATTCAGGACAACATTTCCGAAATTATATCATCTGTAATTTCAGATACCGACACTGACAGCGAAACTGCCACAACCGATTCTTCAAGCAGCTCATCCTCTTCATCAGGCGGCGGCGGTTCGTCATCCGGCAGCAGCTCATCGGGCAGCTCTTCTTCATCGGAAACAACTACAACAACCGATTCTTCAAGTGAAACCACCACATCGTCTTCTTCATCTTCATCATCGGGTTCATCATCATCGGGAAGCTCTTCAGGCAGCTCATCTTCAACCGATAATGAGACCGAAACTACAACCGAAGCGGCTGCAGAGACAACCACTGTAGATGACGACACCATTACGGCATTAAACAAGGTTTATAATAACCTTTACAACGCACAGCTTGACGCACCCAACACAGCAGTGAGAAACATTATCAGAAACATAAGAACATATATAAAGAGCTATTTGAACGACCACGATTCAGTAGACATTGACGCTGCGGGAGATGATATTAAAGCTCAATATAAAGCTCTTTCAGACAGCAACAAAACAGCCCTTCAGGATCTCGTTTTGGAAAACTGTTCTCTTTCGGATCTTTCAAAGCTTAAAAATGTGTTCTTCCCTAATTTAAGTTTATGATGACCGCTTTTATAAAGCAGCCTGCAGTAAGGGTGATTTTATTTGCCCTTACTGCTTTTATGTTTTTTTTCATATTTTTTATGTCTTCATTTGACGGAGAAGCCTCATCAGAGCTCAGCAGCTCCCTGTTAGACGTTATTTTACAGTTTCTTTCAAAGTTTGGAATAGGGGCGTTTCTTACAGAGCACATACTGAGAAAGCTTGCGCACTTTACCGAATATTTTGTTTTGGGAGGACTTATTTTCGGCGACTGGGCAGGCTTCGGCTTAAAAGTGAATAAATGCTTTGCTTTTTCTCTGCCTTTGGGGTTTTTAACAGCCTGCTTAGATGAGATGAGCCAGTTTCTCTCAGAGGGCAGAACACCTATGGTTAAAGATGTTTTTATTGATTTTTCGGGATTTTTTATAGCCTGCCTTATTTTAATTTTAATATGTCTTAAATATAAAAAGTTTTCCGCTGTATAATAACAAAAAGCCTCTTTTTGTCAGAAAATATGATATAAACAGAAGTATACCGATTGCAGTCTGACAAAAGGGGCTGTTTTGTATTGTTTATATGAAAAAATATAATGGCAGGCTGCCGCAAAGACATTATCGAGCGGTTTCCTATACAATAGATTTTTTTCACATTAACGGCGCAAACACATTTAATATTCCTCTGACGATCTTTAAGGGGAGAAATTTTTTAGGGTCGGTGATTTCCTCACTGACTGCCATTATATTAAATATGTCACGCTTAATATCCGCTATTTGAAGAACCCTGAACATAAGAAGTCCGTTTTCACAGTGGAGATAAAGAGAGCGGTAGTCTAAATTTATGCTGCCAACAACGCCGACTTCGTCATCGGCTATAATGCTTTTTGCGTGAATAAAGCCGGGAGTATATTCATATATTCGCACTCCGCTTTTTATAAGCTCCTCATAGTTTGACCGTGTAACCTGAAAGACAATTTTTTTGTCGGGAATGCGAGGAGTCATAATTCGAATATCCACACCTCTTTTTGCCGCTGAAACAAGTGAAAAGGCGGTTCTGTTATCCAAAATAAGATAGGGAGTTGTTATATAAACATAGTTCTGAGCCTTGTTTATAATATCGTTATACACATTTTCAGCCACAACCTCGCCGTCAAAGGGGCTGTCTGCAAAGGGAATAACATAGCCCAGGTCGGTTTTGGGCCTTTTGTGGTGAACCTTATATTTTTTATAGTCAATATTCTTATTATTTCTTGAACAAAACTCCCACATAGAGAGAAACGCCGCCGAAAAGTTCCAAACAGCGGCTCCGGTGAATTTTACACCGTAGTCCTTCCAGTGACCGAAGCGTGTAACGGCGTTTATATATTCGTCCGCAAGGTTTATTCCGCCGGTAAAGGCGGTTTTTCCGTCAATTACGGTAATTTTTCGGTGATCGCGGTTGTTGTAGATTACGTTTATAATATGGCGGACAGGATTAAAAACCTTTGCTTCTATGCCGAATTTTTCAAGATAAGCGGGATATTTAACCGGCAGGCGGTTTATACAGCCGAAATCGTCATATATAATTTTTATTTCAACCCCTTCATTCGCCTTTTCCTTTAAAATTTCAAGAATTTCTCCCCACATTTTGCCCTTTTCGATTATGAAATATTCCATAAAAATAAATTTGCGGGCTTTTTTAAGCTCCTTTTTTAAGTCCTCAAAATATTCTTCACCTGTGGAGAAAAACACAGTCTCCTCGTTTTTGTAAACGGGAAAGCCGCCGTATCGGTTTATATAGCTGCAAAGAGACTTAAAACGGGGATATTTTTCATTTATTTCCGCAAAGGTTGTGCTTGAGAGCTCGTCCTTTTTGATTATTTGGCTTGTTCTGTTGGCGATAAAGTTAAACTTACGCTTGAAGAATTTTGTGGTTTGACCGCCGGCAAGAAAAAGATAAAAGAAGCTTCCCAAATAGGGCATAAACATAATCAAAATCAGCCAGGCGATTTTATAGGCAGGCTCTGTTGTGTCGTTAACTATATAAATTATGGCAACAAGACGTATAAAAATTTCAAAGACATAGAAGTAAACAAAGTAGTCTCTGAAAAGAGCAGCCATACCCACATAAAGCACAGTTTGAAATAGAAATGCCAGCAAAACAAAAAATATTCTGCTTGTTATAAACTTAAATATTTTTCTCATATTTCCGCCTTCTTTATTCTTCTACAGTCACATCAAAACAGCACTCAAAGGTTCGAAGCCATGGGAAGTAACAGTCGGTGATTTCAGCCTTCTTCACTGTCAGTTCTCCTTCGTTTGTTTCATAGGTTTTATTTTCAAAGCAGTCTGTAATCGAATATTCTTCAAAAAGAGATGCAAGCTTATCTCTGTTATTTTCGTCCCAATAGGGGTAATATCCGTAAAGATTTCGCTTTATATCGCAGTTATAAATCCCGTCCTCAGAGCCGTGGGTTATAAGCATTTTAAGGTTGGCTTTTACAAAATCCCTTGAGTTTTTAAGCTCCCTGTTTATTGAATAAACCGCCGCATGTGCTACCCCCAAGCCTATGGCGTTGGCGGTTGTGTTCCAGGAGGAATAGGCGCAGAGACTGTGAAAGCCGAAGGTAGCATTTTTTCTTGAACGGCTGCAGAGAAGCTTAAAGAGGTAATTGTTTCCCGTTGTGGTTTCCGCTGTGGTGTAAAGCTCCATAAGAGCAACGGAATTGCCCTGATTATAGGCGTTTTCCATTTTTGTAATAAAAGAATCATATCCCTTTGCGTCCGCATAGTCAAATATGAATAAGTCTGTTTCTTCTGTTGTTCGGCGGGCTCCTGCACTTACAAAATTAATTGCGGAAGCCAAAAGTTCCTCAGAGGTCTTAACGTCGAATTTTGCAACGGAAGAGGAAGCCGCATCGTTTTTCAAAAACAGGTTGGGAATAAGCCCTGTCCGCTTAGATAAGTCTCTTGCATAAATCAGCTGAGGCGCTTCATCTGTTCCGAAAATAAAGTTAAGGTGATTTCCCTTGCCCGTGAGAGCGTTTTCAAGCTCTGCAGTTCCGTAGGTGTCTTTGGCTTCTCCGAATAAATATGTTTCCATATAATTAAGGGCATAGCTGTATTTTATTTCGTCGCTTAAAAGGCTTTCGTCATTTAAATATATTATAAAGTCCGGCAGCTGAAAATCGTCTTCCGAAATTATAAGCTCAAAGTCGAGTCCGCTTTTATAAAGCTTCATAAGCTTAGCCCCCACCTGAGAAACAGCTGAATAAGGCTCTCTGTATGAGCTTAAATATTGTCTGTAGGGGTCTTTTGTCTCAAAATTTTTGTTGAAATACTTCAGAAAGGCCTCTTCCCAGTCGGAAATTTCACCCATTGACTTGTGATTTTTAACATATGACCACTCCAAAAGAAGCTGTGAAGCAGTGACCCTTGAATAGTTTGAAGCTATTTCATAGGCTCTGCCGCTGTCGGGGTTTGCCTTTAAATAAAATGAGCCGAGCCCCGAATATGTTTTTTCGTCTGTCCAAATTTCGCCGAAGTGAGTGTCGGGCAGGGTTCTGGGCATAGAAATATTAATGTAATAGTTAGGCTGGGGGAAGTCCGTCATAAGCTTTTCCAAAGCCGCCGCCGCTTCATTGACGTCTTTATAATTTTCGCCGCTGCGGCTGCCCACTAAGCCCCCCGTTAAATAGCTTGTCATATTAATTATAAATGTGGAATCGGTTGAGTTATTTTCTTCAGCCATTTTATAAATCTGTTCTCTCACTGCAGCGCTGTTTCCGTTATGGTCAAGGTCGGCCTTTCCGGAAAAAAAGTCTAAGCTGTCATCGCTTACGCAGACAAAGCTGTCGCCGCTGACAGCCGAAAGCCTTTCGAGATAATCTGTGGAGACAGGGCGTGAATCAATGGGAGCGGTAAAAACCGAAGCCCCGAAAGTCTCTGTCATCATTAAAAACGTCAAAGCTGCTGTTATCAAAAATGTAAATTTTTTCTTCATATAAATGCCCTCATTATACAACAAAATGGGATCGTTAAAATAACAATCCCACAGTTACAGTCGAAGCGACAGGATTTGAACCTGCGGCCTCTGCGTCCCGAACGCAGCGCTCTACCAAGCTGAGCCACGCTTCGTAAATATCATTGCTGCTAAAAGTACTTGCCGCAGCTAAACACTTAACATAAAAGACGATTGCACGTCGAACCTCGTTTTGCTCATTTATTTATGCGTTTACCACAATTTTTTTAGAAAAAAATTGTGGTAACACAAATAAGATGTCGCTAACGGGTTCTCCTCTTTCGCTGAAAACTAAGGTTTTCAGCGAGTAAAGAACACTTCTAAAACTAATGTCATTTTTGCATTATGCAGAAATGAATGATTGAAAGTAAGTGAAATGCACTCCCGCAATCGCCCCCATATTCGCATCCGGCTCTATCGAGCCTATATGCTCATTACGGGGGAGGTTCTCTAATGTTCAATCATCTATGCAAGCAAGCTTGCCTATCTGATTATCCATTGAGAACGCTTTATAGTAATTATGCCACAATTAATTAAAATTGTCAAGTCTCAGAAAAAATTAGGTGTGGACACAATGCGCATATTATGGTTTTACAAAAAATCAAGAACAGAGAAAGGCAATTCTCTTGATTTAGGGTTTCGATT
>JAJQFU010000050.1 GCA_021200955.1 Clostridiales bacterium | reverse complement strand
TTTCATCAGACTTAATTTTATTATACCATAACGGTTAATTTAAGTCCAGTTTTTTTGGTGCAGTTCAATGTTCGAGATAGGGCGGTTAATTTTTTGATATGATTATTATCAGAAGTATTAAAATTAATATCAACTGAATATCACTCATAACTTCACCCCCCTTCACTTAAAGATGATTGGGGGAGATATAACCGCCCGCAAAGCCTTGCGGCTCAACGTTTTTCGCTCATTCTCTTGTACAAAATTAATAATATCATAATTCCGCTTGGGTTTCAATATTTTTACAAAAAATTTCTTCAAAAATAATTGTAAAACCACTCTCAAATTCTTGACTTTTGACCCAAATGGGGTTATAATAAAAATACAAGAGAAATTGCGAATGCAGTTATATCTCTAACGCAGAATGACAGTTACAACAACCGTCCTATGGTCAGATAGGGCGGTTAATTTTTTGATATAACGATTATAAGTAATATCAGAATCAATATTAACTCTAAATCACTCATAACTTCACCCCCTTTCAATTAAAGATGATTGGGGGAGATATAACCGCCCGCAAAGCCTTGCGGCTCAACGTTTTTCGCTCATTCTCTTGTACAAAATTTATGTTACCATATTTTAACCGACTTTTCAACTGTTTTCCGAACATTTTTTCAAAAATAATAATTTTCCGCAAAAAAAGAGGGTACACGATGTCCCTCTTTTAATATTGTCAATTTTGTTGTTTATTAAGCCTGAAGGCTTTCAAGCTGTTCCTTAACAGCCGCAAGCATTTTTGCGTACTTTTCGCCCTTGGCTTTTTCTTCGTTAATGACCTTTTCCGGGGCTTTGCCTACAAAGCCGGGGTTAGAAAGCTTCTTTTCGACACGCTCAACCTCTTTTTGAAGCTTTTCCACTTCCTTTTTAAGACGCTGAGTTTCCTTCTCAATGTCGATAAGCTCCGCAAAAGGAATTGAAATAAGTGCGCCGGGAATAACAAGGCTGACGAAGTCTCTACCCTTATCTGCGGCGTTTTCTTCAATAACCACCTCTGAAGCGGAAGCCAGTGAATCAAAGAAAACCTTGCCGTTTTCGAAAATTTCTCTTACCTCGGGGTTCTCAGAGCCTACAAAAACCTCAACCTTCTTAGAGGGAGCAACGTTCATTTCGGCTCTGCGGTTTCTTATTGATTTAACGGCAGTCTTAATAAGCTCGATTGCCTTTTCTTCCTTGGGGAAGTTATATTCTTCCTTATATTCCTCCCACTTTGAAATCATAATAGACTCTTCTTCACTCTGCACGGACTGGAAAATCTCCTCTGTGATGAAAGGCATACAGGGGTGAAGCAGCTTAAGAGAGGTAATCAAAACCTTCTTGAGCGTCCAAAGAGCGGCGTCTCTTGTGGGGTCGTTTTCGTTGTAAAGACGGGGCTTAACCATTTCAATATACCAGTCGCAGAACTCGTCCCAAACAAAGTCATATGTGTTTTGAACGGCTACGCCAAGCTCATAGGCTTCTAAGTTATCCGTTACGTTCTTAACAAGTGTGTTTGCCTTTGACAAAATCCACTTGTCGGCGTCTGTCAGGTCTGAAAGGCTGCACTTAGGCTCTTCGTCGTCCTTGAAATTCATAAGAATGAAACGGGTTGCATTCCAAAGCTTGTTTGTGAAGTTTCTGTTTGCGCTTACCTTTTCTTCTCTCCAGCGCATATCGTTGCCGGGTGCATTGCCTGTAATAAGTGTCAAACGAAGAACGTCAGCCCCTACCTCTTTGATTACCTCAAGGGGATCTACGCCGTTGCCCAGAGACTTAGACATTTTTCTGCCCAAATTATCACGAACAAGACCGTGTATAAGCACCTTTCTGAAGGGAACGTCCTTCATCTGCTCCATACCTGAGAAAACCATTCTTATTACCCAGAAGAAAATAATGTCATAGCCCGTAACAAGAACGCTTGTGGGGTAGAAATATTTAAGCTCTTCCGTTTCTTCGGGCCAGCCCAAAGTTGAGAAGGGCCAAAGAGCCGATGAGAACCATGTGTCAAGGGTGTCCTCGTCCTGTGTTAAGTGTGTGTTGCCGCACTTCTCACATTTTTCGGGAGCAGTCTTGGCTACGTTTATATGACCGCACTTGTCGCAGTAGTAAGCCGGTATTCTGTGACCCCACCAAAGCTGACGGGAAATGCACCAGTCGTGAATGTTGTTGAGCCAGTGGAGATAGGTTTTTCCGAAACGTTCGGGAATAAATTCAAGCCTGTGGTCGTTTAAAACCTCGATTGCCGGCTTTGCAAGCTCTTCCATTTTAACGAACCACTGACTTTTAATAAGAGGCTCGATTACGTCTCCGCAGCGGTCGTGACAGCCTACGGCGTGGGTTATATCCTCGGTTTTGATATAAAGCCCCATTTCCTTAAGCTCTTCAACAATCTGTTCTCTTGCGGCGTATCTGTCCATACCCTTGAACTTTCCGCCGTTTTCATTAATTGTTCCGTCATCGTTAAGAATGTTTATCTTAGGCAGATTGTGTCTCTGACCTACCTCGAAGTCATTGGGGTCGTGAGCGGGGGTTATTTTAACAACGCCTGTTCCGAAGGTCATATCAACGTAGGGGTCGGCAATAACGGGGATTTCTCTGTCTACAAAGGGAACTATACAGGTTTTGCCCACTACATCGGTGTAACGTGGGTCATCGGGGTTTACTGCAATTGCCGTATCGCCTAAAAGTGTTTCGGGTCGGGTTGTGGCAAATTCCAGAAACCGGTCTGTGCCCTTAATGGGGTACTTAAGATGCCAAAAATGACCATGTTTGTCCTCGTGGTTTACCTCTGCATCTGAAATTGTGGTCTGACATGTGGGACACCAGTTTATAAGCTTTTCACCTTTATAAATGTAGCCCTTTTTGTAAAGACGCAGGAACACCTCGGTAACGGCGTTAGAAAGACCCTCGTCCATTGTGAAGCGTTCTCTGTCCCAATCACAGGAAGAGCCCAACTTTTTAAGCTGATTTATAATTCTTGAGCCGTATTCGTCCTTCCAAGCCCAAGCACGCTTTAAAAATTCCTCTCTGCCGATGTCCTCTTTTGTCAAGCCCTCTTCAGCCATTTGGTTTACGATTTTGACCTCGGTTGAAATGCTTGCGTGGTCTGTGCCGGGAATCCAAAGAGCGTTATAGCCCTGCATACGTCTGAAACGTATAATCATATCCTGCATAGCATTGTCAAGGGCGTGACCCATATGAAGCTGACCGGTTATATTGGGCGGCGGAATAACGATTGTGAAGGGTTCTTTCTTGCTGTCGGGTTCTGCATGAAAATATTTCTTTTCAAGCCACTCGCTGTAGATCCTATCCTCTACAACCGAGGGATTGTAGTTTTTTTCAAGCTGTTTGTACATTTTTGATTTCCTCCTTGTGTGCCGATATGAAAACTATGGCTATTATAAAAGCAAAGCCTATTAAATCTGCCTTTGCAAACTCCGTCCCAAGCCAAAAATGGGAGATTATTGTTGAAACAACAGGCTCTGCACTGGCTAAAACAGAGCCTTTGACAGGACCTATGTAGGTTATGCCCTTTAGATATATTGTGAAAGCCGCCAAAGCCCCCAAAATGCTTAAACCCAAAAAGGCTAATATAGCGTCGGGGGTTCTCAGCAGGAATTTCGTAAAGCTTAAGGTGAAAACGCCGAAAACAACACCGCTTGTAAGCATTCCCAGCCCCAAAACATTCATTGCTCCGTATTTTTTAAGTATTTCCTTCGGGGCTATGTTATAAACCACAACTCCGGCAGCGGAAATAAGACCGTAAATAAGAGCCTGTTTTGAAATTACAAGTGTGTCCAGTCTGCCGTGGGTGGCTATTAAAAATGTGCCTATTAGGGCAAATATAACGGCAATAACCTCTTTCGCTTTGGGCAGCCTCGGCGTTCTCAGGCAGACCCAAAAAATAATCAAAGCCGGAGAGGTATATTGAATAACCGTAGCCGTTCCCGAATTTGAATATTTTATTGCCAAAAGATATGTCAGCTGACACATTAAAAGCCCTATAAAGGCAAAAACGAAAAAGTCCTTCATATCCCTTTTGTTTTTGAAAATTGAAAATACCTTTGTTTTGTTTTTGCAGAAAAGCACAAGGGTCAAAACAAACCCGGCAAACGCCATTCTGTAGGCTGTGAGCCACACAGGGTCTATGGAGTAGTTTATAAAAAGATATTGGGCGCAGGCACCTGAAAAGCCCCACAGTGAGCCGCCCAAAACAACCAAAAAGCTGCCTTTAAAATTATCGCTTTTCATAGTTTCTCATATTTTCTCCTTGATTATTTACACTAAAAAGGTCTTTCACCCTTGTTTAAGGACGAAAGACCGTGGTACCACCTTAATTCTTCCGACAAACGGAAGCACTTAATTATCCTTTAACGCAGGGGTGCGTTTCCGCTTAATAAGAAAGATTGTTTTCCTTTCGGCGGAAAAGCTCGGAAGCTACCTTCATAAACCGCATATATAAGAAGCCTTTCAGCTAATAGCTCCTCTCTCTGAATAATGCTTAGGTCTACTACTCCTCTTCGTCACAGCCAATAGACAATATTCTCAAAAATTATATTTTTGTAAGCTGACTGATTTTTACTTTAGATACTCATAAAAAGCTTCGGCTGCGTCTGTTTCATCGCTGCCGTCGGCGACTATTTTGAAGTCCTCTCCTTCATAAACGCCTATACTCATTACGCCCATAATGCTCTTTGCGTTAGCTGCGGCGTTATCCTTTACAAGCTTGATTGAGCTTGAATACTGACTTGCAAGCTGAACAATCTTAGCAACGGTTCTGTCGCCGTCGGTTGAACCGACCTTTACAAGCTTTTCTACCATTTGGTGCTTCCTCCTTATTTTTCTTCCTTTTCTGCAAGCTTAATAATATTTTGCAGCCTGTGATATACGCCCGATTTTCCCAAAGGAGGGCTTAAAAGCCTGCCCAGCTCGGTATAGCTTGAGTCCGGGTTTTCAAGTCTCAGATAAGCAATTTCCTTAAGCTTGGGGCTTAAAGACTTAAGCCTGTTTGTGTCTCTTAAGACCTTAATGGCGTTTTGCTCTCTGACAGAGGACTTGATTGTTTTGGCAATATTAGACGTTTCGCAGTTATTTTTCCTGTTTAAATTGTTTCTTACCTCTTTTATAACCTTTATGTTTTCAAGCTTTAAAAGAGACAAATGAGCAGACATTATTCCCAGCATATCGGAAATTTGTTCGCTGTCCTTTATATAAACCACATAGCGGTTTTTTCGTTTAATTATTTTGGCGGCAATTCCCAAAGAGGTTATAAGCTCCTTAAGACCGTAGGCATGAGAATAATCCCTGTCGGAAAACTCCATATGATAGTTTTTAACAGGGTCAGTCACAAAACCGTTTATTAAAAAGCAGGTTCTGATATATGCTCCCTTGCAGCAGTCTTTTTTTGTAATTTGAGGATTTATGGGGCTTTCGCCTAAATATGGCTTTAAATATGAGCCTCTTAAGGTCAGAATTTTTATAACCGAAGGCACATCCTCTATTTTTATAACCGTTGTGTCCCCTGCCCTTTCGGGCGCAACGGAAATTTCCGCAAGGTCATAAATCAGCTTAGCTATTCGCTCTGCATGTCTCGGCTCATCGCATATAAAAACCATAGGATCTCTTGGGTTTTTGGGATCAAAAACACAGAGATTGTTTATATAAGCCGAAAGCTCGGCGGTTTTGCAGTGGGCTTTAATATTTTCCTTTTGGAAAAGCTCCTCTTTAACTTCAGATGTAAACGACATAGGCGTCTACCTCTTGGCATCCTTGTCAATATCTCTGTGAGAGCTGAGAACGCTGTAGCCCTTTTCCGAAAGGTGCTTATACAAAAGCTCCGCAAAGGTTACGCTTCTGTGCTTGCCCCCTGTACAGCCGAAAGCTATAACAAGGCTTGTTTTACCCTCGTTTTTGTAGTTGGGTATGAGAAACTCTATCATATCGCAAAGCTTTTCAGAAAAAGCCGCAGCCTCGTCGGACTTTAAAACAAAGCTTGAAACCGTTTCGTCAAGACCCGTCAAATTCCTCATTTCGGGAATATAGAAGGGGTTGGGCAAAAATCTCACGTCGAATACAAGATCCGCTTCCGGGGGAATACCGTATTTAAACCCGAAGGACATAACCGAAATAATCATAGAGTTAAAGTCCTTTTTGTTTAAAAAGATTTCATTAATTTGGGCCTTAAGGCTTCTTGTCAGCATTCCCGTTGTGTCTATAATATAGTCGGCTTTTGCTCTGACACTTTTTAAAAGCTCTCTTTCGGCTATAATTCCCGACTGAATTGTTCCCCCCTTCATAAGAGGGTGCATACGTCTTGTTTCTTTATAGCGCTTAATAAGAGTTGAGTCAGATGCCTCCAAAAAAAGCACAACAAAATTAACATCGGCTGAATAGTCATTTTCCAAAAACTTTAAGAGGTCGTCAAAACGCTTTCCTCCTCTTATGTCAATGCCCAGCGCCACCTTTTCCATTTCAGTTGAATTATTGCCGCAAATTTCAACAAAGGTAGGCAGAAGAGCCGTAGGAAGATTATCTACGCAAAAATAACCTATATCCTCCAAATATTTAAGAACAAGGCTTTTGCCTGCTCCGGACATACCCGTTACTATTACACATTCCATAAAGCCACCGCCTTTAAAAGAGAGCCGATGTTTTCAACTCTATTTATTATAAATTATTCACTCAAACTTTACAAGCAAAAAAATGGGCGAATTTATTCTGCTTTGTAAAGTTTTTATTAGTGAAATTGCCAATTATCAAAAGCACAGACAAAAAGTTGTCTAAAGTTTTCGGCTCAACAGGGTTTAATTCAGTCAAAATCCCCAATGAGTCTGACCTCTCTCTGAAGCTCAACGCCGAATTTGTCAAAAACCCGTCTCTGAACTTCACAAATTAAAGAATATATGTCGGAAGAGGCTGCTCCGCCTTTGTTTATAATAAAGCCGCAGTGCTTCTCACTGACCTGTGCTCCCCCTATACTGAAGCCCCTTAAGCCTGTGTCCTCTATTAACTTTCCGGCAAAATACCCTTCGGGACGCTTAAATGTGCTGCCTGCCGAGGGGTAGTTTAAGGGCTGTTTGTCGCTTCGTCTTTTGGCAAGGTCGTTCATCTTCTCGGAAATTAAAGCCCTGTCGCCGAAAGTAAGCTTAAACTCCGCCTTTAAAACAATCATACCCTCCTGCATTATTCGGGAGGTTCTGTAGCCGAAATTACAGTCCTTATTTTCAAGGGTTATGATTTCTCCGTCATCTAAGGCTGTGACCTTCGTTATAACGTCTTTAAGTTCTCCGCCGTAGGCTCCGGCGTTCATACATACGCCGCCGCCTACACTTCCAGGGATTCCGGCTGCAAATTCAAAACCCTCTAAGCCCTCTCTTAAAGCCGCAGCAGCAACACCGCTTAAGGAAGCCCCTGCTTCGGCAGTTATTGTGTCACCGGAAACACTGATTTCGGAAAAGCTTTTCCCCAGCTTTATAACAAAGCCATTATAGCCCTTGTCGCTTACAAGAAGGTTTGAGCCGTTGCCTATAATTACATAAGGCAGATTAAGCCCCTTAAGAAGCTTAACCGTTTCAGCCGTTTCCTCCGCAGATGAGGGCTCGATAAAAAAGCTTGCCGCTCCCCCTGTTTTAAAGGTTGTGTGAAGGCTCATTGGCTCATCTTTTTTGACGGCAGTTCCCTTAAGGCTTAAAGCATTTAATGCATTTTCAATATTTTCCATTAAGCTTTTAGCTCCTTATTTCATATTTTGCATAATTCTGTCATTCAAAACCTGCGCCGCATTATAGCCCATCTTCTTCTGACGGCGGTTTACGGCGGCGGCTTCGCAGATTACCGCTGCGTTTCTGCCAGGACGAATGGGAATTGTGTGGCAGACAATTTTTGTGTCTAAAATTTCAATATATTCCTCGTTCAAGCCTATTCTGTCATAAACCTTGCCCTTTTCCCAGGGTTCAAACTTAATAACAAGGTCTATTTTGGCGCTGTCCATAACGGACTGAACCCCGAACATCTGTTTAACATTGATTATGCCTATACCTCTGACCTCGATAAAATATCTTATAAGCTTGGGGCAGCTGCCTGTCAAATTATCGTGGGATATTTTCTTAATTTCAACGGCGTCGTCAGCCACAAGTCTGTGCCCTCTTTTTACAAGCTCCAAAGCGGCTTCGCTTTTGCCTATGCCGCTTTCACCCATAATAAGAACGCCCTCGCCGTAAATGTCTACCAAAACACCGTGAACGGTAGTTCTGGGGGCAAGGCGAACCTTAAGCCAGTTAAGAATTTCCCCTGTAAGCTCCGTTGTTTTGTCTTTTGAAACCAAAACGGGAATGCCGCTTTCTTCGGCATATTCAAGCATTTCGGGGAAAGGCTCTAAGGAACGGGTTAAAATAAAACATGGCATTTCCTTATAGGAAAAAAGCTTTTTCAGCGTTTCCTTTCTGAAGTTGGCTTCGAGCTTGCTTAAAAAGCTGTGTTCAACCATTCCTATAAGCTGGGGACGCTCTGCGCCGAAATGCTCATAAAAACCCGCAAGCTGAATGGCGGGGCGGTTAAGCTCCGGAGTGGTTATTTTCTTTTCATCTACAAATTCCTCTCCCGAAACAACCTCGAGATGAAACTCGTCGATAAATTCTCTTAAGGGCAGTGAATACATAGGATTACTCCTTTCTTGATGTGTTTTATGGTTTTGTATGTTGTAAAAATTAATTCATTTGTTATATATATGATATAATATTTTTAACAATTTTTCAATATAATAATTAAAGAACAAAAAAATATTTTTACCTTAAACACAGAAGGTTAAACTTTATCGATTGTTAATAAACTAATTAACGTCAAAAAATTTAAATTTGTAAACAACTAATTTCATTGACAAGCGTCGCAGACTTAAATCCGCAGGGCGAGCTTTGCCCGCCCGAGGACAGAAACT
>JAJQFU010000062.1 GCA_021200955.1 Clostridiales bacterium | reverse complement strand
AACAGCCCCTTATAGGGGCAGAGCAAGCCACCGGCTAAGCCGGTGGTCTTGACTAATGGTTTAATTCCTTCTCAATAGAGTGACGCTATAATATCGGTACACCTTTCTATACCCAGCTCGCCGCTGTCAAGGCAGATGTGATAGTTATGGGCGTTGCCCCATTCCATATCCGTATGGAGATAATAGAATGTGCTGCGGTGTTTATCCTTATCCTTAATACGCTTTTCGGGGCTTTCCTTTCTTTCGCCGTAGACATTCACAATTCTTTCGGCTCTCTTTTTAACGTCCGCATAAATGAAAACCCTGAGACAGTCAGCCTTGTCTCTTAAAAGCCAGTCGGCGCATCTGCCGATTATAACGCAGCTTTCCTTTGCGGCAATATCGGTTATTACCTTTTTCTGAATTTTCCATAAGTAGTCCTCTGTGCTTGTGTAGCTGTGCTTGCCTAAGCCCGAAAGACCCCGGGCAACAACACTGCTGACAGATAAATTTTCTGCTCTTTCCTGAATAAACTGTTCGCTTAAGCCGCTTTCCTCGGCTATTTTTAAAAGCAGCTCGTAGTCATAACAGGGTATACCCAGCTTTTAGGCGACGACTTTGCCTATGGTTCTGCCGCCGCTGCCGAATTCTCTGCCTATTGTAATGATTTTAGTCATAAAAACAACCTCCTTTAATACTTATTAAAGTGAATTAATTTTATTTTTAAACGCTCTCTTATACATTAAAACGCCGCAGATAAGTGTTATTGTTTCGCCTATGAGAAATGACCACCAAATCAGAGACACGTTTTCCGCTCCTGTTACGAATTTAGCCAAAAGCCACGCTGAGGGAATTACGAAAATAACCTGTCTGCCTGCTGAAATAACGAGAGACTCGATTCCGCATTCCACAGCCTGAAAAATGCCCTGAAGAGCTATGTTTAAGCCTGCAAAAATAAGCGCCAGCGAAACTATTCTTATACAGCCAATACACAAATCATAGGTAACGTCCGAAAGTGAAAACATAGACGTAATTACAGGGGCAAATGCTTCTATTAAAACGAGACCCAAAACCATAAGGAAGGTTGTATAAATAAGTCCGTACTTAATACCCTCTTTAATACGCTTTCTGTTTCTCATTCCGTAGGCAAATGAAACAATAGGGGTTATGGCGTCTCTCATACCGAAAGCGGCAAAGGTTATAAGCTGCTGAATTTTGCAGTAAAGCCCGTAAACAGTTACGGCATTTTCGCCAACCTCGTTTATCTGACCCAAAACCATATTCAGACCGCAGGTCATAAGCGAAAGCAGAGCCTGTGAAATAATTGCAGGGAGACCGATTGCATAAATTTCCTTAATAATCTTCAGTGACGGCTTAATATATTTAAGGCTCTTGTCAACGTCATTGTCAAGCTTTAAGTGGAAGCCGAAAGCAACAGCCGCCGAAGCAATCTGACCTAAAACCGTAGCATAAGCCGCACCCTTAACACCCATTTCGGGACAGCCGAAAAGACCGTAAATAAATATAGGGTCGAAAATTATGTTTACAACCGCACCTGTAACCTGGGCAGTGGTTGAGCAGACCGAGTGACCCATTGACTGAAGAACCTTTTCGAACACCGAAAAGAAAATGATACAAAAAGAAACGCAGCAGCAAATTCTCAGGTAGTCAATCGCCATAGTCAAAACAGTTTCGCTGATAGCTCCGCCTGCACTTTGCGAACGGACGTAAGCCGGAACTATTGCAAGACCGAAAATAATGAAAATAACGTAAATAACTATACCCAAAAAGATTGTGTTTCCCACTGTTCGGCTGGCTTTGTTTCTGTTGCCCTGACCTAAGCTTTTTGATATAAGGGCGTTTGCCCCTACGCCTGTACCTATTGCGACCGCAACCATTAAAAGCTGAATGGGAAAGGCAAGCCCCAAAGCCGTCAGAGCCTGTTCGCCGCCTTCTGACATTTTAGACAAAAAGGCACAGTCTACTATGTTGTAGACAGCCTGAAACATCATTGACAAAACTATGGGCAAACCCATTTTTGCCATAATGCTTTTAACCGGTGCTGTGGCAAGTGCGCTTTTGTCGTGCTTGCCTTTCTTCTTTTCTTTAACCTCCATTTTAACAAAATCCTCCTTCTGATACTTTTTAATATACTTTAAAACACAAAAAAAGTGTGTGACATAGCAGCCGGATTTATGCTGTTATGCCACACACTGTAGTTTTATTTTATAAAATATTTTTTCGAAAGTCAATTAGTAAATTTCCACAAAATTATAATTTCTTATGACAGGTCATTTTTTAATTATCATAAAAATTTAATAATTAATGTTATTGACATTTTTTAAATATATAAATATAATATTGTCAGACCGACCGTCGGTCGAGAAAGTGAGGAGGGAATAAGAAATGAGAGTTACAAAGAGTGCCGAGGTAAGAAAAAATGAAATTTTGGATACGGCAGAGGTTCTTTTTAACAAAAAGGGGTACGGCGAGACTACCGTTGAGGATATTTTGAAGGAAATAGGCATTGCCAAAGGAACTCTGTATTATCACTTTAAGAATAAAGAGGACATACTTTTGGCTATGATTGAACGTCAAATTAAGCAGAGAGAACAGGCTATTCGTGAAATCGCAGACAATGAAGCCTTTTCCGCTGTTGAAAAGCTTGTAAGGTCAATTCAGCTTTTGTCAAACAGTGGAATGATGGCTGACGTTGTTTATGAAAAGGGCAATGCAGAGCTTCATCAGAAAAGCTTTACACGCAGTCTTGAACGTTTTGCCCCGATTTTAACTGAGATTGTGGAGTACGGCATTGAAAGAGGAAAGTTTAATACGCTCTTTCCGAGAGAAAGTGTTGAGCTTCTTTTTTGTGCCTCCGAGCTGATAGACCCCAGAATGTTTACGTGGCAGAAAAAGGAGCGGAAGAGAAAGGAAACAGCCTTTTTTTGGATGCTTGAAATAACTTTGGGTATTACTTCCGAAGCAAAGAAGGAGCTATATGCATTGGCGGAAATTTCAGAGGAGGTCTTTAAAAATAATGAATAAAACGAAAGAAAAAGGTTCACTTGTTTCAGGGGCAATTTTCAGTCCTATGATGATGTTTATGCTGCCGGTTATGGCGGCGACATTTTTACAGGCAATGTATGCTGCCGTAGACCTGTTGGTTATAGGTCGGTTTGTATCAACAGACCCCACCGTAACCCAAAATGCCACTGCTGCTGTCGGCACAGGCGGTATGATTATGACACTGATAACCTATGTTATTCAGGGCTTAACAACAGGTATAACCGTCACTTTGGGCAGATTTATAGGAGCAAAGGACAGAAAGGGCGCAACCCGAACAGTAGGGGCTGCTGTCTGTATTTTTGCCGTTATAGCTGTGGGCTTGACCTTGATTATGGAAATAGGTGCACCTTATTTTGCCAAATGGATGAATGCTCCGGATTTGGAGCTTACAACACTTTATCTCAGAATTTGCGGTGCTGGGCTTATATTTATTACCGCCTACAACGGTATAAGCGGTTTGTTTAAGGGCATAGGCAACTCCAATCTGCCGTTGGTTTTTGTAGGCATAGCCTGTGTTGTAAATATTGCACTGGATTTGATTTTGGTTATAGTGGTCGACTTAGGTGTAGCCGGAGTTGCTATTGCTACGATTTCCGCTCAGGCTGTCAGTGTTGTTCTTTCACTTATTATCATAAGCCGCAGGGAGCTGCCCTTTGATGTCAGCTTAAAAAGCATTCGTTTTCACGGCGGCGAAACAAAGTCAATTCTTTTAGCCGGTGTTCCTTTGGCTGCTCAGGATTTCCTGACGAATTTTTCTTTTATAGTTATTAACTCCGTCGCCAATCATTTGGGCAGCGACCCCTCTGTTTGGTCTGCTATTGCCTCCGGCTACTCAGTTGACAACAAGCTGACAGCCTTTATGATGGCTATTCCCGTAGCCTTCCTTCAGTCTATGTCTGTTTTTACTGCCCAAAACGTAGGGGCGAAGCAGCCCGAACGAATAAGCAAGGGTCTTAGGTATATGATTTTTACTTCTGTCGGAGCAGGCATTTTGCTTTCCCTTTTGTGCTATTTCGGCGGCGGTTTGCTGGCAAGTATTTTCACCTCAGATACTCAGTCTATATACTATGCAGCCGAATATCTTAAGGGCTATGCGGCTGACGCAGTTGTGGCTTGTCTGCTTCTTATGATTACAGGCTATTTCAACGGACAGGGTCACTCTACCTTTTCTATGACACAAGGTTTAATAGGTGCTTTCTGCGTACGTATTCCTATTATACTGTTTATTTCCAAAATGCCCAATGCAACACTGTTTCAGGTTGGATTTTTCGGTGCTATGGCGACCTATACACAGCTTGTTATTTGTATCTGCTTCTTCTTTGTTTTCAAAAAGCTTGACGGCAGAAAAAACCAAAAGGACACTCCCGTACCGGAAAAGCCTGTTTTAAAGCCTTCCACACCCGGACCTATTATTACAATAGCCGGAGAACATGGCTCATGCGGAAAGCAAATCGGCGGCATACCGGCTGAGAAATTGGGTGTTTCCTTCTATTATAAGGAGGTGGCGGCTATGGCAGCGGAAGAATGCGGAGATTCTGAAGCCAAAGCAAAGAAAAACGTAAAACAAAGAACGGATTCACGTAAATCCTATTACAGAAGCATTACAGGAAAAGGGTTGGGGCGATGTTCATAACTATGACATAGTTATTGACAGCTCAATAGGCATAGAAAAATCAGTTGATATGATTTTGAAAATGATTAAAGAAAAGTAAAAAATTTTACGCACTAAAAAATGGCTTCTTCGGTAATTTGAAGAAGCCGTTTTACTCTTCATTATGTTGCCCGACCGGCGAACTGAGTCATATAAAGCTCGTAATATTTGCCTTTTTTTGCTAAAAGCTCATTGTGGTTTCCGCTTTCGGCGATCTTTCCCTTATCCATAACAACTATAATGTCGGCGTCTCTTATGGTAGAAAGTCTGTGGGCGATAATAAGCCCTGTTCGGTTTTTCATAAGGCGAACCATTGCGTTTTGGATATTTTTTTCAGTTCGAGTGTCCACGCTGGAGGTTGCTTCGTCCAAAATAAGAATTTTAGGCTCTGCCAAAAATGCACGGCAGATTGTCAAAAGCTGTCTCTGACCCTGTGAAATGTTTGCGCCGCCCTCTGTAAGCTGAGTGTCGTAGCCTTTTTCCATATTCATAATCATATGGTGACAGTTGCCCGTTTTGGCGGCTTTTTCAACCTCTTCATCTGCTGCGTCAAGCTTTGAATACTTAAGGTTGTTTTTGACTGTGTCGGAAAAGAGAACTGCATCCTGCAAAACAACCGCTGTGTTCCGACGAAGCTCGTCTAAGGAAATATCCCTAATGCTCACTCCGTCAATCAAAATATCCCCTGTGAAATTGTCGTAAAATCGCATTAAAAGGTTTACAACAGTGGTTTTTCCGCTGCCTGTTGCCCCTACAAGAGCTGCCTTTTGACCGGCTTTCACCTTAAGAGAAAAGTTTTGAAGCACCTGTTTTTCTTCGTTATATCCGAAGCTGACGTTTCTGAACTCAACCTCGCCTGTTGCCCCATCCATATTGAGAGAGCCGCTTTTGTCCTCGCTTTGGCTGTCCATAACCTCAAAAACTCTTTCCGCTCCGGCGACAGCGCTCTGAATTTGACCGTAAATCTGAGCAAGCTCGTCAATGGGTCTGCCGAACTGCTTTGCGTAGACAATAAAAGCGGAAATTATGCCTATTGAAATTACGCCCTTAAGGGCAAAATAGCCGCCGAATGCCGCAATAATTACGAAGCCGGTGTTGTTTATTACGTTCATACAGGGACCCATTGAGCCGGCTAAAATTTCAGCCATAATTCCGGCTTTGGTCAGCCTGTCGGAGGTCTCATCAAACTCCTTTGTTACCTCCGCTTGGCGGTTGTAGGCAGTGACTGTTTTGAAGCCCACAACGTTTTCTTCGACCTCTGCGTTTATTTCACCCAAAAGAATTTGACGCTGAGTGTAAAACCGCTTCATTGCCGCAGAAAGAAATTTTGTCGCCGTAAGTGTAAGAACGACAGTCGCCATAGACAGGGCGGCAAGCCTCGGACACAGGGCAAACATCATTATAACAGTGCCTATAATCATTAAAATGCCCGAAAACATTGAACTGACAGACTGTGAAACAGTGTTCGAAATGTTTTCTACGTCGTTTGTCATTCGGCTCATAATGTCCCCGTGGGGGTGGTTGTCTATGTATCTTATGGGAAGCTCGGAGATTTTGTGAAACAAGTCCTCCCTCATTTTTTTGACTACTCTTTGACTGAGCCTTGCGCTTAAAAGGCTTTGAAACAGTGTACAGAAACAGTTCACGCCGTAAACCGCAGCCATAATCAAAAGAACCTTCGGCAGCCGGTCAAACTCTTTTGACGCAATTCTGTCGATAGCTCTGCTTTGGAGAACAGGGGCATAGACTGAGCAGACTGCCACAACAGCAACTGCCGCAAAAAGCCCCAAAACAATTGCTCTTTCCGCTTTAAAATAATTCACAAGCCTTAAAAGGGTTTTTCTGCCGTTTTTGGGCTTTTCAACCTCGCCGTGATCTCTCTTTCTTCTCATTCCGGGCATTCTATAGCTGCCCATAGATGCTGACGCCGCCATAATCAGCCCTCCTCCTTCATCTGTGAATAATAAATGTCTCTGTAAATTTCGCTTGTTTTCATTAGATCCTTATGACTGCCCTCTGCGGCAATTCTGCCCTTGTCGATGACAATCAGCTTGTCAGCCCCTTTAACCGAGGCTATTCTCTGAGCAACTATAATTTTCGTCAAATCCTTATATTCTCTGTTTAAACCCTCAAAAAGAGCCGCTTCCGTTTTAAGGTCGAGAGCGCTGGTGCAGTCGTCGAATATGAGAATTTCGCCTTTTTTGAGAATACTTCTTGAAATGGCTATTCTCTGCTTTTGACCGCCGGAAAGGCTTGCACCCTTTTCGGACACCATATTGTCAAAGGTGTTGGGCTGTCTGTCTATAAATTCTTTAGCCTGAGCAATTTCGGAAGCCTTTTCAACTTCGGCGTCGCTTGCGTTCACATCGCCCCACATAATGTTTTCCTTTATTGTTTGGTTAAACAGCTCGCTTTTTTGAAGCGAAACGGAAACCTTATCACGAAGGTCTTTAAGCTTATAGTCTCTTACATCAACTCCGTCTATAGAAACAGAACCCTTTCTCACATCATAAAAACGGGGAATAAGGCTTATAAGGGCGGTTTTTCCGCAGCCTGTTTCGCCTAAAATTCCCAAGGTTTCGCCTTTTTCAACCTTAAAGCTTATGTCTGTCAGAATATCCTTTTCACCGTAGCCGAAGCTGACGTTTTTAAATTCGACAGTTCCCTTAAGGTCAGTGTCTCCGTCAAAAGAGCCGTCCTTAAGCTCCGGTTCGCAGACCAGAAGCTCCTTAAGCCTGTTTGCAGAAGCCACACCTCTTGAAACGGTTTGGAATATCATAGATGTTCTCATAACGGCGTTCAAAATCTGAGTTATATATGTAAGAGCTGCCATAACCGCTCCGGGGGTGGCTGAGCCGCTTTGGGTTCTTATTCCTCCCACCCAAATTATTGCAACGATCGCTCCGTTTAAAAATATGTTCATAAGAGGGGTCATATATGAAAACAGCTCCAAAACCCTCAGCTGAGTTCCTACAAGCTCGTCGTTGGCTTTTTTGAACCTTTCGTTTTCGTAGTCCTCTTTTACATATGCCTTAACAACCCTTGCTCCCGCAACGTTCTCCTGAACAACGCAGTTAAGCCTGTCAAGCTTTGACTGCAAAACCTCGAAAATGGGGTTCGCCTTTGAAATGAAGTAAATAACAAGCCCCAAAACAAAGGGAAGGGCGCAGAGAGCCACAGCCCCGAAGGAAAGGTCAAGGGTCAAAAGGCAGATAATTCCGCCGATAATCAAAAGCCCTGTTCTGACGAAGCCCCTGAGACTTTGCAGAACCATATTTTGAAGCTGGGTTATGTCGTTGGTAATTCTTGTCACAACGGAGCCTGTGGAAAACCTGTCTGTCTGGGCAAAGGAAAACTCCATTGTACGTTTGAAGCAGTCCTTCCTTATATCATTGCCGAAATTTTGTGAGCAGAGATTGCCGAAAACACCGGACATAACTCCGGCGAAGCCGCCTAAGGCAACTATTACTATCATTAATAAACCTGTTTTTATGATTATACCGAAATCAGAACCGCTGCCTGACAGCCCCAAAACGCCGTCGTCAACGATGACCCTCATAAGCTTCGGCTGAACCAAATCAGCAGCTACCTCGCCCACCATAAATAAGGGGGTTAAAAGGGCGAAAAGCCAATATTTTTTTAAGTATTTAAACATTGTTTTTGTCTCCTTTGCTGCGGCTTCTGTGGCGGAAAAGGGCGCTGTCGAAACGTTCCTGCCAGCACACAAGCAGTTTGTTTAAGAGCCTGAAAAGCTCCTTCTGTTCGTCCTCAGTTAAGCAGTCGAACATATTTACCTCCTGTCGGGCTGTTTCATTTTCTTTATCCTGAAGCCACTGCCGACCCTCGGGGGTAATTCTTAAAACAACCTTTCGCTTGTCCTCATCGCTTTTCTCTCTTACAATATAGCCCTTTTGCTCCGTTTTGGCGGCAAGCTCGCTTAAGGAAGCGGCTCTGATGTTCAGAATTTCCAAAAGCTCGCTCTGCGAACAGGCTTCCTTTTCACGCAAAATTCTCAGCATACGCATAAGTCCTCTTTTGCCGCCCCGACGATGGTATAAGAAGTGACCGATTTTTTCCATAACGTTTAAAAGCTCGGTGCTTTCCAAAGCAAAAACCTCCTGAAATTATTTATACATAATGAAGATATATATTTATAACGACATATTTTTTATTCTTATTGATTGTAGCACCGACCCAAAAATTTGTCAAGGTACCTAATTAAATCTCTGTAAATATTTTGTGAAAATTTGTTTTAAAAAAATTTTTAAAAAATTTTAAAAAAGTTGTTGACAAAAGACTTCGGATGTGGTAATATAAATAAGCTGTCGCAAGGAAAGCAAG
>JAJQFU010000135.1 GCA_021200955.1 Clostridiales bacterium | reverse complement strand
ATTTAAATACAGACCTTCATTTAATATGCGGCGGAAGAATATTATTGTGTTTTCTTATAATGTTTCCTTTCTATATTATTTTTTTAAAAATAACAGGGATTATTAAGCTTAAAATGTTTTTAATATTATGTGCAAGTTGGGTAATTAATACTATGGTTATGCTTTTTATGATAATAACAGGTTAATATTGCATAACAGGCTTCTTAATAAAACAGCCGTTTACTCAGCCGAAACAAAGATAACCGGCTATACCTATGACTTTAACGGCAACCTTACAAGTATGAGCGTAAAGGCTTCAAGCGATGGCGATTATAACACAAGCTATGCAAATGGTGAATATTATCATAACCATAAAGACTTTGGCTGTGAAGGAAAGAAATGGTCAAGGAAATAATATCACTTTAGGGAGGTAATAAGTATAATGAAAAAAATCATCATAGCAGCTTTTCCGATTTTAATAATTTTTTTATTAGGCTGTTCAAATGTTGCAAATGAATTTGAGAGCCCTTATTCTGACGAAGAAGCTAAAGATTCTGAATCAATATATAATGAAAAGGAGTATGAAGGTGTAGTGTCTGCATACAGCTGTGACATTGATTATTATTTAAATGAGTTTCCGTTATCCTTCGAGATGGGTGTTGATGACAAATTAGCGTTGGAAATAGGTACAGCTATTGTTAAATCAATATGGAATACTGACAAAATTGATAACATATATTCCAGCGTATGTGAAGTTGAAAATAGAAATGTTTATATTGTAACTGCAGCTAAAACAAATGTAACTGATGGAATTATTTCTCTTTATGATGGTTATAGCGTTGTAATCAATAAGGAAAATGGCGCAATTGTAAAAGTTTGGGTAAATGAATAAAGAAGCTGTCAGCAACAAAGCATCTGCTTACCATAATGATGAAAATAATTTACACCTACGTTTACTATGCACAAAGTAGAATTAATTGCTGTTGAAGTATCTGCCGCCCAAACGGTATGCGTTACAGCAAGTCCGTAAACGGCGATAACCTATTTCGGCTGGAGCGGAAGCGACATAAACGCAGAATATGACAAAAACGGAAGGACAATAACATCCTATTCAAGAGGCATAGGCTTACAGGAAAAA
Organism: Clostridiales bacterium; assembly: GCA_021200955.1. Classification (GTDB taxonomy): domain Bacteria; phylum Bacillota; class Clostridia; order Lachnospirales; family CAG-274; genus JAJQCI01. Next base: position 7,949 of record JAJQFU010000135.1, on the reverse strand, counting down.
TTATACGAAAAAATTTAAAAATTCCGAAATTACCCCTTGTCAAGAGCAAAAAACTGTGTTATAATGTTTGGGTTACTGAAATTGTATGCCAAAACGTATACGAATAATGAAAGAGGTGTAACATAATGAAAAAGGATATTCAGCCCAAATATTATCAGGCTAAGGTAACCTGCAACTGCGGTAATACCTTCGTAGCAGGCTCTACAAAGCCCGAAATCCGTGTTGAAGTTTGCTCAAAGTGCCATCCCTTCTACACAGGCAACCAGAAGGTTCTTGTAGACGCAGGCGGTAGAGTTGACAAGTTCAACAAGAAATACGGCTTAAAGTAATTAAAAAAAACAAGACAGCCAAGGCTTAATTAGAGCTTCGGCTGTCTTTTTTAATGTTTATGAGAATATTTATTTTTTGATTTCTTTAAGTACTTCGGCAATATCACAGTCTATACAAATTGACCTTTCTTTAATGTCGAGAGCCGTAAAGGCTTCGCCCTTATTGACACAGGCATAAACAGCCTTGGGGTTTTCAGCCGTCATCTGCATAAAAGAATATTTTATAATGATGGGAGTGTTTGCCCCGACCCCAAGCTCCAAAAAGAGAATGTGAAAATTTTTGTGACGGCGAATAAAATCGGAGTATCGTTCCGACGCTTTGCGCCAACCCTCGTCTTCAACAAAAGTTCCGTCGCAGCGAAGGTTCATTGTCATAGGCGCACCGCAGACAGGACATCTGGGAATAAGCTCAGAGGGTATCTGCATATCCTTCTGCTCCCTTACCATTTGCCTGACTGCTTCTTCATTGTCATAGGTCTTATTGTGACAGGGCTTCGAACACTGCCACAAGCCGTAGTCGCCCTGAGTATAAAACAGTCGCTTTTTGTCAAAGCCCGCCTTTTGAAACTGGTGGTCAACATTGGTGGTTAAAACAAAATAATCCTTATCCTTCACTATTTCAAGCAAGTCTGTATAAGGCTTTCCGGCTTCAGCGTCATATCTGTTAACATAGATGTGTCTTGACCACCACGCCCAGTATTCCTCCATGGTGTTATAGGGGTAAAAGCCGCCCGAATACATATCGGTGATACCATAGGTTCTGTGAAAATCAGCGAAATATTTTTCAAAGCGTTCTCCGCTGTAATGCATTCCGGCAGAAGCGGAAAGCCCTGCCCCTGCTCCTATTAATACGGCGTCGGCGTTTTCAATTTCGCTTTTTAATCTTAAAATCAGCTCATTTAAAGAGGAGTCTTTTGTAGATTTCAAAATCGGTTTCCTTAAAAACATTGAATATCACCTCAATTTGACTTTGTTTTTCTTCTTTGTATTCCCGCACTGTTTCAACGGCGATTTCCGCAGCCCTTTCATTGGGGAAGTGAAATTCCCCTGTTGAAATACAGCAGAAGGCTATGCTTTTGACATTGTTTCGGTCTGCAAGCTTCAGACAGGAAAGATAACAGGAGGCAAGCAGATTCTCATCATTCTTTGTCAGCCGTCCTCCCACAATAGGCCCTACTGTGTGAATAACATAGTCACAGGGCAGATTAAAAGCCGGCGTAATTTGAGCCTTTCCCGTTTCCTCACTGTGACCCTGTTTTTTCATAAGCTCATAACAGGCAGACCTAAGCTGTATTCCGGCAAAGGTGTGAATTGCGTTGTCGATACAGCCGTGGTTTGGATAAAAACAGCCCAAAAGCTCGGAATTTGCGGCGTTTACGATTGCTCCGCAGCGAAGGGTCGTTATGTCCCCTTTCCAAAGATAAATCCCCTTTTCCACAGGCTTTAATTCCGAAAGGTCTGTAATGCCCTTTCGCCTTGTTTCCTCCTGCAAATATTCGTCCTGTACCTTTAAAAAATCATTGTCGGCGGCTTTGGGCATACGCACGTTAAACAAAGCCCTTAAAAGCTGCTTTTGCTCCTTTTCCCCTAACGGAATTTGGATATTGTTACAATTTTTTTCTTCTGAAATCAGATAATTAATTAAATACAATCTTCTCTCTGCCTGTGTCATAGCTTTCATCTCTTTTCAATAGTCTGTTTCGGGCAAATCTCGGCGCAGCGTCCGCAGCGGAGACACCTGTTTTGGTCAATTATAACAGGAACACCTGAAATGTCAATACATTTTTGAGGGCAGACAGAATAGCAGAGCTTACAGCCTATGCACTGACTTCCTACAAAATAGCCCATTTCGGCTGTTTTCGGCTCACCGATTGTTATGCTTTCACGCACAACATTTGAGGGGTCGCTTATGTCGAAATATTCGCCCTCGGCTTCATAGAGACGAAAAACCTCTAAGGCGCTTCTTGTGTCGCCGGGATAGATCTTCTGCATATATGTATTCTTTTCGAAAATCTCATTGAGCTTTTCGCTGCCTATGTTTTGAACCCTGCCTCTGAGGGAAACAGATCTTTTTTCTTTAACGGCTGAAAGAGCAATAAAGCCCTGAGACATAAGCTGGGCATAAAAAGCCTTTCCCTTTGCCGTAAGAAAATAAACGCCCTTTTCGTCCCACAGCATCATATCTATAGTACGGATTTGAGGGTGTCCGTCACTTCCTATTGCAGCAACAGCTGCCGAATGTATCTCTTCCTCTAACATCTGTATATAATTTTTCTCTGCCATATCTGCCGCCGCCTTTCAAAAAAACTGTTTAATTAGAACTCATAAGGGGGATTGCCCGAAAAATCACAGATTACGCCGTGTGCGTCCTTAAGATAGAAAACCTCGAAAATAGGGTTGTCTGCTGTGTGATACTGACCCTTTACTATGGGGTTCTGAATGCACATTTCCTTTGCAGCCATATTGTTTTCGAAAACAGCAGTGCCGTGGAGACGAATCCAAGCGTATGAAGGGCTTGAAACTGAAATTTCGATTTCGGGGTTTTCAAGCATATCCTTATAAACTTCCTTTGTGTTGTTTGTGCAGAACCACATTTTTCCGTCCATTTCGCCTGAGAACATAAAGGGACGGCACTTTGCCTTTCCGTCACGGCCTACAGTTGCCAAATACTGAACGGGATTAGCGTTTAAAAAATCAATAACCTTTTTCATAAATAAGTACCTCCGTTTTATAAATTTTTTTATAAGAAGAGTTGCATTTCTCTTCCTTTATGTTTATAATAAAGCTGTAGGGAAAAACGTCAAGTAAGCACAATAAAGTGCTATAGTTACCAAAAGGAAACTATGGAAAAACAAAAGGAGATGCAGCTATGGAAACAAAAAAAGATATTGCTTTAAAGCCCTCAAAGGAGCTGCCCGCCTGCCCTGTTGAAACAACTCTGACACTTATAGGGGACAAATGGAAGGTTTTAATATTAAGGGATCTTATGCCCGGAACGAAAAGATTCGGAGAACTGAAAAAATCTATAGGAAGCGTTTCCCAAAAGGTTTTGACGGCTCAGCTTCGCCAAATGGAAGCCAGCGGTCTTTTAACGAGAAAGGTTTTCCCTGAGGTTCCTCCCCACGTAGAATATACACTGACGGATTTGGGCTACAGCCTTAAACCCATTATGGACGCTATGTGGGACTGGGGAGAAAGCTATAAAAAATCTGTCGGGCTTTGACTATAATAAAGAATACAAAAAAACAGCAGCCGGTTCATTTTTTACAACAAGAACCGGCTGTTATTTTTAAGGGGTAAAATCTAATATAATTAAATCAAAAATTTCAGATGTATTATTTGTTTTTTGTCTGCATACAATACTGCCGAAATAAGGCTTTTATAATTTTTTGAAAATGTCAGGCAAATATTTTTTCCAACAGAACGGATATACTCATCTTTACATCATCGGAATTATAATTTTCGCCGCTTGCAAACTTAAATAAAACCAATATCAGAAGTATAGAAAGATATTCTGCCGTAAAGCTGTTTAATTTGCGGTTTTCGCTGTCTGCTTTTTGAAGAGGTTCCAAAAGCTTATTATAAACACTGCCGATATGTGAAAGAGCTATGCCCATTGCCAAAGAATTGCCGGCAGGCTTAAAGCTGTGCTTTTCTGTTTCAAGAATATCAATAAAGCTTAAAAAGAATTCCTTATAATATTCACACAGATTATCCGAAGAGGCATTTTCAAAGGCTTTATTTATATAATCTTTAAAAACATTATTTATCAAAAATGACAAAAAGTCATATTTGTCTGTAAAATGAGAATAAAAGGTGCCTTTGCCCACCATAGCGTTATCGCAGATTTCATTTACCGTTATGTCGCCGAAATCCTTTGTTTTCGAAAGCTTCTCAAAAGACCTGAATAAAGCTATATATGTTTTTTTAACCCTTAAATCAATTTTTTCACACATTTTATCTACCCGTTTAAAACCAATGAAGCATTTATAACACTTGAAATATCATTCTGCAGCTTATTTTTCAGACTTGTTTTTATTTTTCAATTCCCAAACTATATCGGCAATAAGAGCCAATATATCTATAATTGCCGCCGCAGTAAGTGATATGCCTACAAACATACACTGACACAGAGAAGCAGTCACAGGGTCAAGTCTGAAATAGCTGATTATATTTACAAGGGCATAAATCAGACTTAATATTCCGGCTGAAATTATAATTACTTTTGTAACACCTACAGGGTTTATAAGCAGAATTACGCCTAAAATCAATTCCAAGGCGAATACAATAATTTTTAACATATTGCTTTTTGTTTTGTCCTCCATAATTAACCTCCCGCAGAGTTTTAAGTTTTTAATTAATAAGAAATGACAGCCGACAGTTTGTTTTATTATTATTTCTGCCGGCTGTTATCCTTATAAAGGGGAAAACTTATTTATATCAATTAAGGTGTGTGTTCTCCTGATTTTCTTTATATGCTTTAAGTGCCTTTGTGTATTTATTTTCATCGGCATCAACATAAGGTGAAAATCTTCTTGTATGACGGTTTATAAATCTCGAAGCCGAGTCGAACAGTGAGTATACAGTGGGTATGAATATCAGTGTAACAAGAGTACCTATTGAAAGACCTGCTATGATAACTATACCCATTGCCTGCTGCATTTCCATACCTTCTGACAGAGCCAGCGCCATAGGCACCATACCGAAGACTGTGGTAAGTGTTGTCATAAGAATAGGACGAAGTCTTGACCGTCCTGCAGCCACAAGAGCGTCGTAACAGCTCATACCGTGTTCAAGTCGTCTTTGGTTTGCGTAGTCTATAAGCACGATACCGTTATTAACGACCATACCTACCAGCATAAGGAAGCCTATAAGGGCAAAAGCCGTAATGTTTACGCCTGTAAGGAAAAGACCGAACAGACCGCCGGAAATTGCAAGAGGCATTGAGAACATAATAATCAAGGGCTGGCTCAGTGACTCAAACTGCGAAGCCATAACTATGAATACCAAAAGCACAGCTACAACAATGATTACAATAAGAGCACTGAAGGTTTCTGACATTTGTTCGCTTAAGCCCGCAAATTCATATGTATAGCCGTCGGGGAAAACATAATCGTCTAAAACCGCCTGAACAGCTGCCTGCTGAGCGCTTGTGTCCAAATCGCCGATGTCACCGCTTAATTCTACATATGTTACCTGGTTTTCTCTTCTGATTCTGTCGGGAACCTCTGTTTCTACAATGTCTGCAACCTCGGTAAGGGGAATTTCCGCTCCCGTTCCCGTTGTTATGGTAATGGAATTAAGGTCTCTTATATATTCAAGTCTGTCATCGGGGTACATTACATTTATATCTGTTTCCGTACCGTTTGTTTTTAAGGTAGTTCCGGTAATACCCTTGTTTGCCGCGCTGACAGCGGAAGCTATAGCTGAGGAGCTTATTCCGTAGGAAGCTGCTTTGGCTCTGTCAACAACTATATCTGTCTGATACTGTGTGTCCTCAAGGGTGCTTTCGATGTTCTTTGCGCCGTCGATTGCTTCAAATCTTTCCACAAGGTCGTCGCTTATTTCTCTTAAGGTGGTAATATCGTCGCCCTTTATGTCAAGTGAGAAGCCGTCGCCCGACAAAGCGCTCATAGCCATAGAACCTTCTGAAACGGTTATGTCTGCACCGACGATGCCCGAAAGCTTTTCTTCAAGATCCTCATCAATATCTACGTCGCTTCTGTCTCTTTCATCGGCTGAAACAAGGTTTATGTTTACTGCTACGGTACCGGATGAGGACAAAATGGAGCTTGAGGATATGGTTGAATAAATCGATTCCGCTTCGGGAATATCGCCTATTGCCTCGTCGATTTCCTGAAGAATTTCGTAGCTGTAGTCAAATTCGTAATTGTCGGGAACTTCTGCTGTAATAGAAACAGCACCTTCGTCGGAGCTTGCTATAAGATCCATCCCCAGCGTGCCTGCTGTAGACATAGTCAGGAAGAACAAAACAACTACAACAATAACCGTTAAAATTCTGTGCTTTAAGCACCTTGCCAAAAATCTGCTGTAAACATAGTCAAGTCTTTCAAGGCCGTTGTTTACAACGTCGCCCAGCTTATTAAATATAGTTCTCTTTTTGGGCTTTTTCCTCTGTCTGTCATCATTAGCCATAATAAGTGTACAGGCAGTAGGAACGAATGTAATAGAAACAACATAGGAAGCAAAGAGGGCTATAACTACGGTGTAGGCTATGTTGTTCAGCAGCTGACCCATTGTGGCGTTCCAGAAAAGGAAGGGAGCGAAAACCGCCACTGTTGTCAGGGTTGAGGCGAATACCGCCATAGCAACCTCCTGAGTGCCCTTATAAGCAGACTCTGTTGCCGAAAAGCCCTTTGACCGCCAGTTATATATATTCTCCAAAACAACGACCGAGTTATCAACGAGCATACCTATGGCAATAACGACACCGCTCATTGAAACCAAGTTCATATTTATTCCCAAAACGTACATTCCGCCGAAGGTCGCCATAATAGACGTAGGAATTGAAACACCTATGATTAACGCACTCTTCCAGTCCTGAAGGAAAATAAGAAGAATGATTACGGCGAGGATTGCCGCCTGAAAGGCTGTGTTTACTACGTTGTTTATAGATCTTTTAATATAGTCTGAGGTTGTGGTCAAAAGTGTAAAGTTAAGGTTTGATTCTGACTCGTTAAGCTCTTCGATAACCGCAACCAAATCGTCGGAAACAGTAACAAGGTTACCGTCGGAAGCAAGGGTTACCTCAAGAATAATCCCCTCTTTGTCGTCTATAACCGAAATTGTGTCTTGATCAAGCTCTACCTCTTCAATTGAGGTTGCAATTTCTCTTAAAAGCAGACCGTTTCCGGCTGAGGTGGATACGTAAGTGTTTCTTATGTCCTCCAAATCCTCAAACTGTCCGGCAACTCTCAGGGTTATATCCTGTGAGCCTTTTTTAATTGTGCCTACGGAAATATTTTGATTTTCCGCCGACAGAGTTGAAGAAATAGACGAAAGTGAAACGCCTAACCGGCTGACCTTTTCGGGGTCTAAAACAACCTGAATTTCAGTCTCAATACCGCCGGTGATGTCTACGGAAGCAACGCCTTCAATCCTTTCGAAATAGGTGGTTATGTTTTCATCAACATAATCGTAAAGTGTCGCCGGTGTCATTGTGTCGGAGGTAACGCCTACGCTGAAGGATTCGCTGTCGAAATCCATTTTAATAATAGTAGGGTCGTCGTCAATATCGTCCGGCAGACTTACTCTTTCAAGCTTGTCTCTTATGTCGTTTACGCCTTCTGTCAGGTCTGTGCCCGATACGAACTCAACAAGAACCATTGAACTGCCCTCAGATGACTGAGAGGTTATTGTGTCAACGCCTGTGATTGTTGAGAGCTGTTCCTCAAGGGGTTTTGTTACAAGCTCCAAAACTTCTTCAGGACCTGCCCCCGAATATGAGGTGTAAACCATAGCATAGGGCAGGTCAATGTCGGGAATGTATGCAAGCTCAAGGGTGTTGTAGACTGCAAAACCCAAAATAAGGGTAAACAGAACTATTGATATAATCCCCTTAGAGTAGACACTTGAAATAACAAAAACATTTCAAAACTA
>JAJQFU010000092.1 GCA_021200955.1 Clostridiales bacterium | reverse complement strand
TTCTTTATCTTACCGCTCCCCAAGCCGCATCGAACGATATGGCAATCTTGTTGTCACCCCTGTCCACACAATAAATAGGCAAAGCCTTCTTTGCCGCCGCAACCTCAGCCGTTTTCGACAGCATAAGCGGTCTTATTCCCAATAAACCCACAAGGCAAACCATACCCAAAACCGCAGCATACATTACCACCGAATTTTTACCCACTTTCTTTATGAATTTTCTAATTATGCTTGTCATTATAAACCACCTGTTTTTTACTATATTATGAAAATATTATGGCTTTTATCATAAAATATTTTGCTGTTGCTTGTCTTTCATCTTGTACAAATTCAACTTTTCAAATTTCACTTTGGCACTAATGAGACATATGGAGCATGTGATTTTCCGTAAGCATAATTTCAATTTAAATTCCACTTTGGCACTAATGAAACAATCTTAGTTTTAGGCTAAATTATCACATAAACAAGATTTAAATTCCACTTTGGCACTAATGAAACTGGTATTTTGGTTTGGGCGATATTGTCCGGCTATTTTTTTTAAGATAATTGTCGCTCTTTATTTATTATATTGCAAAAGTTGCTTTTTAGCAACATAAACATTGTTTAATAAACATTTTAGCGGCAAAAATCAGCGAAAAAAGCCAGCTTGTCGATGTATGGGGGTTATCGAACTAAAGAGGGTTGACAACAATATTTTATGCTGTTTTATTATTATGGAAAACCAAAACATATCTGCCGTTGTTCGATGTACTGTGAGCTGCATATATCCTTAAGATGCTTTTTTACAGGAAGCTGTCGGTATTGTCTTCGGTTTTGCCCCAAAAATCTTTATTAAGCCATTTTTTGTTTCTGCCGGAAAAGACAATAACAGAGTCTTCGGTTTGTCTGATTATTTGGTTCAGTTCCAATTTCAGCTTTAAAAGTTGGCCTTCTGAAAGTTCTCCTTCAAAAACCGAGTTTTGTATATGATTAAGATACTTCTTACAGGTTTTAAATGTTTTTGAAAGTATTTTTACGCCCCTGTCATCGGTTTTTATATCGTAAACCAAAATAATGTACATTTTATCACCAACTTTTTTATGTTTTATTTATAAAGTGCTGCTGTTTTGTTATCAGCCAAGTCTGTTTAGCCCTTACCACCAAATTCTAAAGCCCTCATATTCTTTTTCGCCTATCAGATGTTTAATCAGCTTATAACATTCCAGCCGCATTAAGTGCTGATAGGATACGGTTTTATTAAGGGTTTTGTGTTTTATTGTGGTTTGGAGTTTTAGGTCAAGCTCTCTTAAAATTATTTGTGATGCTTCTTTTTTAAGGTGCAAATAACCCAAATGCTCTGTAAAACTTTTTTCGGTTATTTGATTTTTGTTAAGCAGTGAGAAAATAAGCCTGTCGCCTATAAGGGGCTTAAAAACCTCGGCTATATCAAGACAGAGTGAAAAACGTCTTGTTCCCGGCTGATGAAGATAGCTGATTGTGGGGTTAAGCTGTGTTTTGTAAATTTCGCCTAAAACCTTTGTATATATCAATGTATTGACAAAGGAGATAAGAGTATTTATCATATTATCGGGAGGTCTTTTTACACGTTTAGTGAAATTTATTTCTCTGTCGATAATTGTATTCCATGCACTGTAATAATGCTTATGTATATTCCCCTCATAGCCCATAAGCTCCTGTATGTTTTCGGCAGTATCGACCTGTTTTATAAGCGCTTCGATTTCAATCATCTGCCGGCTTACGTCTTTGCCTCTGCCGTTGTAATATCTTAAATTTCGATAGATGTTGCTGCTGGCTGTTTTTACAAATTCTTTGGCAAGAACCATACGTTTTTTGCTGTCTAAATAATGCTCCGCCTGATTTATGAGAAGCTTTCCCGAAACGAGTTCTTCTCTGGGATAAAAGGAGCCTGTGTAAAAGCTGTAGTAGTTGAAGAAATGGGCTATAATTCCGTATTTTGAAAGAAGATTAATAAGGCTTGTATTAAAGCTCATTTCCGACATAATATAAAAATCTCGCACATTTTCTATAGGCAGATCTCTTTTTGTTCCGTCTGATTTTTCAAAGGTTATAGTGTTGTCTTTTCTTGAAAGCTTTCCGTCATTAAATATATAATAGCTTCTGTCCATTTTACCTCCTTATATAACGCAAAGATCAAAATACGCGCAGGAACGGCAAATTCTTTTACTTTCATAAACAGGGGGCTTGTCTTCGGCAGTCACTTTTCTTATTTCGGAAAGTATGCGTTCAATTTCGACTTCATCCTCTTGTGTCAAAGTAACTTCCACGCTTTCCTTTAAAAGGGGATAGTCTAACTTTCCTGTTATGCCCTCTACGCCGCGCTGTTTTAAATAATAAAGATAATATTTCACCTGTATAATACTCGCTTCCTCTATTTTCCTGCTTTTTTTGACCTCGTGTATAATGCCCTGCTTTTTTTATGAAATCCACATTAATTACATTATCTATATTTATGTGCTTTTCTTCTCTTTTATATGTATTTTCGTCAAGAAGCTTTCCAATATAGACATTGCCGCTGTTTTGTTCCATATCTATACTATTATAAAAATACCAAAGCTTTCTTTTGCATACAGCATAATAATATACCATTAAACCTGTTATCTCTTTCATATAACCACCTTATAAAAAGTCCGGTTCTCTTATAACCGTATCAAAGTTTACGGGCGCAAAGCCTCTTTCGTCATAACGGCACTCAATGACATCTATAAACAGTTTTTCGCCTATCTTTACGGGTTCAATTTTCAAAGTTTTGCCTTTTGACTTGGCTTTTTTATAGTCTTTTAAAACCCATTCGGAAACAGACACGGTATAGCCCATTATTTTATCCCTAATTTCGGCTTTTTCTATGTAAGTAAGAGTTTTATCTTCAAGACAGCTTTGCAGTTTATCTATTTCAGACTTATTTTCTTCGTAAACAGGATTGGGAATAATATCTATATTTGCAATTTCACGAAAATTTGCCGCTTTCTTGTCAAGCTTATACAGAGGAAGGGTTTTTATAAAGCTGTAATATTTATTGAACTTTTCGGCGTAACTGCTGTTTTTGAGATTTTCCGTTGTAAAGGCTTCATTTATGAGATTGATTTTATCTTTTTCGGAAATCGAACCATTCCAATCCTCTATTGCTTTTCGGGAAAGGTTGTAAAGCTCTTCAATTTCGGAATATACCTTGTCAAGCTCCAAATAAACATAACAGTTTGTGTCGGAAACAGACTTTGCTCCCCTTCGGTTTCACCTTCCCATTCTTTGAAAAAGTGAAGTCAATTCATAAAGCTCAGTAAAAAGGCAGTCAAAGTCTATGTCAAGGCTTGCCTCAACAACAGATGTAGAAATCCAAATACCCTTGTCAATGTGTTCTGTTTTTCCGAAGTCCATTATTTCATTTTCAAGAACCCGTCTGTCATTTTTTACAAACCGTGCATGGAAAATATGCAGATTATCTTTGTTGTCTATAATCTCCGAAAGCTCGTCATAAAGCCACTGGGCCTTTTTAACAGTGTTGCAGACAACGAGTATTTTATTGCTGTCTCCGCCCTCATTATATCGTTTCAAAATATCATCCGCGTTCAGCTTTTTCTCAAGAACCGTCATATTGTGACGAATGCTTTCATCAGTAAACTCACCGTATTCAGCATCTAAAAATTTAAGCTTATCTTTTATAAAGGGTGTAAGAGTAGCAGTAACAATAGCTATTTTCCCGCCCATATCGTGAATTTTCTCCAACCCGGAAATTAAATAAGCAAGTGTATCGGGGCTGTACATCTGTATTTCGTCAATAACTACCTTTGAATATGACATAGTTGCCAGCTTTAGCTCATAGCCGTTATATTTAAAAACAAAGTTAAATATTTGATCCGGAGTTGAAACCGTAAGGGGAAGAGTTAAATTTTTGCCTCTTTTGTTATATTCTTCAACATCAAGTTCCGCTTTATTTTTGTTGTTTTCATTAATGTAATAACTCAAAGAATCTCCATACAAAAGCGAAACTCTTTCCTCGGTTTTTTCTTCGGCAATATCGTTCTTAAACCGATTATACATTGCATTTATTGCAGTTTTCAAGGGCAATATAAAAAAGCCTTTGTTGTCGCCTATCCAGTGAAGCCCGGCTTCGGTTTTGCCCATTCCCGTCTGAGCAACGGCAATAATATTTTTGTCACTGTTTGCCTTGCAGAAACGCTGCAGGTCATTCCAATCCGCAGATGGCTTTTTCATCTGCCATCTTTTCAAAAGGTTATTAAGCCCCTTTGTTATAAAATCGCTTTTATATTCTATTTTATAACCGCCGCTGGCACTGTAGTCACACTTGTTTAAAAGACCTTTTACCAATATTGTTTCTCTATCATTTGAAACATAACCTATTTTATTACCTTCCAAACACTCTGTATACCAATCTTCCTCAAAAGGTTTTATAAATCTTAAATATTCTTCTTCTTTTTCGTTAATTACTTCCCAAGCATTACAATAATCATGATGATTTAAAACGGCAAAACAAACCCTGTAATAGTCTTTTTCATTTTCAAGTTTTTCTTCATCAACAAAATAAGCAGAAAGAATATTGTGATATATTTCCTTATTGGAATTGTATTTAATTTTACCTTTGGATTTTACTCTTTCCTGAAAACCTTTTTGAACCTTTCCGAAATCATGATAATATATTGCTTCAGTAAGCATTTTTATAATATTTTTATCGGTTAAATAGCCCAAAATTTCTAAATCTTTCATACATTTCATCAAATCATCATTATGCTGAGCTATAGTTTTATCTTCCTTCGCCAAAAAGTTATTTAAATCTATCACTGTATCACCCCTAAAAATAATTTTTCCAATATGGAACTAATAAAAATCACTGTTAAATAAAATTCACAATATAACTTTTTCCATTTTCATTTTCACAGTCCGCCCAAATATTGTCAACTAAACTGTTTACTCTAAAATCTGACAAATACATTACCTTCTTTTTTGTAAATGCTCTTTTATCACCTTCTATAACATAATTTTTCGGCATATAATAAACAGTTCCCTTAGCTCCGCCCTCACTTGTGCCTCTCGTATTAATATGAGTATTAAATTCATCTTCACTGACATCTTCAACATTTACATATGCAGCCTGTTTACACCTAAGCTTTCTTATAGCAGGCTTTTTTAAATCCTGTGTAAGCTCAGTAAAATCACAGCTTACAACATCAACAAAATCCTCACTGCGGCCTATGGCCGTAAGATTATTTATGTTTTCATAAATGTCATTCAGGGTGTCCTCATCACTTTTTATATGAATAACAAGGTTTATGTTATCCAAAATTTCATAATATTTGATTGAAGTTGTAAGGCTTGCATACTGCGAAACAGGAATATTATAGTTTTCGTCCTCATATGCTTTAAGCCTTTTCTTAAAATCCTTTTCACAGTCCTTATAATATTTTTCTCTTCTTTCAACAGCCTTATATTGCTTGGAATTTTTGTTAAGCCCTTTTTTCTTTTCTGCCAGCTTCTTTTTGCGCTTATCTATAGTTTCTTTTAACTTTTTAAATCTTGTGTCTTTAAAAGTTTTAATTTCAGCCGAAACCTTTTTAAGCCCCAAATATTCCTCAAACAGTTCGGGATTTACTATATCTATATCTTTCTTTTTTGTAAAGCTTGAGCCCTGTTTTTTGGACACCGCGACCTTAACAAAGCCTGCGGTCAGGAGACTGCTGTTGTTAAGCTTTACAAGTATTCCCCTATCGTCCATTGTGGAATTTAAAAAGCAGTGATCGGTATATGGTTCCCTGTGCATACCTTCAAAATTTCCCTGAATACTTATGTCCATAGGGTGATATTCTCTATATCCGCAGGCATTGTGAAGTGCCCCGATAACAGTAGAAACGGGCGGAAGAGGATAAGTCATTTTATTTTCAAAGCATTCCGGCTTCCGATAGTTTGCCGAAGTCTGTTTAAGCACAATTCTCAAACATCTCATAAAATCACATCCCTTATACTCCGTAATAGCTGTCAACCTCTGCCTTTAAATCTTCAAAAAATTTATGAACAGATTTTGCCTTAAGCTGTTCTTCTATAGCTCTATCATTGTTCAAAATATCAGCTTTGCGCAGACCGCAGCTGAAACCTTGGCTGAGCTTGTCCTTAAGATCTTCCGTTATGTCAAGACCGCCGTTTTTTATTCTTACAACATTTTCAAAAACATGGGTTTTTCTCTCCGACATACCGCCGATAACAAAAACAGGCTCTGCGTTGTCAAGGTTTCCTTTTACAATAAGAGAAAGCTCCTCCACAGCCTTAAGAAGCGCTTTAACTCTGTAGGTCTTCTCCTCATTATTCGCCTCCGGTCCGCCGAAATTATACTCCTTGCCGATCATATCCAAATCAATTGTCAGGCTGTATATCTTAAGAGACTTGTCATATTCATACTGATAAGGCATAAGCCCGACCCTGCTGTCTCCGGCATCATCGTCACTGAGCTGCAGGTTAAGATTGTTTGCGGCTGCCCGTTTGTTTGCAAGATAAAGGTTGTTATGAAATCTGGATTCATTTATAAAGCTTTCGGCTGAAATGGCATCGGTTAAATAAAAGGAGCTTTTTCTTATATATGTATTGCTCTTTCCCGTAGTCATATATCCGGCTTCCAATGCACGGCAGTTGCTTACGTTTTTTTCGGCTGTTGCCAGCTTTTGTGTTACACTTTTGTCAATTGTAGTTTCCACATCATCATATAAGCCGCTTGAAACCATAAGAGCGTTTTTAAGGCTTTCTCTGCTTCTCGAGGCATAAGTTTTGCCGTTTCTGAATACCTTTTGAATTGAGGAAATATTCCCCAAGCCTTCTCCGTAATTCGATGTCATATTTGATATTACAGTTAAAGTTACAGCCTTTCCCATATTATTTTTCCTCCTTTGTGTTATCCTGTTTTAAAGTTAATGAATTTATAAATGTATAAATAACTTCCTTATTGCCTTCAAAATCTTCAAATAATTCATTTGCAAAGCTGAACTGAACATCGGAATATGCCGACAAATTTAAAAGTATAAGCATTGCCCTGTCATAGTCCTTAAATGTAACAGCGCTTATAAGTTTTTGCCTGAAGCTGTCAAGTTTGTTTGCCGGAATATTTTTAGCCGTCTGTTTTGCCGCCACATAAGCTGCTTTCATCGCTTGTGTCATATCATTCACTCCCTTAATTTTTAAATTTATGTCAATAAGTACTTTTACACAATAACTGTATCCGCTGTCTATTATTTTATATTTTTTGTTTCCCATTATTCTCTCGGTAATGTATTTCTTGTTTCCCATTATTTTTTCAATGATATCGTCGCAAAGCGTATTATTTAAAATATGATTAACAGCTTCCTCCTGAATATTGACATAATAATTATCATTTACTTTAAGCGATATTTTCAAACCTTTATAGCCGTCTTTGATTTCCTTCAAAATCTTTACAGCAGGTTTTCTTATAAACATAGTTTCAAAATAATCTTTGCCTGTGTCTTTCGAAATAACCTCAACGTCATAATCAATAAACCCTGCCGTTTCAACTATACTTTTGAATAAAACTTCCTTTGCTTCGGGTTCTTTGCCTTCCACAATGTTATCCACAATAAGCTGTTTAAAATTATTATTGGTATTTATAAGATTTTCGATACTGTAGTTACAGTTTATGAAATAAAACGTACGGTTTCCGGCAAAACCAAAGAGTATAAAATCAAACTCCGGCACATCTTCAAAAGCAATGGCAGAATTTTGAAATCTGTAGCCTAAAGACTTACTTTTCTTGCCTGCGTCAACATAATATCCCAAAAGACGGCAGGTACTTTTGCCTTCTTTTTCAAAAAGCTGATTTGAATTGCAAAAATTTGCGTACATATCTGATTTATTTTTAAATGTTCCCTTTATAATATCCAACCTGTTTTCATTTACAAGAGTGAGAATTTTTTCTCTGTCTTTTTCAGCTTTGCAGCCTTTAAAAACAGCCTTCATAGTTGTGTTTCCACTGAGTTTTTCGTTTGCAAGCCTGAGCTGCTCTTCAGAAAGTTCGGAATTTTTAAGTAAATTTTCAAGAAAAACATGATGAAAGCTATCACCGTAAAAATACTCCGCAAATTTTAAATATCTTTCCTCGGTTATATCTTCGCTGTTGAATTTAATACAATCTTTTTCAATACAGAAGGGTATACCGTCTTTTTCATAATAGTCAAAGTATCTCGCCAAGCCCACAATTGCTGCAGAATATCTCCAGTCGGAAGGCTCGATTTTTACATTAAAATTTTCTTCATCAATTAATGTTTTCATTCTCCTCCCCCTCTCTCAACTGCGAAATGACATTGAAAAGTCCGAAACCGAAGCCGTTTCTGCTGCCCATTCCGGCATTATACAAATATTGAAGGCAGCTTCTGTCACCATCCAAAATAAATATACCCAAAGTTGTATCAATTAAATTGCTGTAGTGCTTGACAACTGCCTTTTTGCAGTCAACAGCCTTAAACTTAACACTTTCAGAAGCCTGAGCGGAAAAGCCTGCCCTTTTAAGCTGATTGTGAACAACAATATCAAACATAGATTCAAAGCCTTCATCTTTGAATGTAAAATATGTGTCTCTGTTTGAAACTTTATCATGATCTCTCAAAACAAGCCCTCCGCCGGTAAGAAAGCTGCAAAGCAGTCTCTCTTCCTTAATTTCAGCAGAATTAACAGGCATAACCCTTTCAAGAACCATTGAATTATCAAGAGGCAATGGAAACCTTATTCCCCGCTGCTTAAGCGCAGCCCCGTAAAGAAAAAGCCCTGTTTTTTCCCTGTCATCAGCCGACAATATAACCTTAAGTCCCTTCCCCCTAACAAAAATTATACCGTCTGCAAAGGCAGGATTCTCAAACAACACTGCAAAGCCGTAATCCCTGAAATGATTATTTTTAAAATACCTGTTATAAAGCTTTCCGTCAAATTCTTCAGCCATAGCCTTCTTCAAAAAAGCCAAAATAACCCTTCTGTAATCAAGCTGAAACTCTTCACTCTTCAGTCGAAAGCTTAAAACCAACCTCATAAGATCACCTCCATATTTTTATATCACTATTATACATCACGTACTTGCAGATTTTTCTGCAAGTTGGTGTAATTTAGCCATATATTATTTTAACTTCAATATGATACTAATAAATATTACAACAGGAATAGCAGTTACAGCATATTATAATGACTTTAAATTCCATTATGGCACTAATTGTCTCCCTATAAGGGAG
>JAJQFU010000001.1 GCA_021200955.1 Clostridiales bacterium | reverse complement strand
GTTTTGAAATGTTTTTGTTATTTCAAGTGTCTACTCTAAGGGGATTATATCATTTCGCAGCCCTTTCTTTTATTTTATATTAAGTTGTTTTACTCCCGATTTAACATACTGTTTTTCCGGTGTTTTATGCTGTTTTTCCTTTGCTGCGGCAATCTCCGCTTCGTCCGCCGTCATATCGTTTAAAAGCTCTTCGCTGTTATTTAAATATTCAAGCTCATCGTTTATAAGCCCTCTTATTCCCGATGTAAGCATAGCATATCTGCTTTTAAGCTGTGTAATTGCGCTTTCAAGCTTCGCCTTTTCATTTGCAGCTTCAACAATCTTTTCGTCTGCCTTTGCCTGAGCCGCTTTAATTATATTTTCAGCCTGTTCCGCAGCGTTTGTCTTAGCAGCGGAGGAAGCCTTTTCGGCAAGCAAAATAGAGCTTTTAATAGAGTCCTCCATAGACTTGTAGTGCTTAATGGTTTCCTCTGTGTTTTTAAGCTTCTCTCTGAGGAAGGTGTTCTCCTTATAAAGTACTTCAAATTCTTCAATAACCTTATTTAAAAATTCGTCTACTGCGTCGGGGGCATAGCCCAAAGCAACCTTTTTAAATTCGGCGGTTTCAATATCAATAGGTGTAAGCAAAACATTTCCCTCCTCAAATATAGCTTTGAAATTTAACAACTAATTTATCCTTTTTAGTACTGCCCAAAACCTCAAGCAGCTTAATTCTGCCCTTTCCTCTAAGGGTAATAATATCGCCGCAGCCGGTTTTCTTTGACGGGTTTTCTACAGGCAGTCTGTTTATGAAAACCCTGCCGCTTTTGACCGCTTCATTAGCTGCGGAGCGTGAAATATTAAACGCCCCTGCCAAAACCGCGTCAAGCCTTAAAGACACAAAGGTCTTAACAGCCTCTTTAACCTCGGGAGCCGCAATTAAGCCCTCATAATCTGAAACGGTTTTACACCTGACGGAGGTTCTGCCCACCTTTTCAAGATTGGCTGAAATAAAATCCGCAACGTCAGTGCAGCAAATAACAAGAGCAAAGCCCTCCGAGGGGATAATATCCCCTGTTTTGCCCCGTTCGATTCCAAGCCCCAAAACTGAGCCCAAAAAATCTCTGTGGCTTAAGCTCTTTGAGTATTTGGCGTTATAATCGATTTTAACGGCGCATATGGGAAAAGGCTCCTCCTCGCCGTATTCGGGGTAAATCCCCGCCATAAGGCGTTCAGCGCCCTCATAGCCGCCCCATATTCTGACATCAAGCCCCTGTTCCTTCTTTAAAAGTTCTTTGAGCTTCTCAACTCTCACAGGCTCCGCAAATTCAGTAAAACAGGGTATCTGCCGCTTTTGAGCCATAGCGGCTTTGTCAAAACCCTTAGCCAAAAACAGCTTAAGTTCGTTATCCTGTATGTTTTTTAAAACACTGTGTTTATCCGTCATAGCTTAAAGAGCGTATATTATATTAATAATAACATCGCATACAATTTCAATCAAAATTACGGCAATTACGGGAGAAAAGTCAATTCTCATACCGTAGCCCCCTAAGGGCGAGCGGTCGAAAAGCCGCCTTATGGGCGCAAGAACAGGCTCCGTAAGGGTATAAATCAAATCAACGATTTTATTGCTTCTGTTTACAGGCAGCCAGCTCAAAAGACACCTTGCCACAATAAGCAGATAAAAAAGCTTTGACATATTTCCGATTGCCCTGATAATAAAATATTTAATCAAAAAAATCACCTTTTTTATTGGATATGGTTAATACTCCTACAGTGAGATAATTCACAAAAACGCAAAACATTTTTGCAAGTGTGGTGACACACAATTATCTCCACTTAGCAGAAGATGTTTTGGGAATATTAATTCCGTTTGCCTGAAGCTCATCTGCAAAGTTGCCCGTAATATCAACATTCATAGGCCCGATAATCAAAATTTCGTCTGAAATAAGCTGAACACTGCCGTCTAAAACATAGCTTGCTCCGCTTAAAAAGTCGCTTATTCTCTGAGCCGTTTCAAAATTAACCTTTTCAAGATTAACCACAACTGTTTTTCTGTCTCTCAAAGCGTCGCAGGCTTCCCCTGCTTCTTCAACGCTGGTGGGTGTGCTGACGAGAACCTCCATTTGAACATTTGTATTTACTTTATAAACCTTGGAATTGCTTCCGTAGCGGCTTGAAGTATATTTTCTGTTGTTAGAGACAGGTCTGGGAGACGGAGCCTCCTCATAATCATCATATTCCTCTGCTTCAACAGGCTCGTCATAATATTCCTCTCCGTAATTACCGGGAAACAGCTTATCCTTTAAGTTTTCCAAAACACTGATCATTTCAAGCTTCCTCCTAAGCATAATTTCTCTTGCCGAAAATACCCGTTCCTATACGAACAATATCGGCGCCTTCTTCTATTGCAACAACATAATCGTTGGTCATTCCCATAGACAAATAAGTCATATCTATATTATCACAGTTTTTTGCCTTAATGTCAATAAATAATTCACGCATTTTTTTAAAAACAGGTCTGTTATTTTCGGGGTTTTCGACATAGGGTGCAACGGTCATAAGACCTTTAACTCTGATTCCCTTAAATTCCTTAAGCTTTTCTATTGTGTCTGAAAGCTCCACGGCTTTAAAGCCATGCTTGCTTTCCTCCTCGGCAACATTTAACTCAAGCAAAAAATCCGTCACAAGGCCTTCAGCCAAAGAGCGTTTGCTTATTTCGGAAGCAAGCTTAAGGCTGTCAACTGAGTGAATAAGCTTAACCCTGCCTATAATATATTTAACCTTGTTTGTCTGAAGGCTGCCTATAAGATGCCAGTTTACATCACCTTTTATAATGTCGATTTTGGACATAAGCTCCTGAACCCTGTTTTCGCCCAGTTCTTTAACGCCTAAGTCAACCAGCTGCTGTATTCTTTCACAGTCTACGGTTTTTGTTACGCCCAAAAGCATAATATCATCTGCTGTTCTGCCGGATTTTTTTGCCGCAGCCTCTATATTTTTATATATTTCACTTAAGTTTTCAGCAATTTCGCTCATAAAATCACCTTTCTTATTTATAAAGCATTTGATCCTCTTCTATATTTTTAGGGTCAACAACAACTCTGTCATATATGCTTATGTTGGTATTTTTTGCCGGGTCTAAAATTGTATGGGTTGAATTTGAGGTGCTGCCCTCAGTGTCTATGGTGTAGAGCTGGGCTATACCAGTATTCATTATATAAATTCCCTGACGCGTTTCAACCTCGCTTAATGTGTATGTATCAGACCCGTCGGGGCTCATTATTACATCGCCCAAAGCAAGGCTGTCATAGCCAACGGGGAAGTAAGCATAGTCGCCCTTAACGGAGCCTACGGAGACAGTTGTTCCGTTGGATTTTGTAACAGTGCCGGCTGTTACATATTCAGCGGGAATTTTTATAAGTGTAGTTTCCACAATAGAGGAATTTGCGATTTTATAGCCTGTCTGAACCTTATCTATTTCAAAGGAAAGATTTCTGACAGACATAAAATCAAGCATATACTTTGACGCTCTCAAAACCATATAGGTCTTTTTGGTATCGGGCACAAAGGTTTCAACCACAACATCCATTTCAATATTCTCACCCATAGAATCGGTTAAATAAATGGTGTGTCTGTCGCCCTGCTCCCAGTCCAAAACATAGTCTGAGTCAATGTAAGCTGCAATATACCACACGTTGGAAGTAATTATTTTAAATATGTTTTCGCCCTCTGTGACCTCGTTTCCGGCTACGTGTGAGGAGTCGCTGCTCTGCTTTATATCGCTTTCCGAAAGAGAAGCCATATTTCCGGTGTTAAGCTCCGATTCAAGACCGTCTGTTTCAAGGCAAACTATACCCCCTTCAAGGGCAGTATAGGTTCTTGAATTTTCGGCAATTGTGTTTTCAGCCTTTTGAATTGCGCTGGTCTCCTCTGCAGAGCGGCTTCCGCTTAAAATAGCCTGGTTTCTCATTTCCTGCTTAACCACAGCGTTGTTTGTAAAGTCTCTTAGGCTCAGCGTATCAAGGGCAACAAAATCCATCGCCGCATCATCAGCCAAAGCCTTTATTTCCAAATTAAGCTTAACCGCCTCTTCATTTGTTTCGTCAATAGCTTCTTTAACCTTTTCAGATTCTATAAAATCCTCGTTAAGGCTGTCAAGTGACTGCTGAGCCTCGTCAACAACGTCCTTAACCTTAACTGTGGCAATTGTCTCGCCTGTTCTGACCTTTTCTCCGTCAGGCACCAAAAAGGAGATTTCGCCCTCCATATCGGACTGATAAGCCGTTTCTGTTCTTATAATAACGCCCTCTGCGGATTTAGGGGTATCGATTGAGCCTATTTGAACCGTGTCATAGCTGACGGCGCTTTTTAAGGCATATCTTATAATATTGCCCCCTATGTATAAAACCGCAAGCAAAAGAAACGCAGCCAAAAAAATCCTTGCCGCTCCTTCATAGCCTATGCCGCTGACCTTTTTATGAACAACTCTTGTTTGGGTTTTTCTTTTGGGGGCAGCTGCTGAAGTGTTTCTCGAAGCGGCTGTATTTCTCGGCGTGCCTGAGCTTCGGCGTACAGTAAGGGACGAGCCTGTTGAAGCGGTTCTTCTTGAAGCCGTTCCTGTTCCGGAGGTGCGGCTTGATGAGCTTGTTCGTGTTGTCAGGGCTGTGCCTGTTGTTCTTGTTGTTCGGGTTGATCTTGTTGTGCCTGCTCGGGAAGTGCCTGCAGTACGCGTTGTGCCTGAGCTGCGGCGTGCACCCGTGCCTCTTGCCGTGCCTGTTGAGCGGACAGTGCCCACTGTTTTAATTGAGCCGGAGCTTCGGCTTGTTCCCGTGCTTCGAGTTCGTGATGTTGTTCTTCCGGAAGAGCTTGTTCTGCTGCTGCGGACATCGCTTAAGCTTATGACATTTCCGCTTCTTTTTCCTGTAGTCTGCGAAGAAGAAGCTCTCGTTTTCGAACTGCTGTTTGATTTTTTATTTTTATTGCTTGTTCTTCTATCAGCCACCTGTATCAAATCCTCTAAAAGTCATAAAGTCCCTCTTAAAAGAATAAATTTAGAAAAAAGAGAGACGTGATTAAAATAAAACACAAAAAATACATACTGCCTTTTTTAATTCTTTTATTTAATATAATGCTTATAATTTTTCCTTCAAATGCCGTAAAAGCCGCCAAACAGGGGCTTAAGCTTTGGTATAACGCCGCCCTGCCCTCGCTGTTTCCCTTTGCGGCAGGCACGTCTCTGCTTATATATTTAAACCTTATAAATACACTGAGCCGTTTTCTTGCTCCTGTGTCTGAAAAGCTTTTCGGTATATCTCCCCAGGGCTTTTTTGCCTTTTTAAGCGGCATAACCTCAGGCTATCCCATAGGCGCTTCAACCATAGCAGGGCTTTATGAAGCAAACCGGATTTCAAAAGACGAAGCCCTGCATCTAATCCTTTTCTGCAACAATTCAGGGCCTCTGTTCATTTTGGGAACAGTAGGGTCGGTTATGCTTAAAAATCAAAAATCGGGGTTAATTCTGCTTATGTCGCACTATTTGGCACCTGTAACAATAGCCTTGGCGCTAAAGCCCTTTGCCCCCAAATTCAGGGCAAGCTGCAACGAAAAAACTAATTCTTCCCTGTCCTTCGGAAAGGCTTTATCACCGGCTATCGAAAAAACGTCTCTTTCAATGATAAACGTAGGCGGCTTTATAGTGTTTTTCTCTGTAATAACCGAGCTTGTTTCCCTAACGGGCATACTTAAGTCAGTGTCAAGTCCCTTAAGCCATTTGGGCATAGACCCTTTACTTTCCGAAAGCTTTATTTTGGCTTTGGTCGAAATGACAAAGGGGTGCGCCCTTATATCACAATGGAGCGAGCCTTTAAGGCTGCCCTTTTTAAGCCTTTTGATTTCCTTCGGGGGCTTATGCGTAGCCGCCCAGTCAATAAGCTTTTTGTCAAGTGTGGGTCTGCCTGTCGGAAACTACATAAAGGGAAAGCTAATAAGCGCCGTTTTAAGCTTTGCCTACTGCATAATAATTGCCGCCGCTGTGAAAACCTTCATCAATAGTTAAAAAGAGGGGTAAAAACAGCCCCTCCTAATTTTATTTTCCGTATGTAAAAATCAGGGTAAGATTATACATCCCCTCTGAGCTGGTCTCTGTTTCCTACGATTATATTAAGCTCGTCATCCATAAAGTCCGAAAGGCTGTCTGTAACCTCTTTAATTGTGTCGAGAGCCGCTCTTGATTCGTCTTCAACCTTAGACATACTCTTTGAAAGAGCGTTTTCAACATCGCTTAAAAGACCGTCGGCGTATGAAATAGCGTTTCTTCTCATTTCAATAGCGTCCTGTCTTGCGTCTTCAACAATAGCATCAGCCTCAGCCTTAGCCTGTCTTGTAATTTCATGCTCCATAACAAGCTTTTCAGCCTGATCCTCAGCCTGTTTAATAATCTGGTTGGCTTTATTGTGAGCCTCCTGAACGATTTTTTCACACTTTTCCGAAATACGCTTTGCCTGAGCGATTTCAGAAGGTATGTTAAGCCTTATATCCTGCAAAAGTTCGGTAATTTCCTCTTTATCCACAATAATTTTGCTGGCTGAAAAAGTCTGCTTTTTGCAGGAATCCAGCAAGTCTTGAATTTCATCAATAAGATCGATAATAGAATCCATGTTTAAATTTCCTCCCGTGAATTAAATTTTTCTGTCAGCTGATCCTTAATATATGGGGGAACCATATCGTCTACGGAGCCGCCGAACATTGCAATTTCCTTAATACTGCTTGAGCTTATAAACATATATTTGGTACTTGAAGATATAAATATGGTTTCTATATTATCGTCAAGCTTTTTATTGCCAAGAGCCATTTTAAATTCATATTCAAAGTCGGTAACTGCCCTTAAGCCTCTGATAACCAGCTTTGCATCAACCTGCCTGCAAAAATCCACAAGCAAGCCGTAGAAAGACTTTACCTTAACATTGGGCATATGCTTTGTTACCTCTTTGAGCTGCTGCACTCTTTCGTCTACCGTAAAAAGCGAATTTTTAGCGGGGTTATCGAGCACAGCCACAATCAGTTCTTCCACAAAACCGGAACACCGCTCCATAATATCGATGTGTCCGTTGGTCACCGGGTCAAAGCTGCCCGGATAAACTGCCTTTAACATTCCTATTCTTCCTCCGTTTTCAGACCGGCTTTTTTGAAAAAGCTCATTTTTGTCGTTTTCCCGTAATCCTTAATTCTGTAAAGGAAAAAACCGGCTGATTTAACCTCGGGTTCATCCTTTGCCTGTTCAATGACAATTAAACCCTCATTATTTAGTATACCCGAAATTTCAATTTCGTCAAGTATATTTTCAATAAAATCGGAATAATATGGAGGGTCTGCGAAAATTATATCTGCCTTAATACCCTTTGCCGACATCATTTTAAGAGCCTGTTTATAATCGGAAGCCAAAACAAGAGATTTATCTTCAAAACCTGTTTTGGAAATGTTCTGTTTTATACAGGAAAGAGCCTTTTTGTCTCTGTCAACAAAGACGGAAAGCTTTCCCCCTCTTGAGAGAGCTTCGATACCCATACCGCCGCTGCCCGAAAAAAGGTCTAAAAAGACGCAGTCTTTAAGGTCGGGAGCAAGTATATTAAAGAGAGACTCTTTTATTCTGTCGGTTGTGGGTCTTGTGGAAAGCCCTTCAGGGGCTTTTAGGGCAGCGCCTCTTTTGCTGCCGGATATTACACGCATAAAAACAGCTCCTTAACGCAAAACCTACTACATAAATATTATACCACATCTGCACACAATAAGTAAACTGTTATTCTACAAAATTTTCACTAAATTTTCATAATATTTTCTGTAATTAATGCCAAATGACTAAAATAAAATTAATAATAAGCCATTCAGGTGATAATTTGAGCAGATTCAGATTTGCGGTTTTAGGCGGCGACTACCGCTATAAATTGATTTATGAAAGCCTGATTTCAGACGGATATACTGTGAGAGCCTATGCCAACAGCTTTATAAGCCCCTGCGTTTCGGGGATTTCAGAGCTTTTGGAGGACACCGACGTAATTATAGGTCCTATACCTACGTCAAAGGACGATGAAACCCTTTATCTTTCCGACGTGCCTTCCGTTACATTAAAGTCTCTTTTTGAAAATATGTATAAAAACAACATAGGGATTTACATCGGCGGAGTCATAAGCCCCAAGGTCAAAAGCCTTGCCTTAAAGTGCAATATTAAAGCATATGACTTTTTTGCCTGTGAGGACGTGGCTGTTTACAACGCCATTCCCACTGCGGAGGGAGCCATAGCCACAGCCGTAGAAGAAAGCGACATTACACTTTTCGGAAACCCCGTTTTGGTTTTGGGCTACGGACGTGTGGGAAAGGTTCTCGCCAATATGCTTAAGGGTATGGGAGCCGACACCTATTCAACCTACCGGTCGGAAGAGACGGCAGCCTTCATTAAAGCCTTCGGCATAAAGGGCATACCCCTGTATGAGCTAAAAAGTCGCATAGGCGAATTTTCATTTATTTTCAACACTATTCCCGCTGAAATTTTAAACAGAGATGTGCTGAAAAAAGCCAACAAGCGATGTCTTATTATAGACTTGGCTCAGGCCCCCGGGGGAACAGACTTCGGCTTCGCAAGGGATCTTAACCTAAGAGCCTTATACTGCCCCGGTTTACCCGGAAGAACAGCCCCCAAAACCGCTGCGGAAATATTAAAAACGGCGGTTTTGAACATTGCCCTTACAGGCTAATTGTCAAAAAGCCTCCGCAAAAGCGGAGGCGTTAGTTTACGGATTAAGCTAAAATATAAACCGTTACATTCTTTCTGCCGTAATTAACGGCTTCGCTGTATGAATTAAAGCAAAGGTCTATTTTGTTGCCCTTAATGGCTCCGCCTGTGTCGGCAGCTATGCAATAGCCGTAGCCTTCAACGTAGAGCCTTGTTCCCAAGGGAATAACCCTGGGGTCAACGGCAACAACGCCGTAGCCGGCTCTCATACCGCTGGCGGTTATGCCGTAGCCTGCCATACCGGGAGTTTTGCCTGTGCAGGCATAATCAATTGAATAAGCCGATGAGTTCATAACAAGCTGACCCACTACAGAACCGTAGGATGTAACTGTCTGAACAGCTTCGGGCTCGGGCTCCGGTTCGGGCTTTTTAGTACCTACTTCAATAACTCTGTTTACGGGAGCAACTATAACGTTTTCGCTTAAAATTTCAGTGGAAACAGCGCTTCCGTTTTCATAATTAACTCTTATAACAACCTCGCTTGAGCCTTCCGCTCCTTCGCAGAGAACGTTTGTAACGCCCTCTTCAAGATCGGGGTTTTCAACTGTTTCTGTGTCAAAATAACAGTCGATTATCTTTGTTTCAACCTTTGTGTAAGCCGAAACAACGGGAATAAGGTCAACGGCGTTATAAGCCTGTGAAGAGCTGAAGCCTTCGCCCAAAACATAATTAACGCCCTTTTCTTCCTTAAGCTTTGAAAGAGCCTCGCCCAGTGTGTTTACATTCATATATATTGTGTAAACCTCTTCGCCGTCTATCAAAAATGAAATATCTTCGGCTCTTTTAATGTTTATAACAAGTCCCTGCTTAAGCTCGTCGTCAAGACCGCACTTAAGAATATCAAGGTCGCCTAAGACAATGTTCTGTTCATTAAAAAGCTCTCTTACTGTATCGCAGTTTGTGGGGTAAACATATGTTCCGTAGTTATCCTGAACTACTATTGTATATTTACCGCTTGCTACCTTTACTTCTTCCTCTGCTGCTTCTGCCGCTTCGGTTGTTTCTTCAGCCGCAGTTTCTTCTTCGGCTTTTACTATAGAAGAAAGCATAACCATAATTGCCAAGATCAAAAAGGGATAAATTAAAATTTTCAAGCCCTTTTTCTCTTTGTGTACTAAACTATTCATAAAATAAAATCCTCCTTGTTCGGACTGTATAAAATCCCGGCTTAATATAAGCAAAGATTTATACCTGAAAACCGCAAGTCCGCTTTGCGGTTTTTTTGTCCTTAGTGCGAAAGGTCTATTTAAACATCTCTTTTGTTTAAACATCGGGGATAGCGTTTTGCAATCCCTCTGTTTTCCTTTTATAAGGAACCGCTGATTAATTAACTCATCGCAGTTTTACCCCTGATTTTACCTTGTGCTTTGTCATTGTATTCTTGACGTAGGGCTGTCGACTACGCCTGCGAATACATTCCGCGCACAAGAAAAAATCAGTGTCAAATCTGCTTCGGTGAATTAATCATCGTTTCCTTAACATTTACGGATTTTATTTTAACACATTCGTAACAATTATGCAACAACTATTTTTTTATCGAATATTGTCAAGGCGTTATTTCGGGTCGTTTCAGCCACTTTTTCGAGGGAAATTTGTTTAATTTCACTAATTTTCTCCGCAATATAGCGTAAATTTTGTGAATCATTTCGCCGTCCTCTTACGGGAACAGGGGCTAAATAAGGGGAGTCAGTCTCCAAAACTATCCTTTCAAGGGGTATATTCTTAACAACCTCAACGGGTTTCTTTGCGTTCTTAAATGTAACCATTCCCCCAATGCCTATATAAAAGCCCATTTCTATATATTCAAGAGCCATTTGGGTGTGTCCGCTGTAGCTGTGAATTATGCCCTTGCGAACATTGCTTTCCTTAATAATATTGAAGGTTTCGGCGGCGGCTTCTCTGGAATGAATTATTACGGGAAGGTCTACCTCTGCCGCCAGTTCAAGCTGACGCCTGAAGCAGCTTCTCTGAACCTCTCTGTCGCAGAAGTCATAATAATAGTCAAGCCCTATTTCCCCTACCGCAACGCACTTAGGGTCGCCGCACAGCTTTTTTATAGTTTCATAGCTTTCATCGTTCATTTCGTCTGCGCTGTGGGGGTGTATACCGCTTGCGGCATAAAAATTCTTCCACTTTCTGCTTAATTCAAGCCCTGTCAGGGAAGATTTTACGTCACAGCCCGCATTTACGATATAATCTATCTGCCCCTGTGAAAACAGAGAAGAAATTAATTCTTCTCTGTCTGCGTCAAACTTTTCGTCATCATAATGAGCGTGTGTTTCGAAAAACATCAGGATATATCCGCTCCGTCGTCAATATCTCCGTTTACCCCTGCAAGGACAAGTCTGTCCCCTGCGGAAGCAGCCAAAAGCATACCCTGTGAAAGTACGCCCCTAAGCTTAACGGGCTTTAAGTTTACTACAACAATAACCTTTTTGCCTACAAGGTCATCCGGTGAATACCACTTTGCAATGCCGGAAACAATCTGTCTTGTTTCACTGCCTATTTTAACCTGTGAAACCAAAAGCTTGTCCGAATTTTCAACGGGCTTGCACTCTAAAATTTTGCCCACCTTCATTTGAACCTTTCCGAAATCTTCAATTCCTATTTCGGAAGGCGCTTCGGCAGCTTTCTTCTTTTTATCCTGTTTTTTCTCGGCTTTCTTGGCTGCCTTTTCTTCTTTCTTATCTGTGCCTGCAGTCTTTTCTATGGCTTCAAGCTCTTTTTTAACGTCAATTCTGGGGAAAATTACAGCACCCTTAGTTACCTTAACCTCTCTGTTAAGAAGTCCGAAGCTGTGAATACTGTCCCATGCTGAAAGCTCTTCGCCTTCGATGCCCAGCTGAGCACGGCACTTGCTTGGCGTGTCGGGCATACAGGGTTCGATCATAATCGAAATTATTCTTAAGCCCTCTGCCAAAGTGTACATTATGCCTGCAAGAAGCCCCTTCTTGCTTTCGTCCTTGGCAAGAACCCACGGAGCAGTTTCGTCTATATATTTATTCAGCCTTCTTATGAAGCCCCAAATTTCGTTAAGTGCGTCTGAGAAAAGCATTTCGTCATAATACTTTTCAATCTGACAGGCTGTTTTTTCGGCAAAAGCCTTAATTTCTTCATTAAGAGGATGTTCTTCCTGCTCGGCAGGCAGCTTACCGCCGAAATATTTGTCAATCATACCTACTGTTCTTGACAGAAGGTTTCCGAAATCGTTGGCAAGGTCTGAGTTAATGCGGTTAATAAGGGCTTCGTTTGTGAAGTTTCCGTCCTGGCCGAAGGCAATTTCTCTCAAAAGGAAATATCTTATAGCGTCAACGCCGTATCTCTCGCACAAAACAACAGGGTCAACCACATTGCCCTTTGACTTGCTCATTTTGCCGCCGTCTATAATAAGCCAGCCGTGACCGAAAACCTTTTTGGGCAAAGGCAGATCAAGAGCCATAAGAATAGCGGGCCATATTATAGTATGAAAACGCACAATTTCTTTTCCCACAACGTGAACGTCGGCAGGCCAGTATTTCTTGAAGTCGCTGTCATCGTCTGAGCCGTAGCCCAAAGCTGTAATATAGTTTGAAAGAGCGTCAATCCAAACGTAGACAATATGACCCTCGTCAAAGTCAACGGGAACGCCCCACTTAAAGGATGTTCTTGAAACGCAGAGGTCTGTAAGACCGGGCTTTAAGAAGTTGTTTATCATTTCGTTTCTTCTTGAAGCAGGCTCCAAAAACTCCGGGTGCTCCTCCAAAAGCTTAATAATTCTGTCGCCGTATTTTGAAAGTCTGAAGAAATAGCTTTCTTCCTTAACCTTTTCAACAGGTCTGCCGCAGTCGGGACACTTTCCGTCAACAAGGTCTTTTTCCGTAAAGAAGGACTCACAGGGCGTGCAGTAAAGCCCCTCATATTCGCTTTTATAAATCTCGCCCTTATCGTAAAGGGCTTTGAAAATCTTCTGAACCGCCTTTACGTGATAATCATCGGTGGTTCTTATATATCTGTCATAGCTTATGTTCATAAGCTTCCAAAGCTCTTTAACGCTTTCAACTATTCCGTCAACGTATTCCTTGGGGGTTACGCCGTGTTCGTCGGCAATTCTCTCGATTTTCTGACCGTGCTCGTCAGTTCCCGTAAGGAACATAACGTCATAGCCTCTCGCCCTCTTGTATCTCGCCATTGCGTCTGTGGCAACGGTGCAGTAGGAATGGCCTATATGCAGCTTGTCGCTGGGATAATAGATAGGCGTAGTAATATAAAATTTCTCCTTTTCCACTATGTTTCAACTCCTTATATAATAATCAACAAATTTAATAACCATTATAATCCTGTTTTAAGAAGAAATCAAGCCCTGAAGGGTAATGCCGGCAAAAAAATCGGTAATAACACCCTGAAGCTCCTTCCACATAGGCAGTGTTTTGCAGCTTTCCGCTCTTTCACAGGGGTTTTCGCCGCAGCTTAAACAGGCAACGGGGGCTAAAACTTCTTCGGCAGCGGTTAAAATTTCAGCCACTGTGTATTCAGAGGGCTTTTTGGCAAGCTTATAGCCGCCGTTTTTACCCCTTATCCCCACAACAAGACCGTTTTTAACAAGCCTTTTAACAATAGACTCCAAATATTTTTCCGAAATATCCTGTCTTTCGGAAATTTCTCTCAGGGCCACAAAGCCCTGACCCTCTCTTTCACCCAAATCAATCATAACCCTGAGAGCATAACGCCCCCTTGTGGAAATCATCATAAAAACCATTCTCCTTTGCCACTTCCCGAAAATCAGGGAAATATGCGCTTTCGGCAATCCAACTAAATCTATCATAGTTTATCACAAAAAACCTACTAAATCAAGGGCTTTTCAAACAAAAAACCGCAAAGTCTTTTGAACTCTGCGGCAAAACTGCTTATTCTGTTAAATTTTTTCAAAGTCCTCTGCGCCGTGCTTACAGATTGGGCAGACAAAGTCGGCAGGAAGCTCGTCCCCCTCATAAACATATCCGCAGATTTTGCACCTGAAGCCCTTTTTCTTCTCATTAACAGGGGGCTTTTCCTTAATATTTTTGTGGTAGTAGTCATAGGTGGCTGTGGGAACATCCGAGAGAACCTCGCCGTCCGTAACATCGGCTATAAACATTGTGTGAGAGCCGAGGTCGATTTCTCTTTCAACCTTTCCGCTTAAATAGGCATTTGTGTTTTCGGTAACATAAATTACGCCGTTTAAAGCGCGAAGCCAGCCCTCAAAGCCTTCAAGCTTGTCTGTGTTTAAGCCGCTTGAAAAGCCGAAGCGTTTGAAAAGTGAAAAATCCGCTTTTTCGGAAATTACGGAAATGTTAAAAACTCCGGTGTTTTTAATCATTTGGTGGGTGTAGTTGTTTTTGTTTACGGTTACGGCAATTCGATTGGGAGAGCTTGTAACTTGAATTGCAGTGTTAATAATACAGGCGTTATCCTTGTTTTCATCTTTCGCACTTAAAACGTAAAGACCGTAGCCGAGCTTATACATAGCGCTGCCGTTCATAAAATCATCCTCTCTTATCATTTTTAGAAATAATGCGTCGAGGGGACAGCCGCCTGAACAACTGTCGGCGTGCTGCCCCCTCTATACACTGTGAATTATTTTTTAATTTATTTATTTTTGAGGTTCCAGAAGCCCGTAGGTTCCGTCATCTCTCTTATATACGAGACAGATTTCTCCGTTTGCCTCATTTATAAACATATAGAAAGTATGCCCCAAAAGACCCATTTCCATAACTGCTTCTTCGGGATCCATAGGCTTAATGGGGAAAGTTTTAACCTTCGAAATTCTTGCGCTTTCGTCAACAGTTTCTTCTTCACCCTGAACAAGCCCGAGCTCTTCGGCAAAGCTGCCGCCTTTTTTGGCTCTGTCTTTAAGTCTGCCTTTATATCTTTTAAGCTGTCTTTCAAGCTTGTCAACAACAAGGTCAACTGCCGCATACATATCCGGGTCGGAGACCTCTGCTCTTAAAATTCTCTTATAGAGAGGAATTGTAATTTCAAGCTTGCTGACGCCCTTTGTGTTTGAAGCCGCCACATTAACAACGGTATCTTCCGGCAGAAGCTTTTCAAGCTTGCCTACCTTGGCTTCAACCTTTTCTTTAATAGTATCCCATATTGTAATATTCTTACCGATAAACTTAAAACGCATAAAATCAACTCCTGACATATAAATTCGGGGGTATGAAATATCTATTTTCCTTTCATATCCTTCTGATTATAATATTCGTCAAAAGTTATGGTTTTCCTCTTTTTAAAATTAAATTTTTGTGAAAATTTTACAACGAATTTTTAATTTCAATATAGCGGGTTTACGCCGTCATATCTGCCCTCAAAATATCTGTAGGCTTTGGCGGTATTTCTGTAATATGGTCTGCGTGAGAGAAAAATTTCCGTTAAAATAAGGCTTTCTATTGCCGCTCTGAGCAGCTCCTCTCTTGACTCACCTGCAAGAAGCCCGTTGTCGTCATTCATAATTTCGTCATAATCATCCGACATTTTAACAGCCTTGTTGTAAACCTCGGTTATCATTCTGTTTAAATTTTCTCTGTCGATTTCGTTGTCTCTTATTGAACCGCCGCCGTTTTCCCTTTGGGGCCGGTCATAGTCATAGAGGTCGCTGCCCGAATATTCTCTGCTGTTTAAAACCTCAACAACAATTGGGTATAAAAAGGCGTTAATTCTGCCGAAAAGCTCATGCATAAGCCTTATATCACGGCTGTATGCTCCGTCGTAGCTTACGGGTTCAAGTCTGCTTTTTTCGCCCTCAGGGGGCATGGGAACATTCGAATTAGGTACATAGCCGCCTAATCCGTTTGAAACAGGGCTTTCAGCCTGTTCTCCCCTATAATATTCAAAATTGTCTGCTCCCCTTCTTAAGTCGTCGCCTTGATTTGTCTCTTCCGCAAAAGCCCTTACGCCGTAACCCGATTCCGGCTGAAGCCTGCCGTCTTTAAGCCAGTTTCTTATTTCGCTGTTTATATAATTTCTGTATCTTGCCCCTTTGTAATACAAAAAAATCACTCCAAAAAGCATTTGTTAAAAATATATGCTCTTGGGAATGATTTGTTGAACGTCCGTTTTTTGTTAATTGTCATTATGCAGAACCGTCTTTGCCGCCGTTATGTAAAATATGCTTTCCGCTCCGTCTGATATTAAGGTTCTTTTGCACTCGTTTATTGTACTTCCCGTTGTATAAATATCGTCAATCAGAAGTATTTTCTTGTTATGCAGATTGCCTGTGACACCGAAAGCACCCTTTATATTTTCGGCTCTTTTGCTTTGGTCAAGCTTGTTTTGAGGCAGTGTTTCCTTAATTCTTACAAGCTCCGACCCTATTGGGATATTAAGGCGTTTTCCTACTTCTTTTGCCATTAACTCCGCTTGGTTATAGCCCCTTGCCTTAAAGCCCTTTTTGCTTGCGGGCACAGCCAAAACCTCGTCAAAATCAGCAGTCAGCCCGGATTTTTTAAAGGCTTCAGCCATAAAAAAGCCGAAAAGTGAACAAAGCTCCGTTCTTCCGTCATATTTAAGCTCGATTATACGTTTTCTTATATCTCCGCTGTAAGGAAAGAGAGAAATGCCCTCTCTGCCGCTTCTGAAGGGAAAGCCCTCTTTGTTAAGCTTTTCAAAACAGGCTTCGCAGACAGCCTTTTCAGAGCCGAACTCCAAAAGACCGCCGCAAAGTCCGCAGCTTTTGGGGTAAATTATATCTAAAATGTTTTCAAAAAGCTTAATCATATAATTGTCTCCGCCATATCGGTCAGTCTGTCGCAAAGTGAAGAATATCTGTTTACCTCTTTATTGTTGTCAATCATTTTTTTGAGAATAGCCGGGTTACCCACAATTACGCAAAGCTCTCTGGCTCTTGTTACGGCGGTGTAAAGAAGATTTCGTGAAAGAAGTGCCGCAGGGCCGTTAAAGGCAGGAATTATAACCGCCTTATATTCACTGCCCTGTGACTTGTGAATAGTCACGGCGTAGCTCAGATCAAGCTCGTCAAGCTGGGAAAAGTCATATTTGACATATTTGTTTTCGTCAAAAACCACCTCTATAAATTCCTCTCCGCTTGAAATTCTTTTAATAATGCCCTCGTCACCGTTAAAAACCCCTGTTCCCTCGGCTGTGACAATACCGTTCTCCATAATCTGCCATATGATGTTGTAGTTGTTTTTTATCTGCATAACCTTGTCGCCCTCTCTGAAAACAGTGTCTCTGTATTCTTTTTCGGCTTTAAAGGGGCTTTTGGGGTTAAAGGCGTTTTGAAGCACTATATTGAGATTGTTGACGCCTAAGGGATTTTTTCTCATGGGGGTCAAAACCTGAATGTCTTTAAGTGGGTCGCAGTTTAAAAACTTATGAAGCCTATCCTTTGAAAGGCTGACGATTTCCCTTATAACGTCATTTATGTCAAGGCGTTTAATAAAGAAAAAGTCATTGCTTTTTTTAGTCAGCTCCGGGTATTCGCCGTTGTTTATTTTATGAGCGTTAAGAACAATGTCGGACTGAGCCGCCTGTCTGAAAACCTCGCTCAGGCGTGCAACCTTCACACAGCCGGAGGATATAACGTCCTTGAGGACACTGCCTGCCCCTACTGACGGCAGCTGATAGGAGTCCCCTACCAAAATAAGTCTTGTTCCGTGGGCAACGGCTTTCAAAAGGCTGTAAAAAAGCATAAGGTCAATCATTGAGCATTCGTCCACAATAACAACATCTGCTTCAATAGGGTTATCCTCGTCCTTTTCAAAGGTTTGGTGACGGCTGTTTTCGGCTAAGAAGCCCGTACCCAAAAGCCTGTGTATTGTTTGGGCTTCAAGCCCTGTTGTTTCCGTCATTCTTTTGGCGGCTCTGCCTGTGGGAGCAGCCAAAACAATCTCGGCGTTTTCCGCCGAAAGAAGCTTTATTATTGCGTTTATTGTGGTGGTTTTGCCCGTACCGGGGCCGCCTGTTATGACGCAGACGCCGTTTTCCATAGCCGCCTGAACAGCAGCCTTTTGTTCGGGAGCAAGCTTTATTGAGCATTCCTTTTCAAGATATTTCATATCCTGCCAAAAGTCAAAGGGTATTTTCTCCGCTGTTTTGTCAAGCTCCAAAAGCTTTCTTGCGGCGTAGCTCTCGGCATAATAATATATATTCAGATAAACCCTTATTTTATCGTCCTTTTTTTCGCAGAAAACCTTTTGTTCCGCTCCCATTTCGGCGGTTACGTCCTTAATAAGCTCCTCGGAAACGCCTATAACTGTTGAAGTGTTTCTCAAAAGGCTTTCCAAGGGCAGATAGGTATGACCGCTTTGGGATGCAAGATTTAAAACATATTTAATTCCCGCTTTAATTCTGAAGGAGGAATCGGGCTCAACCCCCATATTAAAGGCAATTGTGTCAGCGGTTTTAAAGCCTATGCCCTGAATTTCGTCCGCAAGGCGGTAGGGATTTTTTTCTACTATGTCAATACTTTTTTCGCCGTATTTCTTGAATATTTTTAAGCCGTAAAGGGGGCTTATGCCGTATTTGTCAAGATAGACAATGACACGTCTCAGCTCCGCCTGTTCGTGAAAAACAGCGCCTACGGTCATAGCCTTTCCCTTGCTTATGCCCTTTACCTCAGCAAGCCTTAAAGGCTCTTCCTCTATTATTTTAAAGGTTTCATCGCCGAACATCTTGACAATTCGCTTTGCCAGCCCGGCTCCTATGCCCTTAATTAAGCCGCTTCCCAAATATTTTTCAATACCTCTTTCGGTTTTGGGCAATGTCTTTTCATAGGCGGAAACACTTAGCTGTCTGCCGTAGGACGGGTGGTTTATAATGCTGCCTGTAACCCTTATGCTTTCACCCTCGTGAATGTCGGGCAGAGTACCCACGCAGACAAGCTCGGCGTCAGCCCCTTCACCCTCATCATCGCTTAAGGCAAAGACGCAGTAGCCGTTTTCTTCATTGGCAAATATTATATTTTCCACAACACCCTCGGTTGTTAAAAGCTTTTCCATAATAATCACGCCTTATAAATTGTTTTATGCAATATTGACATAGATAAGTTTTATAGTATATAATGAATGTGGTAAAACTGCAACACCTCTCCGTCACACTACGTGTGCCAGCCGGAACCCGAAAGAGTTCGGGACGTACACCTTGTTTTTTTCAAAGAAAATTTCAAGGTGTACGGCTTTTGCCGCAGGCAAAAGTTCTGAACGCCCTCAAGGGGAGGCTTGTTGACTGCTTTACGCTAACGACTGAATATATAAAGGAGGAAGCCATGCAAAATCTTTCCGAACATGAAATATTAAACATCTCCGTCAGGGC
Organism: Clostridiales bacterium; assembly: GCA_021200955.1. GTDB lineage: Bacteria > Bacillota > Clostridia > Lachnospirales > CAG-274 > JAJQCI01. The sequence continues at coordinate 32,356 of JAJQFU010000001.1, read as the reverse complement.
AGGAGAGGTTCTTTTAAAATCAACGGCGGAAACCTACAGCGTTGAAGAAACCTGCCGTTTAATCTGCAAAAAAGAGGGTCTTTCAAACGCAGAAGCCTTTGTTCTGCCTACGGTAATAATTCTGACCTCAAACACAAAGGGTGAGCAGACAAAAATTAAAAAGACAAGAGACCGCCAAATTAACATAAGCAATATGTGCAAAATAAACACATTTGCGAAAAATCTTGAAACTGACGAACGCCCTTACACCGACATTATGGAATATTTAAAGGCAATTCCCCAAAAGAAGCCCTACCCCGACTGGCTCTATTTTGTAATGTGCGGAGCAGTCAGTGCAGGCTTTGCCGCTCTTGCCGGGGCTACGCTTTATGACCTTATTGCCGCCTTTGTCTGCGGTCTGCTTTCGGGCGCCGCGGCGGTACTTATCAAAAATCTGCCTGCAAAGGTATTTTTAAAAAGCTTTTTGGCAGGCTTAATAACAGGGGCAATAGCCGTTATTGCAAGCAATTTGTCAGATAAAATATTTTTTGAGCCTATTATTGTAGGGGGTATGAAGCCCTTCTTCCCCGGGATTGCCATTCTGCTGTGTTTAAGAGACTTTTTGGCAGGCAACCTTTCCGCCGGAACGTCACGCCTTGCGGAATCCCTTCTTGTAGGCGGAAGCCTGGCTGTGGGGGTAGCCCTTGTATTGGAGATTTATTTAATGTTAGGAGGTCTGGTATAAATGACACAGCTTTTATTTCACTTCGGTGTTGCCTTTTTTGCAACAATTGCTTTCGGCATAGTTTTTTATGCCCCTCCAAAAACCCTGCCCTGTTCGGCTCTCACAGGCGCCTGCGGCTACATAGCCTATTATATAATGTCGAATTATATGGTAAACTCCGATATTATGGGCTGTGTTTTAGGGGGCGTAATAATCGCCCTTATGTCCGAGTTTTTCGCCTTTATTCAGAAAAACCCCGTTACAGCCTATGAAATGCCTGCTATAATGCCCTTAGTCCCCGGGATAGGTCTTTACCGCACAATGATTTCTTTTTTGGAGAAAAACACAATTGAAGGCGTAAACTATCTCTTTCAGACAATACTCTGCGCCGGGTCAATAGCCATAGGCTTAATTTTAACCGAAGCCGCCGCTCAGGTTTGGCTTCGAAAAAAAGACAAGGCTGAGGAAAATGCCGAAAACAATTCTTAAACTAATATTAATATTACTCTTCGAAAAGCGCCCTGGCGAAGCTTTCCGCTTCAAAGGGGCGTAAATCGTCTATGCCCTCTCCCACGCCTATAAACCTAACGGGGATTTTAAGCTCGTTCTTAATTGCAATAACTATGCCGCCCTTTGCGGTTCCGTCAAGCTTTGTTAAAATAATGCCTGTAATATCGCAGACCTCTTTAAAAAGCTTCGCCTGCTGAAGGGCGTTTTGACCTGTTGTTGCGTCAAGAACAAGGAAAACCTCTTTATGGGCGTTTGGTGCTTCTCTTTCAATAACCCTTGAAATTTTCTTAAGCTCTTCCATAAGATTTTTCTTGTTGTGAAGTCTGCCGGCTGTGTCGCATATAAGAAGGTCTGTATTTCTTTTTGTTGCTGCTGCGGCGGCGTCAAACACAACGGCAGCCGGGTCAGAATTTTCGCTGTGCCTTATGACGGTTACGTCGTTTCTTTCGCCCCAAACAAGAAGCTGGTCGATTGCAGCGGCTCTGAATGTGTCGGCAGCGGCAAGCATAACCGACTTGCCCTCGCTTTTATAGTAGCTTGTAAGCTTTCCTATTGTGGTGGTCTTGCCCACGCCGTTTACACCGATTATAAGCATAATTGAAGGTGAAGGCAGATTAAGCTCGTCGTCGCCTTCGGAAAGAATTTCGGAAATAACTCTGACGATAATGTTTTTGACCTCCGCCACGTCCTTGATTTTTTCTTTCTTAACAACCTCTTTTACTCTTGAAATTATATCAAGGGAGGTTTCAACCCCAATATCCGCCATAATAAGAGCCTCTTCAAGCTCGTCATACAGGTCGTCATCTATTTCGGTAAAGCCCTTCAAAACCTGTTCTACTCCTGAAAGAATGTTTTCTCTCGTTTTTTGAAGTCCGGCTTTGATTTTTGAGAAAAAGCCGCCCTTTGCCTTTTTAGGCTCAGGCTCTTGCTGAATTTCAGTCTCTTCAACAGGCTCGTTTTCCTCTGCTTCGGCAACGGGATTTTCTTCTGTTTCGTCTGAAAAATCATCTTCGGCAGTTATCTCGTCGGAAACCTCGAGTTCTGTTTCCGCTTCTTCCGTCACAGCTTCCTCTTGGGCTTCCTGTGCTTCTTCTGTTTCTTCCTCAGCCGTTAAAATCTCGGATTCTGTGTTCTTCGGTTTTTCGTTTTCCTCTTCTTTTTTCTTCTTGAAAATATTAAAAAATGCCATTTTTTTAATTCCTCCTGTTAATCCGTTAATCTGTTAATCAGTTAATGCGTCTGCCTCTTTAAGACTTACGGAAACCATTTTTGAAATGCCCTGCTCCTGCATAGTTATTCCGTAAAGATTGTCCGCTTCAACCATAGTGCCTTTTCTGTGGGTTATAACTATAAACTGCGACGTGTCGGAAAGGCTCTTTATGTATTTTGCGTAGCGGCTTACATTGGCTTCGTCAAGAGCCGCTTCGATTTCGTCAAGTATGCAGAAGGGCGAGGGCTTAAGCCTGAGAATCGCAAAAAGCAGGGCCATAGCTGTCAGCGCCCTTTCGCCGCCTGAAAGCAGAAGCATACTCTGAAGCTTCTTTCCCGGGGGCTGAGCGTTAATTTCAATTCCCGAATTGAGAACATCGTTTTCGTCCGAAAGAGCAACATAAGCTGTTCCTCCGCCGAACATTTCTTTAAACACCTTTTTAAAGCTTTCGTTTATAGCCTTAAAGCCCTCTGAAAACTTGTCCTTCATAATCGTTTCAAGCTGATCGGTAATTTGGGCTAAGTCCTGTTCCGCCTTTAAAATATCAGCCCTTTGAGATGTCAAAAACTCGTATCTCTCTTTTGTTTCGGCGTATTCCTCCGGCGCGGCGGTGTTTACACTGCCCAGAGACTTAATCTGCCCCTTAAGCTCCTTAGCTCTTTTGTTAAGGTCGTTCAGGCTTAAGCCCTCTTTGAAAAGCTTAACCGCTTCGGGGTAGGTTATTTCATAGCTTTCCCACATACTGTCATAAAGACTGCGGCTTTTTTCTCTGACGGCTGAAAGTCTTTCGTCTCCCGATGTCTTTTGTCTGTTTAAATTGAGAAGCGTGTCGTTTATATCCTTAATTTCTTCTTCAATTTCGGAAACAGCCTTGTTTATTTCATATCTTTCCTTCAAAAGTCCGTTATAGGTCTCCGTCTTTTTGTCCGCTTCAAGGCTTAAGCCTTGGGCTTCCTCTTCAAGACGCTTTTTGTCCGCTTCCGCTTTTTCAATATCAGCGGCAAGCTTTTCGCTTTCCTGAGTGCTAAGCTCATCATCGTTTTTAATGCCCTCAATTTCGCCCTTCAGTCTCTCGGTGTCCTTTTCAAGAGATAAAAGCTCGGCGGCGGTTCTTTCGCTTTCAAGCCTTAAAGCCGTCAGGCTCATGTTTTTTTCTTCAAGGCTTTCTCTGAGCTTCTGAGCCTTTTCACGGGATACCCCTAGGCTTTCGTTAAGCCCCTGAAGCCTTTCTTCGCTTTCTGAAAGACCCTTTCCGGCAGCCCCCAAAAGGTCAGTCCCTGTCTGTTCCTCTTCAGTCAAGCCCTTAAGCTCACTGTTTTGGCGTTCAAGCCTTTCTCTGCCCTCTTTCAAAAGCTTTTCTTCGCTTTCGATACGTGTTTTAATGCTTTCAAGCCTTACGGCTTTGCCGTTATAGGCGGTTCTGTTGCTTTCAATGTCTCTTTTAACCGATGACAAATTGAAATTAACCCCTGCAAGCCGGTCGTTTATTTTGGCAAGTTCGGCTTCAAGGCTTGTCTTTTCGGCTTTGAGCCTGTCAAGATCGTTTTTACGTGAAAGAATACTGCCCTGTTTTCGTGAGGATGCGCCACCTGTTATAGAGCCGCCGGCATTGAAAATTTCACCTGTTAAGGTAACGGTTTTGACGGAGTAGCCTGTCTTTTTTGCAAGGGCAATTCCGTTTTCAAGTGTGTCAACAACGGCGGTTCTGCCCAAAAGCCCCTTTATAACCCCCGAATATTTTGCGTCACAGCTTACAAGCTCGTCAGCCGAGCCTACAAAGCCCTTAAAGCTTATCACTTCGTTATTAAGACCGGAAAAGCTCTTTTTAACTGCGGTTAAGGGCATAAAGGTAGCCCTTCCGCCCTTGGTTTTCTTGAGAAAATTAATGGCTTCCTTGGCGGTTTCTTCGCTTTCGACAATTACGTTTTGCAATGCGCCCCCTAAAGCCGTCTCTATAGCAAGCTCGTATTTCTTGTTTACCGAAATAAGCTCACCTACTGCGCCGCAAATCCCCTTAAGTCCGTTTCTGTTTTTAAGAACGGCTTTAACGCCGTTATAATAGCCCTCATAAGAGGATTCCAGTCCCGAAAGTATGTTGATTTCGGACTTTTTGTTGTTTATGCCGAAGGTCAGCTCCTTCTGCTTTTTTTCCAAGCCTTCGGATTTTATGCTTAAGTCACGGCTTTCGCTTAAAAGTGCCTGACGGCTTTTTTCAAGGGTATCAACCGCCGACAAAATATCCTGCTTTTCCTTATTTAATGAAGCCAATAGAGCTTCCTTTTGGTTTAACTGACCCTCGCTGACCTCTGTTTCTTCAAGAAGCTTTGCCCGTCTGTCTTTAATGCCGGACATTCTTTCCGAAAGCTTGGCAATTTCTTCCTTTTTGTCTGCTGAGCCTTTCATAACTCCCAAAATTTCTTCGTTTACCTTTTCCGCAAGGGCTTCCTTTTCGGCAATTTCAGCCTGAAGGGCTTTAACCTCGCCCTCTGCTGTCTCTGCCTTTTGGTTTATGCCCTCAAGGGCTGTCAGAGAAAGTCTGCTCCTTGTTTCAACAGCTTCAAGCTCCTTTGTTTTTTCTTCAATTGATTTTAAAGCCGCTTTTCGGTTTTCAGCCATTTTGGCAGTCTGCTGAAGTCTGTGTTCACGCTCCGCTGTTAAAAGCTTGATTTCGCCTAATTTGTCGTTATAGCCTACCTTAAGCTCTGTTATTTCTTCGTTCAGCTTTTCAATATCGCTGTTAAGCTTTTCGGAGTTCTCTTTTTTAAGACTTTTTTTGCCTTCGGCTTCATTAAGCTTTTTTTCCGTCTCTTCGATTTGGGTTTGAAGGGTTTCAGCCGCAGCGGAAAGCTTTTCTATTTGGGCTTCATATTTTTTTACGTCTAAAACAAATATGCTTATATCCGTCTCTTTAAGCTCCTCTGAAAGCTTCAAATATTTTTTAGCCTTTTCGGCTGCCTTCTCCAAGGGTTCAAGCCTTCCCTCTGTTTCGGAAATTATATCCTCCACTCGCAGAAGATTTGCCCTTTCGTTTTCAAGCTTTTTAGCCGCCTCGTTTCGTCTGTTTTTGAACTTAACAATTCCGGCGGCTTCTTCAAAAAGGGCACGTCTGTCTTCGCTTTTAGCAGACAAAATCTCGTCAATTCTGCCCTGACCTACAATAGAATAGCCCTCTTTGCCTACGCCCGTATCCATAAACAGCTCTAAAATGTCCTTTCTTCGGCAGACTGCGCCGTTTATGAGATATGCGCTTTCACCTGAGCGGTAGAGCCGTCTTGTGACAGTAACCTCCGCAAAGTCTATATTAAGCTTCTTGTCCTCATTGTCAATAACAAGGGAAACCTCCGCAAAGCCCAAAGGCTTTCTGTTTTGCGTCCCGGCGAAAATTACGTCCTCCATTTTTTGCCCACGGAGATTTTTTGCTCCGGCTTCGCCCAAAACCCAGCGGACAGCGTCTGCAACGTTGCTTTTTCCGCTGCCGTTAGGCCCTACAACCGCAGTTATTCCCCTTGTGAATTTAAGTCTTATTTTTTCGGGGAACGATTTAAACCCCTGCATTTCAAGCTGTTTTAAATACATAGCCAACCTCTTTTAATAGTTTTCTTCTATCTTTTTTATCTCTTTATATAAAAATTCATTATAGGGTGTTTTTATATTATGCTTTTTCCCAAGCCTGTTTATTGTGCCCGAAAAAAGCTCAACCTCTGTTTTTCTCTTGTTTAAAACGTCCTGTCTTAATGACGGCATACCCTGCGGGTTAAGCCCGTCAAGAACCTTTACCCAATATTCTACGTCGCCTTCGTCAAGGTTTATGCCTTCTGCCTGACCTACTTCCATAACCTCTCGCATAGCCCCGATCATAACCTCACGGGGTCTGCCCTCTTTCTGAAGCACGTCAAAGCAGCAGTCGAAAACCGCCGCAGCCTGATTGCAGCCTGTGTTTAAAAGAAGCTTCCCCCAAAGGTTTTTGGACATATCCTCAGGCATTTTATAGGGAAAGGCGGTTCTGTCGAAAAATTCCTTTAAAGCGGCAATGTTTTCGTCGCTGCCTACTGAGCCGACCCTGCCGAAGTTCAAAAAGCCCATATCTCTGTAGGTTATGGCGTTGTCAACCTTAAGGGAATCCATACACTGGGCTGTGGAATAAACCACATTTTCCGAGCCGAATTTTTCTGCAATATCCTCTTCGCTGGCTATGCCGTTAAGAAGGGAAACGAAAATAGTCTTTGAGTGAACAAAACCCTCCGCAATCTTAAGAGCCTCTCCCATAGCGGAATATTTTACTCCGAAAAGCATAAGGTCAACCTTTGGGGAGCTTTCTCCCGGCGAAACGTAGTTCATATCGCACAAAACGCCGTTTTTGTAAATTCCCTTTTCCTTATATCTTTTAACTCTTTCTTCATCGGCAATAACGAAAAAATTTTCCTTGCCCACCTTGTCGCTTAAATATGACCCGAACAATATTCCCAAAGCGCCGAAGCCCACAATTCCTACCTTTTTAATCACGTCAATTCCTCCCAAGTGAAATCTAATCTTCATCATCTCAGTCTTAATAAACATTTATAAAGCATTATATCATATATATTTAAACATTTCAAATATTTTCAAAGATTTTTAACACAAAGCAGAAAACAGTCATATTATATCAATATGCTTTAAAAAGGAGTCTGCGCCTATGCCCGTATTGAGAATTAAAGGCGGTACGCCCTTAAGGGGTGAAATTTATGCTTCAGGCGCAAAAAACGCCGTACTGCCTATGACAGCCGCTTCTGTTTTGATAAGCGGAAAAATCACACTTACAAACTGCCCGAGAATAACAGACGCAGAAACATCGGCGGAGATTATAAAGGCTTTGGGCGGATGTGCCGAATTTGACAAAAACACTCTGACAATTGACTGTTCCGGTCTTAACTTAACCCGAATACCCCAAAGGCTTTGTGAAAAAATGCGTTCAAGCATAACCTTCTGCGGTCCTCTTTTGGCTCGTTTCGGCTGCATCGGCTTTTATGAGCCGGGAGGATGTGTTTTGGGGAAACGTCCCATAGATCTGCACATTATGGGCTTTAAGGCTATGGGTGCGGAGGTTGTTGAAGAAAGAGGAAAAATAACCCTTAAGGGCAGTCTTAAGGGAGCTGAAATAAATCTGCCCTTTCCTAGTGTGGGAGCAACCCAAAGCCTTATGGCCGCCGCCTGTCTTGCCAAAGGTACAACTGTAATAACTAACCCCTCAAAAGAACCGGAAACCCTTGCTCTTACAGACTTTCTAAACGCCTGCGGAGGAAAAATCAGCTTTTATGAAAACAGAGTTGAAATTGAGGGGGTAGAGCAGCTTCACTCGGCTAAAGCAAGGGTTATTCCCGACAGAATTGAAGCCGCAACCTATCTTTGCGCCGCAGCAGCCACAAGGGGAAAAATCACAATAAGGGGCATAACCCTTTCGGAGCTCGGTATAATCGGAGACGTGCTTAAGGAAACAAGCTGTATTCTGACGGAAAAAGAAAACGGCATTTTTCTAAAAGCACCTCAACAACTCAATTCTGTAAATGAAATAACAACAGCCCCCTATCCCGGCTTCCCCACAGACTTGCAGCCCCAAATCTGTGCACTTCTGTCTTTGGCTCATGGAAAAAGCATTGTGAAAGAAACTGTTTTCGAAGCCCGAAACCGCCACATTGGGGAACTTATAAAAACAGGGGCTGAAATAGCCGAGGAAAACAGAAGCTTTATTATAAGCGGTGTTGATTGTCTGAAGAGTGCAGGGCTTAACGCTTATGACCTTCGGGGCGGAGCAGCCCTTGTTATTGCGGCACTTGCTGCAAAAGGAACAAGCGAAATTCATAATCCTCACCATATTTTCAGAGGATATGAGGGGCTTATTCAAAAGATTACGTCTTTGGGAGGAAATATTGAGATTTTATAAAAAAAATATAGACATTTTAAGAGAAATATCTTAAAATGGTATAAGGGAAAGGAAATGATGTTATGACACAAAGGAAAAAGTTTATGCTGGCGGTTTTAATAGTTCTGTTTTTTCTGCTTGTTATAGCCGCTCTCATAAGTCCTGTTTTTGAAATTCAGGAAATTCAGATTGTAGGCAATTCTCAGCTTTCAAATGAGGAGATTTTTGAGCTGGGCGAAATTGACGGCGTAGGCAGAAATATATTCACCTACCCTTCTTCAGCCGTTGTTTCACGCCTGAAATCAAGCAACTATATAAAGTCGGCGAAAATATCCAAAAGGCTGCCCTCTACACTGCTGATTACAATTGAGGAAAGACGTGTTCGCAGTTATGTTCCATATATGGGCAGCTACCTTTACATAGATATTGACGGTCGGGTTATAGACATTCAGAAGGAAACTGACGCTTCACACCCTGTTGTTTTGGGGCTTAAGTTTGACAGCTTTACACTGGGCGAGGTTTTGTCCGTTACAAACGGATATTCTCTTGACTATGTTGTGCAGATTTCAAAGCTTATTGACGCCTATGACCTGAACGACGTTGTGGTTAAGCTTGACGTGTCTAACCCGGACGACATACATCTTTACATAGACAAAATCGATGTGGTTTTCGGAAACATAGACAACGCCCACACCAAAATCGCAACCTTAAACGAAATTCTGAAGCAGCTTGACTCCTCTGAAGCAGGCACTTTGGACATTTCGGACACGTCAAATAACCCCAGTTTTAAGCTTAAAACCTAAATCTGAGTAAATTTTTGTAAAAACTCTTGACATTTTTTAAAATTTATTTAAAATAACTATGGAAATCTTTATTGAAATGTAGTATAATAAGATAAGCATATATTGAAAACAATCGGAAATCACCGAAGCTGAAGATGAAAAAATATACTTGGAGGGATACCGTTGATAGATGTTGTTAATGAAGTAAACAGAAGCGAAAACGCAAGAATAGTGGTTTTCGGCGTAGGCGGAGCAGGCGGAAACGCCGTCACCAGAATGATTGAAACAGGAGCCGATGACAGAATTGAGTTTGTTGCAGTCAACACCGACAAGCAGGCTCTCGCCGATAACCTTTCAAAGGTTAAAATTGCTATAGGTCCCAAAAGCACAAAGGGCTTAGGCGCAGGGGGCAGACCTGAGGTTGGGGCAGAGGCTGCCAAAGAAACAAAGGAAGAAATTTATGCCGCAATGGCTGATGTGGATATGGCGTTTATTACTGCCGGTATGGGCGGCGGAACAGGCACAGGGGCAGCCCCCGTTGTGGCTTCAATCGCCAAGGAATTAGGTGTTCTCACGGTAGGCGTTGTTACCAAGCCTTTCCTTTTTGAGGGAAGAAAACGTATGAAGTTCGCTTTACAGGGAATTGAAAACCTTAAGGCAAACGTTGACACTCTTATTGTAATTCCCAATCAAAAGCTTATTGAAACAGCCGACCAGAAAACAAGCATTAAAGACGCCTTTAAGCTGGCTGACAGCGTTCTTGTTCAGGGCGTAATAGGTATTTCCGACCTTATCGCCCGTCCCGGCGAAATCAACCTTGACTTTGCGGACGTAAGGACCGTTATGACGGAAAACAGAGGCTTCGCTCTTATGGGCGTAGGCTCGGCAGACAATGTAATGGATGCGGCTCAGTTTGCTATAAAGAGCCCTCTTTTGGAGACCTCTATTGACGGAGCTAAGAGCGTTCTTATAAACATTAGCTACACAGGGGATATTTCTATGGTTGACGTGGCTAACGCCGTTGACTCAATCAGTGAACTTCTTGACCCCGAAGCCGAGGTTATTTTCGGTACTTCAAGGTCATCTGACACTGCTGAGGGATTGGTTAAGGTTACTGTTGTGGCTACGGGCTTAATCGATGACACAATTGCACCTGTTTCGACACAGAATACGGTTAAATATCACCCTGCTCAACAGGCTGTTAAAAAAGATTATTCCAACCCCTTTAAAAAGCTTGAGGAAGAGGAAAGCCGCAGAGAAACCGCTGCCACAAACGACAATCCTTTTTCACGTCCCGGAAGGCTTGATATAATCAACCCCAAACGTGGATTTTGATAAAACTTAATTATGTATTTTACGGCTGTTGATTTTGACAGCCGTTTTTCTTTGAGGTGAAAGCTATGAAATATGAACGTATAAGAAACCTAAGAGAAGATAATGACTTAACCCAGTCTGATATGGGAAAATATTTAAATATTTCTCAAAGAGCCTATTCTTACTATGAAGGCGGAGATAGAGCCGTCCCCGTAGAAATTCTTTCGAAAATTGCCGATCTATATGGGACAAGCGTCGACTATCTTATTAATAGAACAAAAGTTAAAAAACCTTATCCCAAAAATTAAAGATTACTTTTTTTCACTGAAAAACACCGCAGAAATTTCTCTCTGCGGTGTTTTATTATTGTTAATATTTACTTATGAAATATGTTTAATTGCCTTTGTGGGGCATTTTTCCGTACAAGTTCCGCAGGCGGTACACTTAGAATAGTCTACCTTAGCAAGGAACTTCGTTACTGCAACAGCCTTTTCGGGGCAGTTTCTTGCGCAAAGCTGACAGCCCATACAAGCGTTTGAGCAGTTATCCTTAGAAACCTTAGGCATATCGTTGGAGTTACACTGAACAACAACCTTAGCCGAATAAGGAATAAGCTCGATAAGGCTCTTGGGACAAGCCTTTGTACAAGCTCCGCAGGCAACGCACATTTCTTTGTCAACAACAGCAATGCCGTTTACGATATGAATTGCATCGAAGTTGCAGGCTCTGACACAGTTTCCGTCGCCCAAACAGCCGTAGGAACAAAGCTTGTTGCCGCCGGCAAGGTTAGCTTCCATTACGCAGTCGTTAATACCGAAATATTCATACTTGCTTTTAGCTGCTTCGCAGTTTCCGTTACACTTAACGAAAGCAACCATTTTTTCAGAAGATCCGGCAGAAACGCCCATAACAGCTCCGACCTTTTCAGCTACAGCAGCACCGCCGACAGGGCACGCATTAACAGGAGCTTCGCCCTTAACGATAGCGTCAGCCAAAGCGTCGCAGCCTGCATATCCGCAGCCGCCGCAGTTAGCACCGGGAAGGCACTCTCTTACAAGAGGAACCTTCGGATCTGTTTCAACCTTAAATTTAATAGCGGCAAAACCAAGGAAAGCGCCGAATACAACACCCATACCGCCGATACTCAATACCGGATAAAGAATACTTGTAATATCCATTAAATCTGCACCTCCCTTATCACATAAGGCTTATGCCCGAGAAGCCCAAAAAGGCTATAGACATAAGACCGGCTGAAATAAGCGCAATAGGGAAACCGCTGACAGCAGGCAAAATTTTGTTGCGGGCAATTCTTTCACGAATACCGGCAAACAGAATAATAGCCATAGCAAAGCCTGCAGCACCGCCTACGCCGTTTACAACAGCTTCAATAAAGTTATAGCCTGCCTGCATATTTGAAACAGCAACGCCCAAAACGGCACAGTTTGTTGTTATAAGAGGCAGGAACACACCAAGCGCCTGATAAAGTGAGGGAGAAGACTTTTTAATAAACATCTCCACAAACTGAACAAGTGACGCAATAATAAGAATAAAGGCAATATTATAAAGATATTCAAGACCTAAAGGAACAAGAATGAAGTTATAAGCAAGCCATGAAGCAGCGGAGGCAAGAGCCATTACGAAAATAACCGCAACACCCATACCGGCAGCTGTTTCTACCTTTTTGGATACGCCCAAGAACGGACAAATGCCGAGGAACTGGGACATAACGTAGTTATTAATAAATATCGCCGTAACAATTATAGCAATTAATCTCATTTATATCCCCTCCTTATGCCTTAGCCCTTGAGCTTCTGATTTTGTTTACAGCTATCATTAAGAATGCCAATGTGAAGAATGCTCCGGGAGGAAGAATCATTGTGATTGTCTTAGGGAATGCTTCGGGAAGAACAGTAATTCCGAAAACAGCCCCTGTTCCCAGGAACTCTCTTACGATACCGATGCATGTAAGAGCAACCGTAAAGCCGAGACCCATACCGATACCGTCGAAAACAGAGGAAATGGGGTCATTCTTAGAAGCGAAAGCCTCGGCTCTTGCAAGGATAAGGCAGTTTACAACGATAAGAGGAATAAATAAGCCCAAAGCACTGTCAAGAGTTGGAATGAAAGCCTTAAGAACAAGCTGAACTATTGTAACGAAGGTTGCTATAACAACGATGAATGAAGGTATTCTTATTTCATCGGGAACAAACTTCCTAATAAGTGATATAAACAGGTTTGAACAGGTAAGAACCGCAGTAACGGAAAGACCCATACCTACCGCATTAACCGCACCGGTTGTAACCGCAAGTGTAGGACACATACCTATAACCTGAACGAATGTAGGGTTCTCATTAAGCAAACCGTTTTTCAAAATTTTAACAGGATTTTGCATTAATTTGCACCTCCTAACTGACCTTGTGAGAAAGCATAATAAACAGCGTTTACGCCTCTTGTAACAGCCTTTGAAGTGATTGTGGCGGAAGTGATTGCGTCAATCTGGCTGTCGCCCTGAGCGCCTGTTTTGCTGACTGTTATGGGAGCAACCTTGCCCTGATACTGATCGATCCACTCTGTTTGGCAGTTAGCACCAAGACCGGCTGTTTCACTCATATCGATAACGCTTACGCCTGTAATAACTCCGTCATTGTCGATACCAACCATCATTGAAAGAGTTCCGCCGTAGCCGTTTGTTTCAACCGAAACTGCGTATCCTGCTGAGCTGCCGTCGATTTCAGCCTCTGCATAAGCCGTAATAGTGGCGTCGCTTAAGTCCTCGTCGCCTGTGTCAAGGTCTGCACCGCTGATTTCTGTTTCAACACTGTCACCAAATTCTGCACCTTCGAAAACCGCTTCCATAGCTTCGGCTGTCTTTTTAGCTGTCTGCTCTGCAATAGGCTCAAGGGTAACGGAATTTACAAATCCAAGAAGAGCTGCCGCAACGGCACAAATAATTAAAAGAATAATACCCGGTTTAATTATTTTCATTTCTTCTTCACCTCCCCGAAAATTTTAGGTTCAGTAAACCTGTCAATAAGAGGTACACAAAGGTTCATAAGAAGAATTGAGTAGGATACGCCCTCGGGGTAGCCTCCCCAAAGTCTTATAATAACCGTCAAAACGCCGCAGCCTACGCCCATAATAAGCTGACCTATGGGAGTTACGGGAGATGATGCATAGTCGGTAGCCATAAAGAAGGCACCAAGCATAAGACCGCCCACAAAAAGCTCGTTAATTGCGCCCATAAAGTCGCCTGCACCGTTTCTTCCGAAAATAAGCATAAGAATAAATACTGTAGCGATATATGTAACGGGTATTCTCCAGCTTATAACCTTTCTTACGATAAGATAGATACCGCCGAGAATAAGGAGAACCGCACAGGTTTCACCGATTGTTCCGCCCACGTTTCCCAAAAATCCGTTAATAATATCCGAAGATGTAACTGCACCTGCGGACTCCTTAAGTGCTGTAAGAGGAGTTGCGTAAGTAGCGGCGTCAACAACGCTCTCGAACTTAGCGGGGCCGAAAGCCGCGCTGCCCGTCATCTTTGTGGGGTAAGCTGCCAAAAGGAAGGCTCTGCCGGCAAGAGCGGGGTTAATGAAGTTTTGACCCAAACCGCCGAAAAGCTGCTTTGCAACTATAATTGAGAAGAAAGCACCTACAATAGGCATCCACCAGGGTGAAGTTTCGGGAAGGTTCATAGCCAAAAGCAAACCGGTAACAACTGCAGAAAGATCGCTTATTGTACAGGTCTGTTTTGTAAGCTTCTGAAAGCCCGCTTCGAAAATAACACAGGCAACGATGGAAATAGCCACCGTCAAAGCTGCGTTAATGCTGTTGTTGTTTAAAATTATACCTGCGATTGCAGCAGGAGCCAGCGCAATAATAACGTCGAGCATTATTCTTTGAACGCTGTCGTTAGACCTAACGTGAGGAGTTGAAGAAACAACTAATTTTTCCATAATTATTTACCCCCCTTTGCACGAAGCACTGCCATAGCGGCACGCTTATTAACACGAATAGACTGGGCAAGCTGTCTCTTTGCGGGGCAGATGAATGAGCATGAGCCGCACTCGATACAGTCAACGCCATGGTGGGCAATAAATGCATCCATATCACCTGCAAGAGTATCTGCGTTCAAATGAAGAGGCATAAGACCCATGGGGCAGTGTTCTACGCACTTTCCGCAGCGGATACAGTTGCTTTCGGGCGGAATTTCAGCCGCCTTCTTTGTAAGGCACAGTATGCCCGAGGTTGTCTTTGTAACGGGAACTTCAGTGTCGAAAAGGGCAATACCCATCATAGGGCCGCCTGAAATAACCTTAGCCGGGTCTTCTTTAAAGCCCCCTGCAGCTTCGATAAGCTTTGCATAGGTCATACCGATAGGCACTTCAAGGTTTGAAGGGTTGTTGATTGCGTCGCCTGTTACCGTAACAACTCGTCTGATAAGGGGTTTTCCGTCGATTACCGCAGCCTTTATAGCCATAACCGTAGCTACGTTGTCAACGATGCAGCCTACTGCTGCAGGAAGACCGCCTGAGGGAACCTGACGACCTGTAATAGCGTCAATAAGCTGTTTTTCTGAGCCCTGGGGGTATTTGCACTTAAGGCTTACAACGGAAATGTTGCTAATTCCCTTAGTGAGCTTCTCCATTTCGGCAATAGCGTCGGGCTTATTCACTTCGATACCGATGTGACCCTTGGCATTGGGGAAAATCTTAAGCATAATTTCAAGACCCTTAACAAGCTCTTCACCTCTTTCAACCATGCATCTGTGGTCGCAGGTCAAAAAGGGTTCGCACTCAGCGGCATTAACAATAATGTCGGTGATTTTAGCGTCAGGGCCGGGGCTTAACTTAACCTGTGTGGGGAAGCCCGCACCGCCCATACCGACGATACCCGCTTCTTTAACACGTGCTACAATCTGCTCGGGAGTAAGTGAAGAAATGTCCTTATTCTCGCCGAGAGAGGGAGCCTGTTCATACTCCCCGTCATTTTCAATAATTACGGAATTAACCATTGTGCCTCCGGGTGTAAGCATAGGCTTTACAAACTTAACCGTACCGGAGACGGAAGCGTAAACCGGAGCGGAGACAAAAGCGGAGCTTTCGCCGATCTTCTGACCTGCAAGAACTCTTTCGCCTGCTTTCACAAGGGGATCACAGGGTGCGCCGATGTGTTGGCTTAAGGGAATTGTAATAAGTTCGCCAACCTCGGGGTTTATGACCCTTATGGCAGCCTTGTTGGAAAGCTCTTTTCCGTCATGCGGATGAACGCCTCTTTTGAAGGTTTTAATTTCCATAGATTTTACCTCCTTATAAATTTTGTCTGATATTAGTGTGGTCAAAGGCTGCTGCATTTTTGCCTTTCAAAAACACCGCCAGCAGTTCTTTATCAATCAGAACTCAATCATACAATATCTATCTTATATAATAAAATATTTTCGAGAAAAATACAAGCCCTTTTGCACGATTTCGCCAAAAATTTTCACCGATTTTGGTTAGCAATAGGTAACTTTATACAATATAATGAGTTCTGAGCCGAAAAAATAAAACTTGTACTTTTAATTGAATTATATTAAAATAGAATAAAGATAATTCATAAAACTGTTTATTGAAAAAATGAAAGAAGGATTTAAAATGAATGTAACAAGCTTTACAATCGACCATACCAAGCTTCTGCCGGGGATATATGTTTCCCGAAAGGACAGCGTGGGAAATGAAACAGTGACCACATTCGACGTGCGTCTTAAACACCCCAACATCGAACCACCTGTTGAAATTTCGGCAATTCACACACTGGAGCATCTTTTGGCTGTGTATCTCAGAAGCGACGAAAGCGGCATAGCCGACAAGGTTATTTATGTAGGGCCTATGGGCTGCCGAACAGGTATGTATCTTATTTTTAAGGGTGACCTGACCTCAGAGGATATTCTGCCATATGTGGTTAAAGCCTTTGAGTATACAAGAGATTTTCAGGGAAAAGTGCCTGCGACGGAAGCTAAGGAGTGCGGAAACTATTTAGACCATAATCTGACATTCGCAAAGTATGAAGCCGATAAGTATTTGAGGGAAACTCTCTATTGCATTAAGCCTGAGAATATGATTTATCCCGAATAAAGTCATAAAAAATTGCTTGACAGAAGAATGTAAAAGCGTTATAATTAATGTGTCAGAAGGTTAATGACAAAAAGTTCATACAACTCAAACACCACAAAAAGCCCGGAGAGTTCCGTTCTCCGGGCTTTTCTAGCCTTTTTTGCGGAGGCTTAGACCGCACTGCGTCACACTTGCCTACGTGCATTCATTTCTGTGCAAGCACAGAAAAAAGATACACTGCGGAAGTGTTCCTTAATCGCTGAAAACTAAGGTTTTCAGCGAGAACCGAGGTTCAGCGTGTAGCAGACTTTTATAGTTACAAATACAACCACTGTTAAAACCCCTCCGTACCGGTATAGGGGCGGTAACAAGAATATTATAGCATATATTGTAAAAACACACAAGCTAAAATGAAAGGATAGAAAAACAGGGAATTGACCTTGATTTCTATCCTTTTTATGGTTTTATTTCAGAAGTTCTTAGATATAGTTAAAACTGAAAATATTTATGATGTCAAAATTAATAATACAGCAAACTGCTGTCAGTTCCGCTTACAACCTCATAACCGTCCGCTTCAAGAGAAGCTATAATCTCTTCCATAGTCATACCATAATAAGGAGAGCGTTCAAGAATTTCAGCTGCCGGTTCCGTATCTCCGGGGTATATTCCATAGCTGCCTTTTCCGTCTATATGGGAATATTCTTCATAGACAAACACACCATCTGCAAAAATCATATGTTCACTGTCAGAAGAGGATTCACTTCTTTTTCTTCCTGCTACATAATATAATTCAGAATCAACATACAAAGGTTCATCAGAGTCATCCGGCTCTGCTTCAACAGCAATATTTGTAATTGTAACGGTTTTTGTGTCGGCATTCCAACCAACCTCTGCGGAGAAAATTTCCGAAATAAATCTGACAGGAACCATAGTTCTGCCGTTAATAATAACAGCAGGAGAATCGATTTCTACCTCTTCATCATCAACAACCGCAAAATTGTTGCCTATTGTAAGCATTATGTCCGTGTTGTTCTTTTCAAAAAGAACAGTTTTAGTATTTTCAATATAGTCAATCCATATACCTAAAGCATCGGCAATAACTCTGACGGGGACCATAGTTCTGCCGTCTACAATAACCGCCGGCTGATCGGATTCAACTTCTTGACCGTCGATAACAAGAGTAACCTCGGTATATCCTTCATTGGCATATGGACTAACCGTAAAAGAAACCGCTGCAGTTATAGCTGCAAGAATAAGTAATAATTTTTTCACTGTATTTCCTCCCTAAATTAAATATTCTTATGCTGCCGTAATAAAATCAACAGATTTCCTACTAAAGTATACTTTTGCGTACTATAATTTAAACAAAAAACTTTTTGATTTTTATGTTGACTTTTGAACAATAAATAATGTATAATAAATGCGTAAAGTTGTTTAATGTTGCTATGATTACCAAAGTATACTTTAATAGGAATTTTTAGTTATTATTACCAATAATCAAATTTCATATTGGGCTTCTTCAAGCTTTTTTGCGGCTCTTATATCTTTCATAATACGATAATATGTGGTTTTGCAGCAGCCTATAATCTCCATAGCCTGTTTTTGGGTTAATTCCTGACGTCTGAATTTGTCATAAATTTCTATGTAGTCTCGATAGTCATAAATTGGCTTTCTGCCGAATTTGACCCCTTTGGCTTTGGCGGCGGCTATGCCCTCGGTTTGACGCTGTTTTATGTTCACCCTTTCGTTTTCAGCTACATAAGATAGAAGCTGTAAAACTAAATCGCTTATAAGTGTTCCCAATAAATCCTTGTTTTTTGTGGTGTCTAAAATGGGCATATCAAGGACGATTATATCGGCGTTCTTAACCTTTGTTATCTTCCGCCACTGCTCGATTATCTCATTGTAATTTCTCCCCTTTCAGAACTTTTCCCTTCGGGAAAAGCCGAGCCTTGCTACGATTTTTTTCTTTGAAAAAATTCGCAGTACTCGTTCGGACATCTTTCCGATTCCTTCGGTCAATACTCTTTACAACAATGATGTCACCTTTTCTGACAGCCTTAATCATTTTGCGGTATTCGGCTCTGTTAAAGTCCTTGCCGCTTTGCTTCTCAACAAAAATTCTGTCAAATTTATAGCCGCTTTCTTCAAAGGCTATAAGCTGCCTGTCCTCGTTTTGGTCTTTGCTGCTGACCCTTGCATATCCGTAAGTCATTTATTTTCCCCCTTCGCTAAAATTAATTTCAGACAAAAAAATAACCGACACAATTCAGTATCGGTTAATCGCTGTAATTTTTTTATTCGACGATGTTTAAAGGCTATCGTCCTTAAGCAATTCGGCATAAATTACCTTTTTTGAAACTCCTCTTTCTTTAGCGCAGATTTTCATAGCTTCTTTTTTATCAATGCCTTCATTCATAAGCTGAGCCACTCTTTCGGCGGCTGAAAGGTCGGTTTTAACCTCTTCTTCCTTTGCACCGCCTATAATGAGAACGAACTCCCCACGGGGTTCGTTTTCTTCAAAATAGTCAATAAGCTCCTTAAGCCCCATTCTCAGAGTTTCCTCGTGCTTTTTGGTTATTTCGCGGACTGCCGCCGCTTCTCTGTCTCCGCAGGTCTTATAGATTTCAGCAAGGGTTTCTCTCAGGTGGTGAGGGGCTTCATAAAAAACGGTGGTTCGCTTTTCCGTTTTAAGACGCTCCAAAACCGCCTTTTTCATATGCTTATTTGCGGGAAGAAAGCCCTCAAAGGCGAAGCTTCTGCCCTCCATACCGGAAAGCACAAGGGCGGAAATTACAGCCGTAGGTCCGGGAACAACACAGACCTCGACCCCGGCTTTTCGGCACATATTTATGACAACTGCTCCCGGGTCGGAAATTCCCGGCATTCCGGCATCGCTGACAAGGGCAATGTTGTCGCCGTTCAAAATTCTTTCAACAAGCTTTTTCCCCTTTTCCTCCTCGTTGAATTTGTGATAAGAGGTCATAGGGGTTTTAATCTCAAAATAATTTAAAAGCTTCAGGGTGTTTCTGGTGTCCTCAGCGGCAATCAGGTCGCATTCCTTTAAGACCCTTAAGCACCTTAGGGTCATATCCTCAAGATTTCCGATCGGAGTTCCGCAAACAAACAGCTTTCCGCACATAATTTCATCAATTCCTTATATCAAAACAGTCTCACTGCTGTTGTAAATTCTTTCGTATTCGTTATTGAGCTTTCCATCATCGCCGCTTATAACAAGAGCCGGCATAACTCTAAGCCCGGGCTTGCCCCCTTTTGCCCCTTCGATAAGAGCCATAGAGGGTTCTTTTTTTGAATTTGCCTGAACAAGTCTGAGCCTTTTGGGTTCAATTCCGCAGCTTTTCATAGCTTCGAAAATTTCGGTGAGCCTTTCCGGCTTATGCACCATAAAAAATCTGCCGCCGAACTTCAGAAGATAAGCCGCTGCCTTGACTACGTCATTAAGGGAGCAGAGTATTTCGTGTCGGGCTAAACGTTTTTCTTCGCTTTCGTTTTTAAGGCTGCCCTGAACCTTCATATATGGAGGATTGGTTATAACAACGTCCGCTTCGCCGATGGGAAAATAATCGGAAATTCGGCTGATGTCCCCTAAAACCGCTGTCATTCTGTCCTCAATGCCGTTAAGGCTAATGTTTCTCTTCGCAAGCTCCGCCGCCTTAGGCTGGATTTCAAGCCCCGTAACGTTAATATTATCGTAAAGGGAGCAGAGAAGCAGACCTATTACACCGTTTCCGCAGCCTAAGTCAACAACCCTGTCTCCCGGCTTAAGCCTTGCAAAGTGACACAGCAAAACTGCGTCTGTTCCGAAACAGAACATTTCATCGTCCTGAATTATTTTAAAGCCCTTTCTCTGCAAATCGTCAATTCGCTCAGCCATCGGCTCTGCCCCGTCTCTTGTGAATAATTTTAACCTCGTCTGCACTGAAATAGGCTATATTTACGTTGTCGTTTTCTTCTTCTCTTATGGCTGCTTTAATTATTCCTCTGAGAACATTCACCGCAAGAACCTCGCCTTCGCCCATATCGGTTTCGATTAAATCGCCCTCCTTGGGCATATTCTTGTTAAGCTCCTTGTAGACGTCCTCTTCATATTTAAGACAGCACATAAGGCTGCCGCAGTTTCCCGAAATTTTGGAGGGGTTTAAAGAAAGGTTTTGATCCTTAGCCATTTTTATTGAAACAGGCTGAAAGTCTCCCAAAAATGTGGCGCAGCAAAGGCTTCTTCCGCAGCTGCCTATGCCGGAAACCATTTTAGCCTCGTCTCTTACACCGATTTGGCGAAGCTCAATTCTGGTGTGGAAAACGGAAGCCAAATCTTTAACCAGCTCTCTGAAGTCAATTCTGCCGTCGGCGGTAAAGTAAAAAATAATCTTGCTGACGTCAAATGTAAATTCCACCTTAATCAGTTTCATATCCAAGCCGTGACGTTTGATTGCGTCAATGCAGATGTCAAAGGCTTCCTTTTCTCTCTCCTTGTTATAGGCGTTAATTTCGTCGTCACGCTCCGTAGCCCCCCGAATTATCTTCTTGACGGGCTTATTGAAGGTGTTTTCGTCGATTATTCTGTTTGCAATAACAACTGTGCCGTATTCGATTCCCCTGATTGTCTCCACAATAACTCCCTGACCGCAGCAAAACTGCTCACCGGCAGGGTCAAAATAATATATTTTTCCCGCTTTTTTAAATCTTACCCCTATAATTGTTACCATATTTTTATCATTTCTCCTTTATTTTGAAAAGCATCTGCTCAAGGCAGAGCTGTTTATTCACATTCATACCTATTTCACGTCTTGCCTCAGATACCGCCTCAGAACCCTTTATAAGCTTTTTAAGGGTGAGCCTTCCGCAAATATCCTCTATCAAGCCCAAATAGTCCTTTTGAATTACACCCTCTTCTCCGCAGGTTTTAAACACAAGCAAATCTCTGTAAAAAAGATAAATCAGGCTTAAAAAGCTGTCAAGCCCCTTATCGTGGCTTTTGTCAAGTTCAATAGCTTCGTCAATTATTTCATAAAGCCCCATAAGATCGGCGGCTTCGACCCTGTCGAAAAATTTTGCAGCCTTTTCTCTTAGCGTGAAAAAACCTTCGTCACTGCAAAGTCTCAGGGCTTCGCCCAAGCTTCCCCCGGCACATTCTGCAATAAGACCGCACATTTGCCTGTCGCAAGCCTTTGTCTTTAAAAGCTCCCGTTCCAAGGTTTCTCTGCCCAAGGCATTAAGGCGTATAAGGACGCACCTTGAAAGGACTGTAACAAGAAGCTTATTATAATTTGAAACGAGAAGTATAAAAACTCCGTAGGCAGGAGGTTCTTCTATAGTTTTGAGGAGTGCGTTTTGAGCCTGTTCCGTCAGTCTTTCTGCTCCGTTAAGTATGAAAATCTTATATTTTGAAGAATAAGGCTTTGTTTTTGCCCTATCTATAATTTCGTCTCTTATTACGTCAACGCCTATGGTGGTTTTGTCTGTGTCAACGAAAAAAACGTCCGGGTGTTCGCCGCTGTCTAAAGCCTTGCAGGAATAGCATTTTCCGCAGCCGTTTTCCGCACCGTTTTCACACTGAAGAGCCTTTGCAAAGGCATAGGCAAGTGTCTTTTTACCCGTACCGTAAGCCCCGTCAAAAATATAGGCGTGACTGACCCTGCCGGAAGCTATCATAGACTTAAGCCCCTTTACGGCGGAAACATTGCCCAAAAAATCGTCAAAGCCTTTAATCATAATCCTCTGCTCCCTACAAAGTAGTTAAAATAATCTGCGATTTCTTCGGCTATGATTTCGGGCTTTTTATCGGCTTCTATAGTCACAATTCTTTCTTTTTCGCTTTCCGCAAGCTCCATAAAGCCCTTGTAAACCCTGTTATGAAAATATGCCTTTTGATTTTCCATTCTGTCAAGCTCATGCTGATAATTTTTTCTGCTGAGGGCTTCGGAAAAATCCAAATGAAGGAAAAAGGTCAAATCGGGCATAATACCCCCTGTGGCGTAGCTGTTTATGTCTTTGACAACATCTATGCCAAGACCTCTGCCTACGCCCTGATAAACCAGAGACGAGTCTAAAAACCTGTCGCAGATTACGATCTGACCGCCTTTAAGTGCAGGCAAAATACCCTCATAAACAAGCTGACACCTTGCAGCAGCGTATAACAGAGCTTCTGTCATATGCTTCATTTTATAGTTTTCGTTGTCAAGAATAATCTCTCTGATTTTTTCGGAAATTTCGGTTCCGCCCGGTTCTCTGAAAAGTCTGACGCTGTAGCCGCAGCCTTCAAGATATTCTTTAAACAGCTTAGCCTGTGTAGTCTTGCCTGCGCCGTCATTTCCCTCAAAGCTTATAAACAAACCCGACATAAAATCTTCTCCAATCTGAGTTATGATAATACATTTTAATTATAACAAACTATAAATAAAAAAACAAGCACAAGTCAAAGACTATGAGCATTTTTTTCTGACACAACAAAAAAGCCCCGAAAGGAAGCATTTCCCTTCGGGGCAAAAAATCACTTATTTGTTAAGCTGTTATTTTAGTTTAAGATTTAAGCCTCAACTGCTGCTGATTCTGTTGTAACTTCTGTTTCAGCTTCAGTTACAGCTTCAGAGTCTGTAGATTCGGTTTCAGAAGATTCTTCTTCAGCTGCTTCTGCATCTGTTTCCTCAGCTTCTACTGCTTCGGTTTCATCTGTTTCAGCCTCTGCATCTGTTTCTTCCTCTTCTGCTTCTTCAGCCTCTTCGAGTTCTGTTTCAGCTTCAAGCATAGCTGCATAAGCTTCTGCATACTCTACTGCGTCATCATAGATACCTTCAAGCATAACTGCTGCTTCAGCTCTTGTAACAGGAGCTGTGGGGTTAAGGTTACCTAAATCGTCGCCGTTTACAAGACCGTTTGATACACAGAATGCTGCGTAAGGAACAGCCCATTCTGCTACGTCGGCACTGTCGCCGAAGGAGCTTATAGCTGATGAGCCTGCGCTGATGTCAACGCCGATAGCTTCATAAGTCTTAGCGATAAGAACGAACATTTCCTGTCTTGTGATGTACTGAGAAGGCTTGAATGTTCCGTCGCCGTAGCCTGAAGCAATACCTAAATCTGTGGCTACAGATACAGCTGTTGCATAGTATGTTGAATCATCAACATCTGAATAATGAGTCTTGCTTGATGTGCCTGATACGCCGAGGAGCTTAGTGATAAGTACACAGAAGTCGCCTCTTGTCAAAGCATTGTCAGGACAGAACTGAGTTTCTGTTACGCCGTTGATAATACCAACAGAAGCAAGCTTTTCGATTGCGCTTACTGCCCAAGCCTTGTCTGCAATATCCTCAAATGCAGGAGCTGCTACAGTCGCTGTAGGAGGATTAATAGTAACCTTGCTTGTTTCGGCTGCTGAACTTGAGCCTGTTGAGCTTGAGC
Organism: Clostridiales bacterium; assembly: GCA_021200955.1. Lineage (GTDB taxonomy): Bacteria > Bacillota > Clostridia > Lachnospirales > CAG-274 > JAJQCI01. The sequence continues at coordinate 8,427 of JAJQFU010000001.1, read as the reverse complement.
CTGTTGAATCGGAAGTATCGGTTGAAGCCGATGTATCAGTGTCGGCAGTTGTGCTTGTTGCAGCAGCTGCACTGCCTGATCCGCCTGAGCCGCCTGAAGATCCGCCGCCGCCCTTATTAATACGGGCTTCGGTAGTTTCTTCTGATTCAGAATCAGAGCTTACATCAACATTAGAGATACCGAAGTACATAAGATATGCACTATTGTAAATAGGAATATCATTTGTTGCATAGCTGTATGCATGATCACTTGTAAGTTCAAGGAAACCGTTCATGTTGTAGGTTCCGTCGGCATTCTGAGAAATGAAGCCGTAGGAGTCTACTGCGTCGCTTTCTTCTGTACTTACGAACCAGTCGGGAGTAACTTCTTCGCCTTCTGAGTTATATCCTGCATAACCTGTGTAGGTATATCCGTCATACGCCGATGTTCCCCAAGTTGTGCTTGAAGCATCGTCTGTTGACTTAACAAGATAGTTTGCAGCACTCTCAACAGGATAAGCCTCTGTTGAGCGGTCAAGTGTAAGAACAGCATATCTCTCTGAATTTGTTGAGTTAGCTGTTGAAGTGAGAGACTTAAGAGTATCTGCACTGTCAGCCTGGTTTGTACCTGTAAGGTAGCTTGAATATGTTGCAATATTGTCACTTGTAAGAGCACAAACTGAGATTGCGCCGTCAATGTTGTAGTTAAATACCAAATCGGTTACGCCTGAGTATAAGCCGTAGTTAGCAGCTGTTGAAGGAGACTTGCTTGCTGTCCACTCAAATCCTCTGCTGTTGATAGCTTCTCTTGCGTTGCCGTTATGGAATGATACACAGTTTCTAACCTTCATAGCGGGGTTAGAGTTAGAGTCAAAGCCCTTTGCCTTGTTGCTGAAAGCATAGGAGTCTTTGATGTAGTGCTGAACGTAGGTGTTCTCACCGCCGAGCTTGAAGCCATTGCCTGATGCCGAAGCAGACTGAACAAGAACCTGATCGCCTACTGCATAGTTTGAAGCGTTGAGTGAGCTGCCGTAGATAGCCTTGTTACGGGCATCTGTTGAGTTAATACCGCCTACGTTGTTTTCTGTAATAAGATAGTATGAGCAGTTATAAGAGATACAGTCTTCAAGAAGAACTGCACCGATAGCGCCTGAAGATGTCTTTGTGTAAAGATCCCAGCCGTCATCATCGTTGTTGTGAGATACACAGCCCTTGAAGATGTTGCCGTTACCTACAGTAAGCTTACAGCCGAAGCCGTCTGCCGAACCTGCGGAACCTGAACAAGAGTTGAAGGATTCACAGTTGATGATAAGGTTGTTAGCTGGCCATAAATCGAATGTATCAGAGCTGTTTCCTGAAATCTGGAAGCCTGTTGTACCTGAGTCTTCAAATACACAGTTTTCAACGATACAATTCTGTGCGGAAAGACCGCCGCCCTGTGAGTTTACAGCTGAGTTTCTGATTACAAGACCCTTAACCCACCAGCAGTCGCCGGCGATATTAAGACCCTCTGCAGATCTCTGCATATCGATTATAACTTCTCTGTCTGTTTCGGCAGTCATCTTCTTATATTGAGACTTGTTGCCGTAGTTTGTTTCTGTGATGCTGATGGTTTCATCTCTGTAATATGTACCGTTAAGAAGGATAATTTCCTGTCCTGCCTCAACAACAGCGAGAGCTGCGTCAATATCAAGAGGTGATTCCTTAGTACCCTTACCTGTGAAGCTTCCGTATACGCCGTTAGCGCTTTCGCCTTCGCCTTCAACGGGAGCAGCGTAAATTGTGTCGCCGTCAATATCTACGCCTGAGAGACAATAGAGTTTCTCACGGTAGGTAATTGTATCATAGGTTGTCAGGTTATCATCTGAGCTGGGTGTATAACAAATTGTAAGATCATATTTTGTATTAACCTCAAGACTAAGAGGGAATGATGTTACTTTCTTTGTTACGGGATAACCATTGTAAACAACATTGTCACCAAGCTTAATGATTACACGTCCGCCTGATGTGTTGCCGCCCTTAAGCATAAGGGTATAGTTTGTGTTTGTTGTGTAGAGGTCGGAAACGATTGAAAGTGAAGGTGTTTCTACCTCGTCAGTTCCGGTTGCGCTGTTAGCGTCTGTTTCTGTATTTGATTCATAAACATTAATGTTTGTAACATTGATGTCAGCCCATCTTGCAGCGAAGAAGCCTGCATAGATAACGTCGTCAGTCTGTTCAAGAAGAGGATCTTCTTCAAGGTCGCCGTCTGCGGAATAATCCCAAGCGTATGACCATGTTGTGCCGATAAGATCGGAATATTCTTCGTTGCCTTCGCCTACTCCGAGAATAGTAGTTTCAACATAATAACCGCCGTTTATTCTTGTAAGAACGAGGTTATACTTGTCGCCCTTCTGAGGATAGAAGCATTCGCCTGTTGCAAACTGTTCGTCAGTTGTTAAATAGTCGCCGAATTCAGAACCGTCGTAAAGAAGATATTCAAGGTTTGTAACTGTTCCGGAGGTTCCGTCCCAAGCTGACATACCTGTTCTGATCCAAAGCTTCATACGGTTGTTGTTAGCGTTCTTAGCTGTAGCTTCGTCGCCTGTCTTATAAGAAGATGTGGGGAAGCCGCCTACAAGAACAACGTTGCTGAAGAAGTCGCTTCCTGAGTTTGAAGGAACGGGTTCGCCGTATTCATCAGTCTTAGCGTTTTCTGTCTGAACAACAACAGATGTGCCGTAGCCCTCATATGTCTCGCTGTCTTCAGAGTAGCCTGAAGCGGGAGTAAGAGGAATAACGTCTCTTGCCATAATACCGAAGGCTTCCTGTCCGTAACGGCCGATGTTTGTTTCGTTCTGAAGGAACTTGTTTACATAAACGTCGCCGCTGATAGAGAAGTTGTTGTCGGCATTAATTCTTGTGTAGTAATATACCATACCGTCATGACCTGAGTTGGTAACCTTTCCGGCACCGTCCCAAGAAGTAAGCTGTACTTCTTCTGCAAGACCTGTTTCGTCGGCATTTGTAATGCTGTAAGAAGAGTTGCTTGATGAAGAACCGAACTTACAAGCTCTCCAATAGAAGGTCTTGTCGTCCCAAATTGTTACTGTAACTTCAAATTCGGGAAGTGCAGTATCAACGGGAGTAAGTGTAACGATATAGTCACCGTTTGTATTAACTGAAATTTCGCTGTAGTCGCCTACATAGTCATCTGATGTAAGATCTGTTGCGTCAGAACCTACAACACCGATTTCATCTGTAGATTCATCGCTGTAGCTCTTAGTAATTACAGTACCGGTAATAAAAGCAGTCTCAATGTCATCAATGCTTGTTCCCTTGGGGAATGATGTTCTGGGATACTTTGTAATTGCAGTGCTGATAAGAACCTTAGCGCTTACTGTACATGTAAATGAAGCCTTGAAAGCTGAGTTAGCTGTAAGAGTAACATTTACTGTAACAGTACCTGCACTTGCAGAGCTGAAGCCTGTGAAAGTGAAGGCATCTTCATAAATTGTTTCATAATAATAGCTTGTTCCGTCAGTATATTCGCCTAAGATATAAAGTCCGTCAAGAACGAGCTCTTCATCAAGTGAATATTCTGTCTTATAGGGATTTGTAGCAATATTGATTGCTGACAATGTATAAGGAAGAATCTTAATGTCGAAAGAAGCTGTTACACTGTTGGGAGCAGTTGTATCTGTTTCAACAAGTGTTACATAAACAGTCTTTGTTCCCTTATCGCTTGCACGCCAATATTTTGTTTCGTCAATATATTCGCCGTCAACGATATAAGCTACGTTTTCACTGTTTATAGATTCTGTTGTACCGTCTTCATAAGTGAAGGTACCTTCAATACCGTCTGTATTAAAGAGCTGATATTCATAATATCTGTCAATAATAGGCACATATGTAAGGTCTACACTTGTGATGTATTTCTTACGAACGGTAATAGGAGTTGTAGTTGTAGCGGAACCTACAACAACAGTCATTTCGCCGCTGCCTAAGGTAGTTGAATCAATTGTAGCTACGAAATCAACACCGTCTTCATAAGAACCGTCGTCATAAATAGCTCTTACTACCATACCGTCGGTATTGATTGTTTCGCCGTAGTAATATTCTGTCTGAGTAGGAGGTGTTACTACCTCAATACTCTCAACAACTCTGTTATCTACAAAGAGGTCGATATCAGAGAAAGTAACACCTACGTTTCTTGCGGCAAAGAAACCGGGGTAGATCATATCTGAATAAGTGTTTGTATTGGTGATTGCGTTTGAATAAGTGTTGCCGTCTGCGTCAACAACTGTAGCCTTATAGGAATCACCTGATTTTTTAAGAGTAATATCAAATTCGTCGCCTGCTGCGATATCCTTGCTCATAACAACGGGATATGAAGGAGTAGACATACTCTTATCCTGATATCTTAAAACAGCACCGGGATCATAGCAGTCTGCTCTCAATGTGTTATAGAAAGCAAGCATTACAGTGGGAGTATATCCCTTTGATACATAAGGAGTACCGCTTGCTGTATCGTCCATATCAACATCGCTTCTGAAAGTGATACCGAAGGCTGTCTGGTTCATACTGCTTCCGTCAAGATATTCATCGATTTTAACGTGAGCACTCAGTGAGAAGTTAGCAGCTGAGTCTACGCTTGAAACGATATAAGGATATTCTTCATCGTTTTCTGTAAGCTTACCCTTGTTAGTGCCTGAGAAAGAGAATGAAACGTCTGTAAGGTCGTCACCGTCATATGTAGGCTTGATTGAATAGCTTCCTAAACCTGAATATGACTTGCCTTCTGTCCAAGCGCCTGCTTCATATTCCTGAGCACCTACAGTAAGCTTAAGGTTTGAGAAGGTAACATCAGCTTCTCTTGCAACGAAGGGACCTACATAAATCTCGCCTGAGAAAGTAGCCGCTGTTTCAAGGCTGCTGATTGAGAAGCTTTGAGTTATGTCGCCTACAGTATAGGTTACCATACCTAAAGCTGCAGTATAAGCAAGCTTAATGCTGATTTCGTCGCCGACATTAAGGTCTGCGCCGCTGCCTGTAAAGAGAGCTGCATCAGTAGGATATGTAGCCGACTTGTTTGCGGAAACATATACGCCTTCGTCATTATAGTAGAAACCCGAAGCGCCGAGAACGCCTGTGAGTGTCTTATCGCTGCCAAGTCTGAAAACACCGGCTGCTACAGAAGCCCCGAGAGCCTGTGAGGGATTTGTCATATTATCAAAAACCTGATCTCTCATTTCAAGACCGAAGGCAACCTGATTGTCGGTTGTGTAGTCATTTACTGTAGCGGTAGCGCTGATAGTAAAGTCTTCGCCTTCTGCAACAGGCTGATAATAGAACACAATACCTTCTGAGTTTGCAGTAGCTGAACCGTCGCCGATTTTACCTTTTTCAGCGTGCATAGTAACGGTAGATTCATCGGAAGCTGACACCCAGTTTTTATAACCGGTGGAAGTTTCAATGTTCTCTGTGTCACAGCTGTTTCCGAAGGTAGCAGCCTGCCAGTCACCGGCAGTAACAAACTGTGTTTCTGCATAAACACCTGTTGTCATACTGTTAAGGTCAACATTTTCAGCTTCGATATTTGCCGAAACCTCAACCTCTGTATCGGTGTCAGTTCCTTCGGAAGCTTCGTCTGTGGAGGCTTCTACCGCAGAGCCTGATACTGTTTCTTCAACAGCAGCTTCGGCATCAGCTTCTTCCGCAAAGGAAGTTACGGATATTGAGCTTACCATCATAGCAAGCGCCAAAACCCATGCTAAAAGTCTGCGTTTTTTCATTAATATTTTCACTCCTTTTTTTGTCGGTCACATTTTTATTTTTTTGCCGAAAAAAAATTTATCATCCGAGTATACCCCCAATTTTTTCAGCCCCGAAAGAGACGTACAAAACAAAGCAAGACGGAAAATATGATTTTTTCGGACTTTTTGACCGTTTATCGCTCTGAATGACAGCTTTAAACAGAAAATTTTTAAGAAAAGAACCTGAATAACGAGTCCCCGGCAATTTTGCCGCACGCCGAAAAGCCGAAAGCAAATAATTAACTTAAAAATAAGGCTGTTTACACAAGCCGCCATTACAGCTATAATTTATTATACAGCAGCGTCACAAAAAAATCAATAGCAAAGATTAAATTTTAATTAATTTTTTTATATTCTTTTAACAAATTCGCAATAAAAGAACATATTTCGTTAAGTAAAAAATCACAAAAACGCAGACCTCTCACAGCTATTCGGAAAGCAAGAATGAGTAAAGCTTAGCGCCGTCTTTCAAGCCCGTTTCATAAATAAGCTGTTCTCTTGAAGCCTGTTCTTCACACCGGCGGCAAAGAATTTCTTCAAACTCTCTTCTTTCGTCAGGGTTAAGCCTGTTAAGCAGGCTAAGCATAATTTTATCGGATTCCTTTTCTTCCGGCAGCTTGTCAAGCCTTATTAAGCCAAGCTTCTCTGTTAGCTCTTTTCCTTTCATATCATAATAACCTCCGTTTTACATCAAGACAACGTATTTCCATTTTTTTCCATTTATTCTATTCTCCCACATTATGTTTCTTTTTTCAACACCATTTTTGTATTATTTTTTTATTTATTAATAGTATTGAAAATTGCAGCGCCGAGAGGTGTTATTCGGTCAGCTTCTCATACAATTCATTAATAGCTGCCTGAATAGCTTCATACACCGCCCCGCTGGTTATAAGGTTTTCGCTGCCCTCTGTTACCTCAGTGTCTACGCCCTTTACAGCCGCGTCCCCCAAGCCCAAATTAGCCCTTGCGTCCTCGGCTGTCTCGGCTCCCGTTCCGCCCTTTTCAATAGCCAGTGTTTCGGAAAGCGTTGCCGCCGACCCCGCTGTGTCATTCTGAAGGGTTCCGATCGTTGACGCAAGCTGTGTATATCCGCTTGTAATCTCGCTTGAATAATTCGTTGTCTGATACAGCGTCCAGTCCGTAAAGTTCGAGTTGCTGTTTCTTCTGCCCTCTGCTATTACGTCAAAATGCCAATAGTCCTACTGCGTAGGAATATTCACCCACAGCTCAACCACTGTCGGCGTCCCCTCGCTGTAAGCCATTACAAAGTTTTCGGGCTTAACCTTGCTTCCCGCGTACTCCCAGCCGAATTCAGACTGCGCCGCATAAAACGCCCCTGCCGACGTTGTCCTTACGTGAGCTGTCAAAATCCCCGCATATCCGCTTAAGCCTACTCCCGTTCCCGCGCTTACCTTAAAGCTTATCCTTAAGTCAACGTTATTCGTTGATGTGCTTATTTCCGCAAACTTAAACCAGTTGTCCGTCCCTGTGTCGGTTCCTATTCCCGCATACGCATACTTATATTTTCTGTATGTGCTGTCAAGCCCTAAATTAGTCCTTGCTTTTGCCGCCGTCGCTGCCCCTGTTCCGCCGCTTTTCACGCTTAAGGGCTCCGTCAGGCTTATATTATTCGCCGTCAGAGTTCCTTCCACATCTAAGCTGTCCGCTGTTACGTCATCTGTTTCCAAATCCCCAACAACCTGAGTATAAAATCCATCATTCGTTTTTCTTACCTTAATGCCGTTTGTTATGTTCGCCGTTACTGTGGGCTCAGTTTCTTCTTCGTCCATATCCCGACCGTTAAGCATACCGAGAGCAACCTCATTTTTTCCAAGATAAACCTTGCTTGAACCATAACTGTCCAAGTCCTCAGTGTCCATATTGGTCAGGGCTGCTCTTATGGTTCCGAAGACACCTGTCCCGCCGTCATCGTCTCTATTGCCGTCCTCATCTATAGTATAATATGCGTCCCCACTATACGGCGAAATAATCTTTATGTCCCCGTTGTCGCTGTTCGTCTCAATGTCTATATTTTCCCCTGCGGCGTTAAAATCTCCGTTTGCCGCATTTATCTTAACATTTGAATTGTTTGCTGTTATTTCAACATCGACGTCTCCGTTTATTACTGCCTTTTCCCCCGAAAGCGTTGCCGTAGCCCCTGCGGCTAAATTCATTTCGTTTGATGCACTTACGTCAAAGCTTCCGCTTGCGGTTATATCAATATTCTTCCCACTGCTTACACCCAAATCGTTGGCGTCCACAGTTATTTTGCTGTTGCTTGTCTTAATCCTGTTCGTAAGAACTGAGCCGTCTGATTTTGTGGAAACTCCGCTTATGTCAAACCCCGCGCTGTTAAGCTTCACCTTGCTTACAACAGATTCATAGCTGCTCGTCTCAAAGTTATTTGTAATTTCTACATTCGTTCCGTCCTCAGCGGTCACCTTCGGCGTAATTACCTTGTCGGCGGTTACGCTCTTTGCTTCTGTAATGCTGTTTCCGCCCATATCGATTCCGCCGCTCATTGTTCCCCCGCTTAAGGGCAGATAATCCCCCAAAAGGCTCTTAAGATATATTTCCCACCCTGCGGCTCCGAAGTTCGAACTGGTGCTATACTAAAAAAGTAGACAAAAAATATAGTTATCTATTATAATAAA
>JAJQFU010000027.1 GCA_021200955.1 Clostridiales bacterium | reverse complement strand
TTTCAATTCTTCAAAAAAGGCTGTTTTTTTAATAATTTATTAGTTCGTAATTAATTTATAATTAAAAACCGCTTAAGTGCTGAAAAAATGGAATTCTCCTTAAAATATGTTGAAAATCATTATAAACATTAGCGTTGGCTAACCATAAAATCTCGGCTTTACCTCTTGACATTACAGCCGGATTGATGTATTATATTTAATACCGAGTAAAAAGGTTGGTTTTATTGCGGTGTGAGGTGATATTTTGAAAATTTCAACAAGAGCGAGATACGGACTTAAGGCTATGATTGACATAGCTTTAAATGAAGATAAAGGCACAGTGTCTTTAAATGCAATTGCCGAAAGAAACGGCATTTCCGAAAATTATTTGGAACAGCTCATTGCCTCCCTGAAAAAAGGGGGCTTTGTGAAAAGTACGAGAGGAGCAGGCGGCGGATATAAGCTTAACAGAGCCGCCGAGGATATAACAGTCTGCGAGCTTTTAGAGGTTTTGGAAGGGCCTTTAAACCTTGTTCAGTGCGGAGACGACGGAAGCTGCGGCAGCCTAAACTGTAAGGGCTGCACCGCAAAGGGAGTTTGGGCAAAGCTTTCATCGAGTTTGAAGGAAACCGCCGAAGGAATAACCCTTAAGGATTTGGCAGCGGAAAGCTGACTGAGAGGTTAAAAATCAATAAAAAGCAGTTTGGAAAAAAATGGAAACCGCCCCGCCTCTCCGCCTACCTTGCGGTAGGCACCTCCCCTCAAGGGGAGGCTTAATGGTGTCAGCGAAGGAACATATATACAAAAATTAATATAAAGGAGTCTTTTAAGTGGATAGAATATATTATTTTGACAATGCGGCTACAACAAAGGTCAGCCCGGAGGTTATGGATGCAATTTCCAAATATTACAGCGAAGAATATTTTAATCCTTCAAGCATATACAAGCCGGCTCAAAGGTGTAAAGACGCTGTTGAAAACGCAAGAGCAGAAGCGGCGGCAGCCATAAACTGCGACAAAAACGAAATTTACTTTACCTCCGGCGGTTCTGAAGCGGACAACTGGGCAATTAAGGGAATTGCAAATGCATATAAAAGCAAGGGCAAGCACATTATTACAAGCTGCATAGAGCATCACGCCGTTCTTCACACCTGTGAATATTTGGAAAGCGAAGGTTTCGAGGTCACATACCTCCCTGTAGACGGCGAGGGTCTTATAAGCCTTGAGGACTTAAAGGCGGCTATACGTCCCGACACAATCCTCATTTCAATTATGTTTGCAAACAACGAAATAGGCACAATTCAGCCCATAGCCGAAATAGGCAAAATCGCCAAGGAACACAACATTATTTTCCACACAGACGCTGTTCAGGCTGCCGGGCACGTACCTATTGACGTAAAGGCTTTAAACATCGACCTTATGTCAATTTCAGGTCACAAGCTTTATGCTCCCAAGGGAGTAGGCGCACTTTACATCCGCAAGGGCATAAAAATTAAAAACCTTATTCACGGCGGTCAGCAGGAAAGAGGAAGAAGAGCCACAACGGAAAACGTTCCCGGAATTATAGGCTTAGGCAAAGCCTTAACAGACGCAGTGGCTCATCTCGAAGAGGAAGCAAAGAGACAGACAAAGCTTCGCGACAAGCTTATAGACGGCATTTTGTCAACAATCCCTTATTCAAGGCTTAACGGCTCAAGAGATAAAAGACTGCCGGGGAATGTAAACATTTCGTTTGAATTTATAGAGGGTGAGTCAATTCTTCTTCTTTTGGATATGAACGGAATTTGCGGTTCAAGCGGAAGTGCCTGCACTTCCGGCTCTCTTGACCCAAGCCACGTACTTTTGGCAATAGGTCTGCCCCACGAAAAGGCTCACGGCTCACTGAGACTGTCTCTCGGCAGATTTAACACAGAGGAAGAGGTTGACTATGTTCTTGAAAAGCTTCCTCCTATTATAGAAAGGCTCAGAGCAATGTCGCCTTTATATGAATAATTTATAAAGAATAACAAAAAGTAAAAGATATATTTTGAAAAGAGGTTGATTTTTTATGATGTACAGCGAAAAGGTAATGGATCACTTTATGAACCCCAGAAACGTAGGAGAAATTGAGGACGCCAGCGGCGTAGGCACAGTAGGCAACGCAAAATGCGGCGACATAATGAAAATATTTTTGAAGATAGAATACGGAATTGTTTTAGACGCAAAGTTTAAAACCTTCGGCTGCGGCGCTGCTGTTGCCACAAGCTCAATTGCTACTGAGCTTATTAAGGGAAAGACTATTCAGGAGGCTTTGGAAATCACAAATAAAGCCGTTATGGAGGCTCTCGACGGACTTCCTCCCGTAAAGGTTCACTGCTCCTGTCTTGCTGAAGAAGCTCTTCACGCTGCCCTTTGGGACTATGCCGAGAAAAACGGCATTGTTATAGAGGGTCTCGAAAAGCCTGTAAACGACATAGGTGAGCATGAGGAAGGCTACTACGAAGCAGAATAATATTTCAAAAGAAGCCGCAGAGGGATATTGCCTTTTGCGGTTGTTTTTTATATAATTAAAGCAGAGGTGATATTTGTGAAAAAAATATATATTGCAGGCTTTGACGTTTTTTGTGACGAAGCAAAGAAAACAGGCGAAAGATATAAAGAAATATGCGGAAAATACGGCTTTGAGGGTCTTTACCCCTTAGACAATCAATGCGAAAACGGCATTGACATTTTTAAAGGAAACATTAGCCTTATTGAACAGGCGGACATTATTTGCGCAAACCTAAATAATTTCAGAGGGAACGAGCCGGATTCGGGAACGGCCTTTGAAATAGGCTTCGGCTTTGCCAAAGGCAAAAGGCTTTACGGCTACAGAGAAAGCCTTAAAAGTCTCAGAGACTGTTTGGGTGAAAAGGACAGTGAAGGCTATTCGGTCGAGGATTTCGGAATGAGCGTCAATCTTATGATAGGCTGCTGCTGCAAAATCATTGAGGGAGGCTTTGAAGACTGTGTAAAAGCCGTTAAAAGCGACCTGTCAAAATAAATAGGATTAAAATATTTTGTATATGTTGACATTCCCAAAAAAATATGATACTATATAATCACAAAAGGGAGTTAGTCGCTTCAGCGATTATGCCCCGTTAAATTTACATCAGTCTAAAATGACCGCCGTACTTTTCCAGAGCTTAGGCGGTCGTTTTAATGAGATAAAGAATAATAAGTAATATTTTTAAATATATTATGTCTTTATTATTCATAACAACGCCCCCTTTCAAAATGAAATTTGGTTGGAACCCGAAAGAAGTCGGAACGAACCGCAAGGTTCGGGTTTTGCCGCAGGCAAAACTTCTGAACAAACCTCCTTTCTATTTTGAAATACGGGACTTAACCGCCGAATCTATTGAATTGAAAAACTCCCTGTTGCTTATAAACAATTATAGCCTAAAAATTGCTTATATGCAAGCCTTTTTTGATATAGAAATAAAAAATACCCCTGCAAAAACCTTCTTTACAGGGGCGAAAATAATTTTAATTCAGTTTATTATTTGCTTTTGTTTGAAATTTTTCATTATTTACGACAAAACGGCGGTGTTCTCCCTCGCCTATAAGTCCCTTTTCGTCAAAGGCTTTAACCTTAAAAACAAGCTCTCTGCCCTTTACTTCAACAAGCTCGCTTTCGCAGACTATGTTTGCCCCCAAAGGGCTTGCGGAAAGGTGGCTTATATTTAATAAAGTACCTACTGTGCCGTTGCCTTCGCCTACCTCAGCGGCAACGCTTTTCCAAGCGGTTTTTTCCATAAGGGCAATCATAGCCGGAGTGGCAAAAACATCTAATTCGCCGCTGCCCAAAGCCTTTGCCGTATTATCTTTTGTTACCTTAACTTCTTCTCTTCCTTTAATTCCTACTTCAAGCACGGTTTCTGTCTCCTTTTATCTATACAAAATTTCATCCCTTGCAGGGCCGTTTGAAACCATAGTTATTTTTACTCCAAGCTCTTTTTCTATAAATTCAACATAAGCCTTAGCCTCTGAGGGAAGCTCCTCATAGCTCTTAATTCCTCTTATGTCGCAGTTCCAGCCCTTAAGATAGGTCAAAACAGGTGTTGACTTATAAAGCTTGTCTGTTGTCAAAAAGTCCTTATATTCCTTACCCTCATATTCATAGCCTGTACAAACGGGGATTTCCTCAAGATAAGAAAGAACGTCAAGACAGGTCAAGCAAACCTGGGTTGCTCCCTGAATTTCAGCGCCGTAACGTGAAGCCACTGTGTCAAACCAGCCCACTCTTCTTGCTCTGCCCGTTGTTGCGCCGTATTCGCCCTTGTCGCCGCCTCTTCTGCGGAGATCCTCGGCTTCCGCTTCGTCAAGAATTTCCGAAACAAAGGGGCCTTCGCCTACAGCTGAGGAATAAGCCTTTGTTATACAGATAATGTCCGAAATGGCGTAGGGAGGAATACCCGAGCCTACAGCGGCATAGCCTGCGAGAGTTGACGAGCTTGTTACATAGGGGTAAATACCGTGGTCTGTGTCCTTAAGAGTGCCTAACTGACCTTCAAGAAGAATGTTCTTTCCCTCTTTTATAGCCTTTCTCAAATATGCTCCCGTATCGGCTTTATGGTCTTTGATTATTTCCGCATACTCCTTAAGAGTAGCGTAAACGTCCATATAATCTATTTCGGGCTTATTGTAAAGATGCTTCATAGTAATATTAACCTTTTCATACATCATCTGAAGCTTTTCCTTAAGAAGGTCGTCGTTATAAAGCTCCCAAACCTGCAAACCCATTTTTGCATATTTGTCTGCAAAGAAGGGTGCAATGCCTGATTTTGTTGAGCCGAAGGCTTTTCCGCCTAAACGCTCCTCTTCATATGTATCAAGCATTACGTGATGAGGAAGGAGAACCTGAGCCCTTTCGGAAATAAGAAGATTAAAATCAACTCCCGCTTCCTTGACGCTTTTAACCTCTTCAGTAAGAGAAGCAATATTCAGCGCACAGCCGTTTGCGATTATATTAACTGTGTTTTTGTGGAAAATTCCCGAAGGGAGCTGATGAAGAGCAAATCTGCCGTATTCGTTTATAATAGTGTGTCCGGCGTTAGCTCCGCCCTGAAATCTCACAACAATGTCGGCATTTTCTGCACAAAGGTCGGTTATTTTGCCCTTTCCCTCGTCTCCCCAGTTTGCTCCTACAATAGCTTTTACCATAATTTACACCTTCCTTTATTATACGTTTAACTCTGCGTCTTCCTTAAGAACATCCTTGTTTAATTCAACAAGGGGTTTAATATATTCGTCTACAAACTCCCGGACCTGTCCCGGTGCTCTGCCGATAAAGTTCTTGGGGTCTAATGTCTTTCTTATGTCCTCTTCGGAGGCTTTGAACATAGGGTCTTTTACAATTCTGTCAATAAGGTCGTTGTCTCCGCCCTCCTGTTTAACAACAGCGGCAGCCTCCATAGAAAGCTCTCTTATTCTTTCGTGAAGCTCCTGACGGTTTCCTCCCCTTTCCTTAACCTCGTCCATCATTATATTTTCAGTCGCCATAAAGGGCAGCTCGTTCATAATGTGCTTTTCGATTACCTTAGGATAAACCACCAAACCGCCGGCAACATTGAGATAAATTCCCAAAACAGCGTCGCAGGCAAGAAAAGCTTCCGGAACGGAAATTCTCTTGTTTGAAGAGTCGTCAAGAGTTCTTTCAAGCCACTGAGCCGAAGCCGTTAAAGCCGGGCTTTGTGCAATTGAAATTATGTAGCGTGACAAACCGGCTATTCTTTCGCTTCTCATAGGGTTTCTCTTATAAGCCATAGCGGAAGAGCCGATCTGACCCTTTTCAAAAGGCTCTTCAACCTCTTTAAGATGTGCCAAAAGCCTTATATCGTTTGAAAATTTAGCTGCCGACTGGGCTATTCCCGAAAGAACATTTACAGCCATACTGTCAAGCTTTCTTGAATAGGTCTGACCTGAAACGGGGAAAACAGCCTTATAGCCTAATTTCTCCGCAATTGCCTTATCCAGTGCCTTAACCTTTTCTTCATCGTTTTCAAAAAGCTCCATAAAGCTTGCCTGAGTGCCTGTAGTGCCCTTGCAACCCAAAAGCTTTACGTTATCCAAAAAGAAGTCGATCTGCTCCAAATCCATAAGGAGATCCTGAGCCCAAAGACAGGCTCTCTTTCCCACTGTTGTAAGCTGAGCCGGCTGAAAATGAGTAAAGCCCAGTGTGGGAAGGTCTTTATATTTCAAAGCAAAATCCCCAAGCTTCGATATAACGGAAACAACCATACTGCGGATAAGCTTCATAGCCTCTGTCATAAGAATTACGTCTGTGTTGTCCCCTACATAACAGCTTGTAGCCCCTAAGTGAATAATAGCTTCAGCTTTGGGGCACTGCTTTCCGTAGGCATAAACGTGGCTCATAACATCGTGGCGGCAGACCTTTTCTCTGGCTTCAGCCACATCATAATTTATGTTTTTGGCGTTTGCCTTAAGCTCTTCAATCTGCTCGTCCGTAATGTCAAGACCTAATTCCTTTTCCGTTTCCGCAAGTATAATCCACAGCTTACGCCAAGTTTTAAACTTCTTATCGGGAGAGAATATTTCCTTCATCTCTTTGGAAGCATATCTTGAATTTAAGGGACTTTCATATATATCTTTCATTTATTTACCCTCCAGTTTTTTCAAAAGGTGAGATACATCAACGGGGTAATTCCCTGTGAAACAGGCACAGCAGAAATCTCTTGAGCTGTTGGGGGCTATTTTAAGCAGATTTTCAAGGCTTAAATAGTCAAGACTGTCTGCGCCTATAATTTTAGCCGTTTCGCTGACGTCATAGTGGTTTGCTATAAGCTCGGAACGGGTGGGAACATCCGTCCCGAAGAAGCAGGGCCACTTAAAGGGCGGTGAGGAAATTCTGACATGAACCTCAGCCGCTCCGGCTTCACGAAGTAAGCTTACGATATGTGCCGAGGTTGTACCTCTTACTATAGAGTCGTCTATCATAACAACCCTTTTCCCCGCAACCTCGCTTTTAAGGGCGTTAAGCTTCATTTTAACGGCGTTTTGGCGAAGCTTCTGCTCCGGCGAAATAAAGGTTCTTGCAATATATTTGTTTTTAATAAAGCCCATTTTTGAGGGTATGCCGGACTGCTCCGAATAGCCCTGAGCTGCCGAAAGCCCCGAATCCGGAACTCCCACAACAATGTCTGCGTCAACGGGACTTTGAAGCGCCAAAAATTTCCCTGCCATTTTTCTTGCGTCGTGAACTGCCTGTCCGTCCAAAACAGAATCGGGACGTGCAAAATAAATGTGTTCGAATATGCAGAGACTTGTTTTCTCGGGTTTAATAACCTGCTCAGATTCAATCTTTCCCTTGAATACGGTAACAACCTCTCCCGGCTCAATATCTCTTATAAATTCTGCTCCTATGGCGTCAAAAGCACAGGTCTCCGAAGCAAAAACAATTGCGTCTCCCATTTTGCCCATACAAAGAGGACGGAAGCCCCATGGATCTCTTGCAGCTATAAGCTTTTGAGGGCTCATAACAAGAATAGAGAAAGCCCCTTTTATCTTCTTAATCGTTCTTTTAACCGCTTCTTCTATTGATTTTGAGGTAATTCTCTCTTTGGCAATCTGATAAGCAAGAATTTCAGTGTCGGCTGTTGTCTGGAAAATTGCGCCGTTATATTCAAGCTCAGACTTGAGTTCTTCCGTATTGGTTAAATTGCCGTTATGGGCTATGGCAAGAGTCCCCTTTATGTAGCGCAGAACAAGGGGCTGAACGTTTTCTCTCAAAGAGCCGCCTGCCGTAGAATATCTTACGTGGCCCACAGCCATTGTTCCGGGATATTTTTCTAATATTTCATTGTTAAAGACCTCGTTTACGAGACCCTTGTCTTTATAATAGCTGATTTCTCTGTCTAAGTTGACGGCTATTCCGCAGCCCTCCTGACCTCTGTGCTGCAAGGCAACAAGTGCGCTGCATGTTGTGTTTGCACAGTAGCCGTGAGGGTCCCATATTCCGAAAACACCGCATTCTTCCTTAATTTTGGTCATCAAAGCCTTCCTCCGATATTATTTAGCGTAGAACTCGTTTAATCTTCCCCATACCTCAAAATATACATCCGAAAATTCGCCTAAGTCAAAACGGAAGCGGTCCTTGTCGAGCTTCTTGTTTGTCTCAGCGTCCCAAAGACGGCAGGTATCGGGAGAAATTTCGTCAGCCAAAACGATTTCGCCGTCGGCTGTTTTGCCTACCTCTATTTTAAAGTCAATAATCTTAATGCCAATGTTTAAGAAAATTTTCTTAAGGCTTTCGTTTACCTTAAAAGCCATTTCAGCGATTTGGTCGATTTCTTCCTTTGTGGCAAGACCTATTGCAAGAGCCTGTGATGTGTTTATCATAGGGTCGCCCAAATCATCGTCTTTATAAGAAAATTCAAGTGTGGGTTTTTTAAGGGGAGTACCCTCTTTAACGCCGAAACGCTTTGAAAATGACCCTGCGGCAACATTTCTCACAATAACCTCAAGGGGAATAATTTTGCACTTTTTAACAAGTGTTTCTCTTTTTGAAAGCTCTTCAACAAGGTGGGTTTTAATTCCGTCCTTTTCAAGAAGACGGAAGATGAAGTTTGCCATTTGGTTGTTGATTTCGCCCTTCCCTTCGAATGAGCCTTTTTTAAGACCGTTAAAAGCCGTTGCATCGTCCTTATATTCGAAAATGCAAAGATTGGGATCGTCTGTTGTATATACTTTTTTAGCTTTTCCTGTGTAAAGAAGCTGTTTCTTTTCCATATTAATACACACACCTTTCGTAAATTCTTTTGTTAAGGGAACGCAGTCCCCCATTGTCAACAACAACATTATACATTGTAACCACATAAAAATCAATAAAAATTTTTTGAAAGAGTAAAATTTTAGGGGTGTTATTTTTTTGTAAGCTATGATATAATAGTAGTAAGTATACATAAAGAGAGAAAAAAATAAAAAATAAGAAAGGACGATGGGCAAAATGAAATTTAAGAGATTTTTGGCGCTGCTTCTTCTGACGGCAGTGTTTTTTCAAAGCCTCAGTATAGTTGCAAGCTGCGAGGGAGACGAAATGAGGGGAATTTGGGTTTCCACGGTTTTAAACCTCGACTACCCCACGGCAGGCACTACCAGCGAAGCAACCTTAAAACAACAGGCTGATGAAATTATTTCCGGCTGTAAATCAATGGGCATAAACAACATATTTTTACAGGTTCGCCCCTGCTCCGACGCCTTCTATAAGTCGAACATTTACCCCTGGAGTATGTATCTGACGGGAACTCAGGGCACAGCCCCCGAAAACGGCTTTGACCCCCTTGAATACTGGATTTCGACTGCACATTCATCGGGCATAAAGGTTCACGCATGGATTAACCCCTACAGAGTTACAAAAAATAATGACGCAAACGACACAGAGCTTAAGTCTTTGGCGGCAAACAACCCGGCGGTTTTAAACCCGGACTACATAATTAAATATACCGACAATCAATATTATTTCGACCCCGGTCTGCCCGAGGTCAGAAGCATGCTCGTTGAGGGTGCTTTGGAAATTGTCAACAACTACGACATAGACGGTATTCATATGGACGACTATTTCTACCCGGGAACAGGCTTTGACGACAGCGTAACCTTTGCCAAATACGGCTCGGGCTTTACCTCAATCGAGGCTTGGAGAAGAAACAACGTAGACCTTTTGATTAAGGAGCTTAATACTCAGCTTCACGCCGCCGACCCGGACATTCTTTTCGGCGTTTCCCCTACGGGAATTTGGGCAAACAAATCCACAATGGCGGAAGGCTCAGACACAACAGGCAACGAATCCTACACAAGCTATTTTGCAGACACAAGAAAATGGGCTCAAAGCGAATGGCTTGACTACATAGCTCCTCAGATTTACTGGAACATAGGCTACACAGTGGCTGACTATCAGGTTTTGGCTAACTGGTGGGCAGAGCAGCTTGCAGACTGCTCTACGAAATTATACATAGGAATGGCTACATACCGCTCCAGCGGCGCTTCGGAAACAAGTGTGTGGTACGGAACGGACGAAATAAGCCGCCAGCTGGCTTTAAACAGACAGATTTCAAAAATATCCGGAGAAATTCACTTCAGATACGGGCTTGTTAAGGGAAATTCCACTATGGCTAACTTCCTGACATCATATTACGGCTCAGGCACTTCATCATCTGACACAGTGACCGAAGCTGCAACTGAAGCCGTTACACAGGCTCAGACCGAAGCGGCAACAGAAGCCGTTACGGAAGTTCAAACAGAAGCAACTACATCTGCACCTGTAAACATTAACTTCAACGATATGACAGCCTATTACAACTGGGCTAAAGAAGCTGTTGAAACCCTTGCGGCTCAGGGTGTTGTAAGCGGAGTAGGTCACAACAACTTTGCTCCTGCGGACAACGTAAGGCGTGCGGACTTCCTGCTTATGCTTGTGAACGTTTTGGGGCTTGAGGGAGAATATTCCGACAACTTCTCAGACGTAGCCGAAAGCAAATATTATGCAAATGCTGTGGGAACAGCCAAGGCTTTGGGCGTTGTCAGCGGAACAGGCAGCGGGAAATTCGACCCCGAGGGCTATATAACAAGACAGGATATGATGGTTATGACGGAAAAAGCCCTTTCGCTTAAGGCTAATTTGGCAGACGCAAACCTCTCCGTTTTGGATAAATTCGCCGACGCCTCTTCCGTTGCGGATTACGCTAAGCAAAGCACAGCCAACCTTGTTCTCATAAACATTGTCAGCGGCAGCAAGGGCAGACTTAACCCCCAAAGCCGAACCACAAGAGCCGAGTCGGCGGTTATAATCTACAAGATATATAAGCTATTCGATATTTAAGGAAAACATACTATGATTTATATTTCAACTGCCCTTTTCTGCGAAGCAAAGCCCTTTATTGAGCTTTTGGGGCTTAAGGAGGATTTTTCCTTCGGCAGGGTCAGGGTGTTTAAGAACGAAAATTATATATTGGCAGTTACGGGGGCGGGAGTTTTGACTTCCGCCTCTGCTATAGGCTTTGTTTTGGGAAAAGAAGAGCCTCGAAAAGAGGATATTTATCTGAACATCGGCATTTGCGGAGGTGACGAAGAAGGGGTTTACCTCTGCAATAAAATAAGCTTTCCGGCAGCAGAAAAGGAGTTCTTCCCCGATTTGGTCTATGATTTGGGCTATCCCGAAAAAGAGCTTATAACCTGTTTAAAGCCGGAGACACAAATTCCTAAAGACAAGCTCTGCGATATGGAGGGTGCAGCTGTTTTCGAATGTGTAAAAGGTCATTTTTCCTCAGAAAGGTGCTTCTTTATTAAGATTGTTTCCGATAAGGGTGATTTTGAAGTCTTAAACCAAAATAAAATTTACTGTCTTGTTAAGGAATATGCAGAAGATATTATTGAAAGAATAAAGACAGTACCCAATGTTGAAGCAGGCTTTGAGCTTACAGGGGAAATGCTTAAGGAAGCGGAAAAGCTTCGCCTGAGTGTTTCCCAAACTGTCATTTTAAAGGAGCTTTTGGGCTTCTGTAGGCTTAAGGGCGGAGAGCCTTTAGAGCTTTTAAAGAGCTTACCCGAGGTAAAAACAAAAGCGGAAGGACGTGATGTTCTTGAAAAAATCAAACAGCTTGTTTTATAAAAAGCTTTCCCATATATATGTTGAAAAAAATATTGAGGATAGTCCCTATGTAAAAGAAATTTTAAGCCCCTTTGAGACTTCCGAAATTATTTCAATAAACCATTATAAGGACGTTTTTAACAGACCCGGTCAGAGCTTTTCGGCTCAAAAACAGGCTCAGGCTCTTATTTTGGCTGAAAACAAGGGGGAAAGGGTTTACAGAGGAGCACCCTTTTGTCAAAGCTTCGGAAACGATGAATTTTATTACACTTCATTTGTGTTAAACTGCCTTTATGACTGCGAATACTGCTATCTGAGGGGTATGTACCCTTCGGGAAATATTGTTGTTTTCGTAAATTTCGATGACTATTTTAAGGACGTGAAAAGAATTTCCGAAAATAAGGAGATTTTTCTCTGCGTTTCCTATGATACGGACTTGCTTGCCTTTGAAAAGCTTTTTGGGCTTTGCGGCAGGTGGTATGACTTTGCGGCTGAAAACCCAAACGCAAAAATAGAGCTCAGAACAAAATGTTCCGACATAAGCTTTTTGGAAGGAAAAGAACCTCTCGATAACTTCATTTTGGCTTTTACACTTTCACCAAAGGAAACCGCTGAAAGACACGAAAAATTTGCTCCAACCCTTTCTTCACGGCTTAAAGCCGTTAAAAAAGCAGCCGATTTGGGCTTTAAGGTCAGGCTTTCATTCGACCCCGTTTTAAAAACGGATAATTTTGAAGAAACCTATGACGAATTTATAAGGGAATGCTTTTCTTACGTCTCCCCCGATAAAATTATAGATATAGGCTTAGGCGGCTTCAGAATAAGCCCCAAATATTTAAAAGCCGCAAGAAAGGAGTACCCCTCTTCACTTATTTTAAACTATCCCTTTGAGAAGAAGGACGGAATTTGCGCATACGAAAGCAAAGCCGAAAAATATATGACGGACTATGCCGCCCGGTGTATAAAAAAATATGCTCCCGGTTTAAATTTATACTTATGGACTACTTGATTTATATTAAAAATAATGATACAATTATTAATATATGATTATTAGGTTACCGAAATATTGACATTCGGGAGGTATTTTTGTGGATTATAAAAGTTATCCTTTATATGACTATTTTAATATAGACGCTGTTTTTTCAGACGAAACCCCTGATTTTTTGAATATAGAAAACGCTTCCGGGGTCGGGTTTATGGTTACCGTCAGGCTCAGAACATGGGCAGACAACGCCGAGGGCTGTTATGCCGTTGCTGACGGAAAGCCTTATTTTATGCAGAAAACAGCCACTGAAAAGGGCTTTGACTATTATTTGGGCAGGTTTTTCATAAGACGTGTCACAAACTATTATTTTAAAATAAAACATCACGAAAGAGTTTATTATTATAACAAACAGGGTCTTACCGCAGACCTTAATAACGATTTCGACTTTATGGCAGTTCCCGATTTCAGCACCCCAGACTGGGCAAAGGGTGCTGTTATGTATCAGATCTTTCCCGACAGATTTTATAACGGCGACGACTCAAACGATGTTGCGGACAATGAATATGTTTATATGGGCAGAGCCGCCACAAAAGTCAAAAACTGGGACGACCCCGTTACCTCCGACGATATATGCAAGTTTTACGGCGGTGACTTATCAGGGGTTATTCAAAAAATGGATTATCTTAAGGATTTGGGCATTGATGCAATTTATTTTACTCCTTTGTTTGTTTCCCCCAGTTCCCATAAATATGACATTCAGGACTATGACTATATAGACCCTCACTTAGGTGTTATAATCGAGGACGGCGGAAAGCCCCTTTCAAAGGAATTTTTGAACAACCGCTTTGCCACAATGTATATTAAGCGTACAACGGACAAAAAGAACCTTGAAGCCAGCAACAAGCTTATGATTAAGCTTATAGAACTTGCCCATTCAAAGGGCATTAAAATAATTTTAGACGGTGTTTTCAATCACTGCGGAGCATTTAACAAGTGGCTCGACAGAGAGGGCTTCTATGGCAGAAGCGGCTACCCCGCAGGGGCTTACACCGCAGAGGACAGCATTTATCACGATTATTTTAAGTGGTTCGATTCAAACTGGCCCGGCAATGACTGTTATGACAGCTGGTGGGGTCACGACAACCACCCTAAGCTTAACTATGAAAACTCAAAGGAGCTTCACGACTATATTATAAACATTGGCGTTAAGTGGGTGTCTCCGCCGTATAACGCAGACGGCTGGCGTCTTGACGTAGCCGCCGACTTAGGCAGCAGCCCAACCTATAACCACAAGTTTTGGCAGGACTTCCGCAAGGCAGTTAAGAAAGCCAACCCTGACGCCATAATTTTGGCTGAAAACTACGGTGATTCAAGGGCGTGGCTCTCAGGCGGCGAATGGGACACAATTATGAACTATGACGCCTTTATGGAGCCCGTAACCTGGTTTTTGACAGGTATGGAAAAGCACAGTGAGGAGCGTATAGACAGACTCTACAACAATTCTATGAGCTTTGAGGGGGCAATGCGTTATCACAGCGCAAGAATGAGCTGGCAGTCTCTTTCAACCTCTATGAATGAGCTTTCAAACCATGATCACAGCCGCTTTTTAACCCGAACCAACCGCAAGGTAGGCAGACTTCATTCCGCAGGAAGAGAAGCCGCCGACACAGGCACGAACAAGGGCATTATGAAGGAAGCTATCGCCCTTCAGATGACCTTCCCCGGTGCGCCTACGGTTTATTACGGAGACGAGGCAGGGCTCACAGGGTGGACAGACCCCGATAACCGCCGACCCTACCCTTGGGGCAAAGAGGATAAGGAAATTCTTTCCTTCTATAAGAAAATGATTGCTTTGCATAAAAAACACGAATGCTTTAAAACAGGCTCTTTAGACTATCTTTTTATGCAGTACGGAATTATTGCCTACGGCAGATTTAACAAATACGAAAGCGCAGTTGTTTTCCTTAACAATAACGACCACGAAATGGAAATTGAAATTCCCGTTTGGCGAATAGGAGGCTTAGACGGCGACACATATAACCGTGTTATAACCTCAGACCTTCGTTCTCATAATGAAGATCTTCACCATTATAAGGTAAAGGGCGGAAAAATAAAGGTTTCCCTTCCTAAATTTTCTTCCGCTGTATATATCAAAAACAAATAATGTATTATAAAAGACCGAAAAACTTTAAATTAAGCTTTTCGGTCTTTCCTTTTAATAGAGAAGTGTTTTGTTTCCGATGATATTTTCCGACCCTGCCAAGCCTATATTGTCATTTCCCTCAAAAAGACTTTCGGCTCTGCCTGTTATTGTTCCGCCGTCGATTGTGTTTCCGTCAAGGGTGTCTCCGTCGTTTAAGGTTGTGTCGTCGGCTGTTCCCCCTAAGTTATCGTCTGCGCTGTCGGCAGTGTTGTTAAGCCCTGCCGCTCCGTCAGCCCCTTCTTCAGCCGCTCCGCTGTCGTCTGAGCCGTCAACACCCTCTTCCCCTGTTATACCGCCGTTTTCATCTGCTTCACTGTTGTCGTCTGAGTTTTCCTCGTTATTATCCTCTGTGGTGGTTTCGCTGCTTTCTTCTGTTCCGCCGTTAGTGTCTCCCTCATCGATAATGCCTGTGTCTGTGCCTGTTGTGTCATCGCTGTTTGAGCCGCAGCCTGTTAAGCTTAAGCACGTAACAAGAAACAAAAGGGCATATACAATTTTAAACCTTTTCATATATAACCATACCTCCAATTTAAAAAATAAACTCTTGCTTTTATATATTGCCCAAAAATAAAAATTGATATACAGTTAAGGTTTATTGTGTGTTTTTCCTAATTATGCATTTTATCCATTGTAAAAATTTTTAAAATATGTTAAGATTAAAGCAGTAAAACATTGGAGGTGTTTTTATGAACGAAAGAAAAAGCGGTATTTTGGTTCATCCAACCTCTTTTCCGTCGCCTTACGGTATAGGCGACTTAGGTGAAGGGGCTTACAGATTTATAGATTTTATGGAAAAAGCTGGTCAGACCCTTTGGCAAATTCTCCCCTTGGGTCATACGGGCTACGGAATTTCCCCTTATTCGGCTTATTCAGCCTTTGCCTGCAACCCTCTGCTTATTTCTCCCGACAAATTAGCCAATGACGGGCTTTTGGGCAATGAGGATTTGATAAATATTCCTTATTTCGAAACAAACAGAGTTGAATATGACAGAGTAAGCGAGTATAAAGATAAACTTTTCAGACGTGCTTTTTATATGTTTAAAATGTACGCCGATAAGAAGCCTTTTATACAGTTCTGCGAAGAAAACGATTTTTGGCTTAAAGACTACACTCTTTATATTGCCCTTAAAAATAAAATCGCCGATAAGCGCAAAAAGGAAAGCGTTTTGTCTGAGCTTATAGCCTTTGCGGAAAGAGCCAAAGACTGCCTTAAGGACAACGAAATTTTAGACAGATTTTACGGTGCAAGCTTCTCATCCTTCCCAATGGAATATTTAAATTTGGACGGCAGAACGAGAGACGAGCTTTCCTCTGAGCTTGCGGACGAAATTGAATATTACAGTTTCTTACAGTACGAGTTTTACAAGCAGTGGACAAGCCTTAAGAAATATGCCAACGACAAGGGAATACAGATTATAGGTGATATGCCCTTCTATGTTTCCTCCGACAGCTCAGACGCCTGGCTTCACAGAGAGCTTTTCTACTACGATGAAAAGGGCTTCCCCCTTAAGGTGGCAGGTGTTCCCCCCGACTATTTTTCGTCTACAGGTCAGCTTTGGGGCAACCCCCTCTATAACTGGGACTACCACAGAAGAACGGGCTTTGCCTGGTGGACTAAGCGCATAAGCCAAACCCTTAAATATGTTGACATTGTAAGAATTGACCACTTCAGAGCCTTTGAAAGCTACTGGGAAATCCCTTACCCCTCAAAAACCGCCGAAACAGGTGTTTGGAGAAAAGGTCCGGGACGTGAATTTTTCGACATTGTAAAGTGGAAGTTAGGCGGTCTGCCCATAATCGCCGAGGATTTGGGCGACCTTAACCCGGAGGTTCACGTTTTAAGAGACGATCTGGGGCTCGCGGGAATGAAAATTCTTCAGTTTGCCTTCGGCAGCGGCTCAGGCAACGACTATCTTCCCCACAACTACAAAAACACAAACTGGATAATCTACACAGGCACTCATGACAACAACACAACCTTAGGCTGGTGGAATGAAGCCGGGGACAGCGAAAAGAACTACGTAAAGTCCTATTTAAACTGCAGCGGCTCAGACATAGCCTGGGATTTTATAAGGCTTGCCTTTTCTTCCACAGCGGATACTGCTATAATTCCCATTCAGGATATTCTCTGCCTCGATGAAAAAGCCAGAATGAATACCCCCGGAATTGCAGGGGGCAACTGGGAGTTCCGCTACGACAGAGACGCTTTGAATGACGGCTTTGCCAATGGTCTTAAGCTCTTCTCCGAGCTTTATAACCGCAACACCAACATTCAAAAAGCCATTGACTAAAGTGCAATCGCCCACCTCTCTTTTAAGGGGAGGTGGACACTGCTTTAACTACCAAAAGGAAAATCAACCATGAAATCACTTATAATAGCGGAAAAGCCCTCTGTGGGCCGTGACATAGCCAAGGTAATCGGCTGCACGGGCAAAGGGGAGGGCTTTTTATTTAACGAAAATTACATAGTAAGCTGGGCTTTCGGTCACTTAGTCACCCTCTATGACCCGGAGGACTACGACGACAGCCTTAAAAGGTGGAAGCGTGAAACCCTGCCCATTATCCCCCAAGAGATTAAGCTTAAGGCAGTTAAGGACGGCAAAAAGCAGCTAAACGTTCTCAAAAAGCTTATGAACGACAAGGAGGTCGACCGCCTAATCTGCGCCACCGATGCCGGAAGAGAGGGCGAGCTTATTTTCCGCTATATATACGCCTTTTTAAAGTGCAAAAAGCCCTTTTCAAGGCTTTGGATTTCAAGTATGACCGATAAGGCTATAAAAGACGGCTTTTCCGCCCTTAAGGACGGCTCAGAATACAACAATCTCTACCTCAGCGCAAAATGCCGCAGCGAGGCGGACTGGCTTGTGGGCATAAACGCCAGCCGTGCCTTTACCTTAAAATACAACGTTCTCCTGTCTATCGGCAGGGTTCAAACCCCTACCTTAGCCATAATCTGTCAGCGTCAGAAGGAAATTGACGCCTTCGTTCCGCAGGACTATTACGAGGTTACGGCGGATTTCGGCACCTACACCGGTCTTTACATAAACAATAACGAAACCAAAATAAAGACCATTGACGAAGCCAATCAAATTGTAAAGGATACACAGGGCAAAGAGGGCTTTGTCAAGTCCGTAAAAAATGAAGAAAAGAAACAAGCACCCCCTTTGCTCTACGACCTGACCGAGCTTCAAAGAGACGCAAACTCAAAGTTCGGCTTTACGGCTCAAAAAACACTTTCATTAGCCCAAGCCCTTTACGAAAAGCGGAAGATGATAACCTACCCCAGAACCGACAGCCGCCACTTATCCGACGATATGGTTCCCAAAATTACGGCGACCCTGAAACAGCTTTCTATGACCGAGAACTACGGCGAAAACGCTTCCTACGTCCTTTCGCTGCCTAAGCTTCCCGTCAACAAGCGAATAATCGACAATTCAAAGGTCACCGACCACCACGCCATTATTCCCACAGACGGCAGTCTCCGCCCCCACCTTCTTTCACCTGACGAGTTTAAGGTTTTCGACCTTGTGGCAAGGCGTTTTATGCAGGTTTTCTACCCTAATTACGTCTATTCAACCACCTCCATAATCACCGAGGTCAATTCCCACGCCTTTATCACCAAGGGAACAACCGTCATTAACCCCGGCTGGACTGCTCTAAACGTCACAGGCACAAAGAAGGAAAAGAAAGAGGACATTCTTCCAAATGTGAAAGAGGGCGACCCCGAAACAGCCCAAAAGGTCACAAAAAAGAAAAAGCAGACCAAGCCCCCAAGCCCCTACACTGAAGCCGCCCTCCTTTCCGCTATGGAAAACGCCGGGCGTTTCGTTGAAGACGAAGCCCTTAAGGAGCAGCTTAAGGAAAACGGCTTAGGCACTCCTGCTACACGAGCCGGAATAATCGAGCGGCTCATAACCGTTAAATACATTACCCGCAAAGGCAAGAGTCTCATCCCCACCGAAAAGGGTATGAAGCTTATTGAGGTCTGTCCCAAAGAGCTTAAAAGCCCGGAAACCACAGGTAGGTGGGAAAAAGGCTTAGTCTCCGTCTCCAAAGGAAAAATGACCCCCGACCGCTTTATGGAAAGCATAAAACGCTACGTTTGTTTTCTTGCTGAAAACCCTTTTAAAACCGACACAGGTGTCATTTTTGCCCCGGAAGCCCCAAAGGGAAAACGATCAAGGCTTAAGTCCTTAGGTGTCTGTCCCCTTTGCGGCAGTCCCGTTTTCGAAAACTCTAAGGCTTTCTACTGCTCCGGGTGGAAAAGCGGCTGCAAGTTCACCGTCTGGAAGGACGAGCTGAAAGCCTACGGCGGTGAAGTAACCCCCGGTCTCATCTCAACACTACTTACACAGGGCAAGGCTGAAAACATCGCCGTTACCCTTCCCCAAACCGCAGAAAAATGCACCTGCGACATAATTATAAACCGAAACATTAAAGGCTTTTTGGAGCTTAAAGGACTGAAGCGTGTACAGCCCCCACCCTCAGCCCCCGGGTAAAACGTCGGGCGGGGTGCCGGGGTTCGGGCGGCGCCCTCAAACCGCCGACCCCTTTCCTGCAGGCAATGACTTGCAGACAGTGATTTTTTACAAAAATATGAGTTGACAAGATGACTTTTCTGTGTTAATATATATTTAGTGAATTTGTTAAACACTGTGATAAGGAATAGTAAGGCTCTGAAAGTCTTTAGAGAGGTGTCGGTTGGTGAAAGACATCGTCGGAAGGGGTCTGAACTCACCTTTGAGTGGCGAAGCTGAACTTACAGTAGGTTTCGACGGCAGCCGTCCGTTACATTATCGGCGGGGTATGTATGTACCCTATATGAGTGCATCTTTTTCAAAGATGAATTAGAGTGGTACCACGGAAGATTTATGCTTTCGTCTCTTTTTGAGGCGAAAGCTTTTTTGATGTCGAAAGCTTCCCAAGCAGCCCACAGCTTTTAACAAAAAATCAAACGAAAAACAAAAAATTAAAGGAGTGTAAAAAAATGGCAATGAATTATCACAGGTACAGACCCTTTGCCCCAATAGGTTTAAAAGACAGAACATGGTGTGACAAGGTCATTACAGAAGCCCCCATATGGTGCTCCGTAGACCTTCGTGACGGAAACCAGGCTCTTGTTCCCCCAATGAACTTAGACCAAAAAATCAACTTTTTCAAGCACCTGGTTAAAATCGGCTTTAAGGAAATCGAAATAGGCTTCCCCGCAGCCAGCGACACAGAGTTTGCTTTTTGCAGAGCCCTCATCGAACAGAATTTAATTCCCGACGACGTTACAATTCAGGTTCTGACCCAAAGCCGTGAACACATTATCCGCAGAACCTTTGAAGCTCTCGAAGGCTGCCCCAATCCTTCAATCGTTCACCTTTACAATTCTACCTCAACCCTTCAAAGAGACGTTGTTTTCGGAAAGTCTAAGGAAGAAATCAAGGAGCTGGCTGTTTTCGGCGCAAACCTTCTTGAGGACCTTGCCAACGAATACGGCAGAGAAAAATTCCGTTTTGAATATTCACCTGAAAGCTTCACAGGCACAGAGGTTGACTACGCCTGCGAAGTCTGCAACGCAGTTTTGGACGTTTGGAAGCCTACCCCCGACCGCAAGGTTATAATCAACCTTCCCTCCACAGTGGAAATGGCAACCCCCAACATCTACGCCGACCAAATCGAATATTGCTGCCGCAATCTTAAATACAGAGACAACGTAATCGTCAGTCTCCACGCCCACAATGACAGAGGCGAAGGCATTGCAGCAACGGAATTAGGTCTTATGGCTGGCGCAGACAGAGTTGAAGGCACTCTTTTCGGAAACGGTGAAAGAACCGGCAACTGCGATATTATGGTTGTTGCCCTGAATATGTTCACACAAGGCGTTGATCCCAAGCTTGACTTTTCAAACATCACCGACTCAATCGACATTTACGAAAAGTCAACAGGTATGAGAATTGACCCTCGTCATCCCTACGTCGGCGATCTTGTTTACACAGCCTTCTCAGGCTCACACCAAGACGCAATCAAAAAGGGTATGAAGCGCCTTGAAGAACATCCCGACCGTTGGGAAGTTCCATATCTGCCTATTGACCCTGCCGACGTGGGCAGAAACTACGACCCCATTATCAGAATTAACAGCCAGTCAGGCAAAGGCGGCGTAAGCTACATTCTTGAACACAACTACGGCTTATCCGTTCCCAAGAGTATGCAGCAGGCTTTCAGCCTTATTATTACAGGGGAATCCGACCGTCAAAACAGAGAGCTTAACTTTAAGGAAATCTTCGATCTCTTCTTCACTACCTATGACGTCCGTACGCCCTTAAGCCTTAAATATTATTACGAATCCGGCAGCGGCAATACAGTCACAATCCGCTCTGACCTTCTTATTAACGGCGAATTTGCCACAATCGAAGGCTCAGGCAACGGCGTAATCGACGCCTTCTGCGACTCAATCAAGAAGAAATTCGGCGTTAGCTTTGAAATAGTTACCTACAGTCAGCACTCTCTTGACTACGGCAACAAATCCCGTGCCATAACCTACATTGAAGTGCACAATTGCCGCAAGGAAACCTACTACGGTATAGGCATTTCCGTCAATACTGCAAAATCCTCCTTCAGAGCTATTTTAAGCGCCCTGAACCAGTTCATCAAAATCAAAAACTATCAGTCATAACACATAAGGCAAATAACATAAGAATCTCTCTGTTAATGGGAGGTTTTTGCTATATCATATGAATTATCTATATTATTCAATTGATAAATTGTTATATCGGATATATAATATAAGTATAATATAATATAATTAATGAGGTGATGAAAATGGCTAAAGTATCTACAAGCAGTTCTATTGATTCAGATATAAAAACCAAGGCGCAGAAGCTCTTTGCTGATTTCGGAATGGACTTATCCACAGCCGTTAATATTTTTTTAAGGAAGGCAATCTATGAGAATGCTATACCTTTTTTTATCCAAAGAGAAGAACCTAATGCCGAAACCATTGCTGCAATTAATGAACGTGATGAAATGAAACGTCATCCCGAAAAATATAAGCATTATTCTACCTTTGCTGAATTTATGAAAGAGGAAGATGAAAACGGCTAACAGCCAACAAGCCTCCCCTCAAGGACAATGCTGTCAACTCAAGAATTTTGGCAGCGAAAATTTTTCCTTTAATGATGAAAACCTGAAAAAGCTAATGAGCCTCCCCTTGAGGGGAGGTGCCGCTGATAAGCGGCGGAGAGGTGTTTTTAAAAGAAAAAAATTTTTAAACAAAAGTATTTTCACCTCTCAGTCAGCTACGCTGACAGCTCTCCTCAAGGAGAGCCTTTTTTCTGTCCTCTCTTTTTCCCTACAAAGCGAAAAGCCCTCAAAACTGAGGGCTTTTCTTTTATGGTTTACTTATTAAGCTTATTAATTTAAGATAAATTATTTAGCGTTGTAAGTAGCTGTTCTTGTTGTTTCATCCCATGATACGGGAACACCGAGTGCTGTACCAAGAGCTCTGAAAGGAACGAACATTCTGCTGTCTGTGATTTCAGCAACTACGCCGTAATCCATAGGAACATATGTACCGTCAACTACCATTGTGTTGCTGCCTGCTGTGAACTGAATGATCTTCTGTCCTGAACCTGCTGCATAGAAGATAGTAGCTGTCTTAGTATTAGCATCCCAAGTTACTGTTGAAGAGCTGTCAGCGTCGCCGCTTGTGATAGCATCTGTATCAACACCGAGTGCAAGAGTTACGAAACGAAGAGGAACCATTGTGCTGTTTGAAGAAGCCTGGATGTAAGGAGCTACTTCCATTGTGTAAGCTTCGTCATTGATGTAGATTGTGTTCTCTCCGATTGTAACGCTAACTACTTCGTCAAGAGTCTCTGTCTGTGTGATAACTGAAAGATATTTATCATAGCTGTAAGAACCTGTGTTGTCCTGTGTCCAAACGAATTCGTTAGCTGAATCTGTTCTGTTGAATGAAGAAGCTGCTACAGTTGTGTCTGTACCGTAATCTTCTTCATAGTCATCATCATAGTTGTTAAGAACTGCTGCACCTGCAATTTTAAGATCATAGTCGCCGTAAGGTACGCTTCTTGATGTACCAACTGCTACGCCTGTGATTGTGATAGAACCGGGTGTTGTGTAGCTCTGCTTGTCAACGGGGATCTTGATACCGTCTGAGTATGACTTGTAAGCCTTAACTGCAAGCTCGCCGCCGTTAGCTTCTACTTCGATGTCGCTGTCATCAATACCGATGTCGCCTGATGTCCACTTAGTATCGATATAAACTTCGATGTCGTTGCCGTCAAGAAGAGCACCTGCAACAGCCTCTGTGATTGTGATGTCAGCTGTTTCGATTGCTGAATAACCAATGTTTGTCTTTGTAGATTCTGTTGAAATTGTGATAGGTGTAACTGCCTTAGCGATAACCTTGTCAGCGATAACGCCTTCGTCAACGCCTGCGCCGTAAACTGAAAGTGTAATGTCATTGTCGCCGAAAGCGGGGTCAATTGTTACATAGAACTTGATGTCAAATTCTGAGCAGTCTGAGTCGTCAACACCGTCAGATGTTGAATAGTCATTAAGTCTGGGGATAACGAGTGTAGCACCGTCATCTGTTACGTAAGCAACTTCTTCAATTGTAGAACCGCTTACATACTTGTCATCATTAACTTCGAAGTCAACGATCTTAACCATATCGGGAAGCTTGAAGTACATCTTCTGCTTTGTGTTCCATGTGTCAGCGATTGTTTCTTCAAGGTGAACCTCAGCTGTTACGAAATCGTCTTCGTCAAGGTCTGAATCAACATCATAGCTGAAACCTGTAAGGATAGTTGTAGGATCTTCTTCAAGAGTCATTGTCATACCATAGTCAGCTCTGTTAGCAACTGTAACAGTCTCACTTGTCATACCGATGCCCTTGAATGTGAACTTAACTTCGCCCCAGTCGTCATCTTCGTCTTCAGGCTGAACTGTGATACCTGTGATGATGATGCTGGATGCCTTAGTTGTTTCTACCCAGTTTGTGAAAACAATAGTGATCTTGTCTTCTTCTACGCTTTTTACTTCATATTCGAATGAAGGGCTGTTTGTACCGGGGTCAACAGAGATGTTCTTTGTTGTTGCGCTTGTATCGAATTCGAAACCGCCGTTAACTCTGATAGTCATTGTACCGTCTTCGAATGTACCTGCAACAGTTTCCTTAATTCTGATAGCGTTTCCGTTATCATCGCTGAATTCAAGGCTTTCGTTGAAGTCAAGAACGTCATCAACTGTTGTTGTTGTAGCGCCGCTGTCATTTGTGCTGTTAGCAAAAGTGATAGTTGTGCTGCTGATAGATGTTTCGTTTGAGTCGATGGTAACTGTCATTGTACCTTCGCCGTCAGCTGAAACAGCCATAGGAATGTAGTAGTAAGGCTTGTTCATGCTAGCGTAAGTAACGTCAGCCATTGAGCTGGGGATGGGGAAGATCTCAACGTTCATTTCCTGCTTACCTGTTCTGGTAATTCTCCAAGGAAGATAAATATCGTCGAGGTTGCCGCCGTTTGTACCCCAAAGGTTCCTAAGAACTGTAGCGGGCTTTGTTTCGTTTTCTACCTGCTTAAAGAGAGCAGCGTATGTGTTGCTTGTGCTTCTGTTGCCCTGAAGAACTGCGAATGTGTTTTCACCTAAGTTGCCGTTGTCATCGATTTCAACGAATGTGTCATAAGCGTCAACTTCTGAATTTGTGAAGCTAAGAACGATTGTGTCGTTTGTTGTTACTTCTTCAGTAGGTGTAATCTTAAGATAAACGTCGTTTACTTCGTTTCCATCTTTAACAGATACTACCTTGTTTACCTTGTTAGATGAAGAAGCAAAAGCGTTTACGGGAAGCATTGAAGCTGTCATAGCCAATGCTAAAAGTAAAGCTATTTTTCTTTTCATTTTTTTTCCTCCTTAATGAAAAAATGATTAGTGCAGAGGTCTGAGCATAGATACCTCTTTTACATAGGATATTATAGCACCGCAAACAAATCAAGTCAATATACAAAAATTAATTGTAACAAAACTGTAACAATTCGCCGACACTTTTCAACTTCAAAGCTTTTAAAGGTTTTGCTTTAAGGACAGCTCCCTATAAAATAGGTTTAAACCCCTTCGAGCCTTTCCGTCTGACAGTAGGCTTTAAATCGTGCGTCCGACAAAGCCCTTACTGTCGCCGAACAGCTTTTCACTATTATATATAATGAAGAAACTGTCTGCCGAGTTTTCAGCATGAAGGCTTTCCGCCGTATCGCCGCTTGTATTTTCTTGACCGCCTTTGTTGCTTGGCTTGTTATTAATATATCACTGTTTGAGCTCAAAATCAAGGGTTTTTTTAATTTGTAAAGAAGTTGTAACAATTTTGACCCTTCTGTAACAACCTCGGGCTTTTTCTCCTAAATACAGTAAGTTTAAGAAGCTTTTCATACCAAATAAGCCATATTCTCCAAATTCCCCGATTTTTTATGTTACAATACTCAAACATTCTTTCTTTTTCAAGATAATCAAACAAAAAAACAGACTTCATATCTCTTTCGAAATACAAAGCCTGCTTAATTCAAGGCGCCATCCGGATTTGAACCGGAGATCAGGGAGTTGCAGTCCCTTGCCTTAGCCACTTGGCTATAGCGCCGGATGACCCGTACGGGAATCGAACCCATGTTTCAGCCGTGAGAGGGCCGCGTCTTAACCGCTTGACCAACGGGCCGTATTAACTAACGCCAAATTATATTATCATAAATATGTAAAATTGTCAATATCATTTTTTAAATTTTTTTAATTTTTCGGAATACAGTTAGCTCAGAGATACCAACAGCTTCCCCATTTAGGGTGAAGCCGGCTTCTTTTTTGTTTATTGACATATTTTTACACCTGTGTTAAACTTATTTCAAGAACCTGTTAAAGGTTTCAATAAGGCTTATTTTGCCTTGTCGCAAAAGGGAATGTGACGAATGGTTAAGTTCTCCTCACCTGTTCCTCGGTGTCTTCTGATGTGTCTTTTAGCGGCACAATACACTGCGGAAGGAGGTGACGTTATGATAGTAATCATCCACGATGTTGATGTATTAATTATATTACTCATCATCATTATACGGATTGTTATACATATTATAACAAAAAGATAACCGTTCCGACTTCCAATCTAACGGTTATCTTAAGATAATCTTTGGTGAGGAGTAACTGTTTCCGGTTACTCCCTTTTGTGTTTTTATAATATCACACTTTCCCCAAACTGTCAATAAATTATTTGGTTTTTCGGCTGACCTTATTGTCAGCTTCTTTTTTGTTTATTGACATATTTTTACACCTGTGTTAAACTTATTTTAAGAACCTGTTAAAGGTTTCAATAAGGCTTTTTGCCTTGTCGCAAAAGGGAATGTGACGGTTAGTTCTCCTCACCTGTTCCTCGGTGTCTTCTGATGTGTCTTTCAGCGGCACAATACACTGCGGAAGGAGGTGAATGTTATGGTTGAAATTATCTATGACGTTAATGTATTAATTATATTGGTACTTATTATCGTTATAAGAATTGTTAAACATATCATAGCAAAAAAAGATAACCGTTCAGATTTCGCAGACTAACGGTTATCATAAGATTACTATTAGTGAGGAGTAGCTGCTTTTGGTTACTCCCTTTTGTGTTTTTATAATATCACACTTTTCTCAAGCTGTCAATAAATTATTTAGCTGTTCATATCAAACCCCGAAAAACGGGCTTCAGTTCCTTCACCCACAGCATAAACCCCGACCATTGCCCCTGTAAAGCGCTTGCCAAGTTCAACGCCTTCATCACTCAAATAAGAGCTGTCTTCTATAATATACACCTCATTTCCGTTTAAGAAAAGGCTTCTTTTTAGTCCTCTTGTAACAACCTTAAAATCGAAGTCCTCGCCGGTTGCTTCTTCCCTAAAGCTTAATATCTTTTTATCGGCTATCTGCTCCCAAACCTCGGCATACTTTTTGCCCTCTCTTAAGGCAATACCGAAGGTGAAAAAGCTGTTTTCGTCATAATAACAGCTTAAGCCCGCACTTCCTCCTTCTGAAAGTGAAATTTTCGCCGATGTTTCGGCATCAAAGCCAAAACTTTCCTGACGTCTTAATAAAACGCTTTCGCATAAAGCCGAGTCAAGCCCTTCCTTTCCGCCTTTTATAGTAAGCGTTCCGTCCGAAACGGAAACAAGGTCAGAGTTTCTTCCTCTTAATGTATACCACAGGGGCGAAATTTCGTCCTTCCCGAAGGAGCATTCCTCTTCTTTAAATTTATGCTCGGGCAAGGGCTTTTTAGCCAACGCCGAAGCACCTTTGCCGTTGTTGATATAACACCAGCCGTCCTTTGTCCAAACAAGCTCGTCAAGACAGGTTTCTCTGCCCAAAACAGTATATTTTCCGTCTAAAAGCCTTCCGCAGAGATAGACTATGTACCACCTGCCGTCCGGGGTCATTACCGGCTTTCCGTGACCGCAGCGTCTTATGGCAGGGTTGTAAATCTCTTTATATGTCATTATGGGATTGTAGGGACATGGTTCATACAAGCCGAAAAGCTCTTTGCTTCTCGAAAGACTTATCATATGGTGCTCCCCTGTTCCTCCCTCAGCCTGAAAGAGGTAGTAATATCCGTCCTTCTTCAATATATGAGGGCCTTCCGAGGCTCTTTTGTTGTCGCCGTAATATAAAAGGCTTGTTTCGGAAATCTGCTTTTTTCCGTCCTTTGAAAGCTCGAAAATGCTTGCTCCCCTGTTTAAAACCATATAGCGTCTGCCGTCGTCGTCATTAAAAATAGAGGGGTCTATTCCGTCAACGTTTATGAAAACAGGCTCGTCATAGGGGCCTTCCGGCTTTTCTGAGCTTGTGACCATTTGACGCCTGACGATTTTTTCTCCGTCATTGTTGCGGTAGGTGGCGCAGATATAAAATCTTCCTTCATAGTAGGAAATATCAGGCGCCCAATAGCCTCTTCCTCCCGAAAGACCTTTAAGCTCCGCCCGGTCGGGGTTGGTTATGGCGTGACCTATAATCTCCCAGTTTACAAGATCCTTTGAATGTGAAATGGGAATACAGGGGAAATAAACAAAGCTTGAATTTACCATATAATAGTCGTCGCCAACTCTGACTATTGAGGGGTCGGGAAAAAAGCCCCGTCTTATGGGATTTTTATAGCTTTCATTAAGTGAAAATCCGCAGTATTCCTCAAAATATTTAACAATATCGTCCTTTTTAAGTTCCGCCGCATATTCATAGGCGGTTTCGCCGAAAGCGTCGCACACAAGAGGCGAGTGACCCACTCTTTCAACATAATATTTAACCGTGTCAAGGTCGCCCGACTCAACGGCATAAAAAAGAACGGAGCGTTTTTTGTCGTCCAAAGCATTATATTTCGAAAGGGTATGCTCAACCATAAACTTATTTACCTCCAAGCTGCCGCCTTTTGCGGCGTAAAAAGAAGCCAAAAGCCCATTATAAGGGGTGTTTACCGACTGAGGGTTTTCAGTGACAGCTTCCTTAATTCCGGCGATGTCTTTGTTTAATACGGCGTCTGTAAGCTTCATATTAATATCCTCACTTTAATTTTATAACCTGTGTAGTGGTTCTTACAACAGTAACGGCGTTTATGTTTCTTATTTTCGTCATAACTCTTACTTCGAAGTCCTCCGACGGGGCGGCGGTGCGCTCTGTCCTTTCGGGAATCTCCGGCTCTCCGTCTACAACGCTTTTCAAAAAGCGGAAGTGCCTAAGGCAGTCGGGACAGGTGAGCATATGGCGGATAAGAGCGTCTGTTTCTCTGTCGGAGGCTATTCCCTCCAGTTCCTTAAGCATTATAATTTCAGCTTCAAAACATTCCATAGCTTTCACCTTCTTTCATAAGACTGTCCTTTAAGAGCCTTCGCCCTCTGAAAATTCTGTTTTTAACCTTCGACAGGGTTTCCCCTGTTCTTTCCGCAATTTCGTTATAGCTTAAGCCGTCTCTGTGATAAAGTATCAGCGGCTCTTTATAAATTTCAGGCAAATTTTCGATAAGCTTAAAAAGCTCTCTATTTCTTTCCGCCTTTATATAGTCGTCTTCCGGCGAGCCTTCTCCGGCTATTCCGTATTCCACATTGTCAATAGGCACTGTCTCCTGACGTTTTTTTCGCCTTAAATCAATTATATGGTTTGCGGTAATTCTTATAACCCATGTGGCAAACTTAAACTCGGGGTTATATTTATCCAAATTTTTATATATCTTTATAAAGACCTCCTGGGCTATGTCGTCGGCCTCGTGAGGGTCGTTTGTCATACGGTGAATAACCGAAAAAACAAGGCTTTTATAGCGTCTTATAATCTCGGAAAAATCGTCCTTTCTGCCGCTTAAAACAGAATTGACAATCTGAATATCCGTTTTATTTTCAATATTCTCAATATTTTCGGTCATTTGTTCACCGCCTTACATATATATACGCAATGTATATTTCAATGTTTAAATAAATGAAAAATTAATGTATAAATTTCAAAAATGGGAGTGCCGCAGAGTACAGCACTCCCAAAATTATTCGTCAATGAATTTTAATGTGGTATGAAACCTGTCCTTAGCCGCCTTTGTGTTGGGAAAGATTTTTCTTGCCTCTCCAACCTCGGCTCTTGGGTTCATAAGGGCAGGGCTGTAATGTGTCAGCCACATTTCTTTAACCTCTCCTGCCTTAGCAAGGCTCGCCGCTTCGGAAAAAAGCATATGCTTCTTTTCCTTAAGGCTTGAAAGCTTTTCAGGGTCGGAATACATCCCTTCGC
This sequence comes from Clostridiales bacterium, assembly GCA_021200955.1. Lineage (GTDB taxonomy): Bacteria > Bacillota > Clostridia > Lachnospirales > CAG-274 > JAJQCI01. The sequence continues at coordinate 21,880 of JAJQFU010000027.1, read as the reverse complement.
ATATAAACAGGTCTGCCCCTCTTATAAAATCGGGAATTTCCGCCGTAGGCCGTGTATCCGTTGTGTAGCATAGCTTAAGCCCCTTTCTGTCAGGGCCTAAAACCATATCGGAGGTCAAAAGCCGACCCTCATCGGTAACAACGCTGTCTTCCTTTTGAAGCTTTGACCAGTATTTCAGGGGTATATCGTTTTCCTTTGCCCTTTCGGGTGAAAACTTGCCCTTTCGGGGAAGCTCAAAGGAATAGCCGTAGCAGGTTATTCTGTGGTTAAGCCTAAGAGCCTTAACCTTTAAGCCTATAAGCTCCGTCTCGAAAAAGTTGGTGTCTATTTCCTTAAGAATAACCTCATAGGGAAGCTCCGGCGCAATTGTTCTAAGCCCCGTCACAACCCTTTCAAGCCCCTTAGGCCCTATAATAGTCAAAGGCTCGGTTCTGTCGGAGTTGCCTATTGCCAAAAGCATACCCGGCAAGCCCGAAATATGGTCTGCGTGAAAATGGGTTATAAGAATGGCGTCTATGTTTTTAAAACCCCAGCCCAAAAGCTTTGCCGTAATTTGTGTGCCTTCGCCGCAGTCTAACAAAATCATTCTGCCGTTTAGGCGTAAAAGCAGGGAAGTCAGCCACCTGTCGGGCAAGGGCATCATACCGCCTGTTCCCAAAAGTGCTGCGTCAAGCATCAGAACAGACCGAATTTCTTTTTCTTTTTAGGCTCGTCCGCAACCTCCTCGGCTGATGCGGGAGCTGCTGCCGGTGCGTTTGAAAGATTAGGCTCTTTAACGCCTAAAATTTCTTCTTTTCTTACGGGAATGGTTACGCTCTTGTTTGTGCCGAACTCTACCATAAATTCATCCTGATAAACGTTTACAACCTTTCCGTAAAGACCCCCTGTTGTAACAACCCAGTCGCCTAACTTAATGCTTTCTTTAACAGCCTGTCTTTCGGCTTCTCTCTTCTTGTTGGGTCTTATGGCAAAGAAATAGAAGAGAAGGCAAAGACCTACGATATAAATAATCCAAAACATAGGGCCGAAGCCGCCTGAGCTCTGAGCAGCCTGACCGCTTGCTGTTGTGGCGGCTTCTGCTGCCTGTGTAGCCGCTTCGGCAGCACCGGCAAGACTTCCGTTAAGGCTGCCGCTAAGTAAACTTAAAATCATTTTATTCACTCCGTTTCTGATTTTCAAATGCAATTATCTAAAATGCAATTATTTTTTTACATAATTTATTATAGCCTACAAAAACTAAACCGTCAAGCCTATACTTTTTGAAATTTAGAAATATTGAGAACTATTCCCATAGATATAAGCATTATTATAAGAGATGTTCCGCCGTAGCTTATAAAAGGAAGGGGAATACCCGTATTGGGCATAGTATTCGTAACAACGGCTATGTTCATTATTACCTGAATACCTATCATAATAATAATTCCCCCAGCTGTAAGCACCCCGAACTCCGTATCCGCAAGCATTGAAACTCTTATAACTCTCCAAATAAGTATCATAAAAAGTATTATAACAATTGCGGCTCCGAAAAAACCAAGCTCCTCACACAAAATCGAGAAAATAATGTCGTTGTGGGCTTCGGGAATATACCCCAGCTTCTGCCGGCTGTGACCTAAGCCCAGCCCCAAAAAGCCGCCGGAGGCTATGGCGTAAAATGACTGAACAGCCTGATAGCCTGTGTCCTGGGCGTAGTCAAAGGGGTTAAGCCACGCCTTTATTCTTTCAAGTCTGAATGACGCAAGGGCAATACCTGCCAAAAGCCCCAAGCCCCCCAAAGGAATAAAGGGCAGGAAAAATCTCTTGTTGGGCGTACCTATAAACAAAATACCCATACCAATGGCAAAGGTAACTATAGCCGTTGAAAGGTTTTCTATAGCTATTAAGCCTGTGGGAACGCACACTATAGCAATACATCTTACAAAGCCCTTCGGCGTTGTCAAAATGTTTTTGTTTTCATCTATATAGCTTGACAGAAAAAGTATAAGGGCAAGCTTTGCAACCTCAGAGGGCTGAAAAAACCAAAGCCACCTTTTTGCGCCGTTTATTTCCGTACCGAAAATCAAAACAAGCACCAAAAACACAAGAGAAGCCCCGTAAGCTATAGGCAAAAAGGGCTTAAGCCCCTTATAATTATAGTTTGCAAGAATAATCATAGCAATCATACCTACGGCAAGATAGGTCAAATGCTTTTTCAAAAAATAATAAATGTCATAGTTAAAAGCTTCATTGTTTCCGGCTGAATAATAGCTGGCGGAGAAAATCATAATAGTACCTATTATAACAAGAAGAAGTACTACAAACAGAATTATAAAATCCACCGAGCCTATTATAAGTCTCTCGCCCTTTTGATCATTATTCGATTTTGAAGCTCTTGATGACGTTCCCGATGCTGTTCCTGCGGTTCTCCGTCTTGTTAAGGTTGTGTCTGCCAAATTATTCAACTCCTGACTAAGTCTTTGAAGATTTCTCCTCTCTGCTCATAGCTTTTAAACATATCCCAGCTTGCGCAGGCAGGTGACAAAAGAACGCAGTCTCCCTCCTCCGCCTTGTTTTCACAGGCTGAAACGGCTTCTTCAAAGGTATCGAAAAGCTCATAGTCTGAAAAGCCCTGTCTGTCGCATTCCGCTTTAATGTCAAGCTTAACCGCCCCTATAAGCGCCAAATATTTTACTCTGCCCTTAAATGTGGCTACCCATTCGGCATAATCCGAGTGTTTGTCATAGCCGCCGCCTATAAGGCAAATGGGCTTTTTCATAGCGTAAACCGCTTTAATTGCCGCGTCGGGGTTTGTTCCCTTGCTGTCGTTATAATAGTCTACGCCTTTTTTAGTAACAACAAATTCTATTCTGTGTTCGACATCCTTAAACTCTCTTAAGGTCTGTCTTATTAAATCTATTTCAACGCCGCCGCAAAGCCCCAAAGCCGCAGCCGCCATAGCGTTTTCAACATTGTGCTTGCCCAAAATATTCATTTCGTCAATGTCAATGAGCTTCTCGGATAAGCCCAACATATTAACGTAAATGCTTTTTTCATCAGACCAAACGCCCTCAACCTTCTTTTCGGAAGAAAAGAAATAAACCTTCGCCTTTGTCTTTTCAGCCATTTTAAGGGTTGCTTCGTCCTCGGCATTAAGAATAAGGAAGTTATCCTCAGTCATATTCTTGAAAACGTTTTCCTTAGCCCTTGTGTAGTTTTCAACAGTTCCGTGTCTGTCCAAATGGTCGGGGGTTATGTTTAAAACAGCGGCACAAACGGGCTTATATGTCTTTATGTTTTCAAGCTGAAAGCTTGAGTTTTCGATTACCGCTCTGTCGTTTGCCCCTAAATTCAAAACCTTTTCTGAAAAGGGCACGCCTATGTTGCCTACTGTTTCTGTTTTATATTTCTTAGAGAAAATCTCGCCTGTAAGGGCTGTTGTTGTTGTTTTGCCGTTTGTACCCGTTATTGCAGCAACAGGGGCTTCGCAAAGCGTATAGGCAAGCTCAATTTCCGAAATTACCTCAATGCCCGCTTCCTTAGCCTTTAAAATAAAGGGAAGATTAGCAGGAATACCGGGGCTTAAAACCACAAGGTCAAAGCCTGTTATAATATCGTCGGGGTTCTCGCCCAAAAAGAGAGTTATTCCCTTAAGCTCATCTGTGTTTAAGTTAAGTTCCTTTTCCGTCTTTTTATCCTGAAGGGTTACATCTGCTCCTTTTTTAACCAAAAGCTTTGCGGCGGATATGCCGCTTCTTGCGCAGCCGCAGACCAACACCTTTTTATCCTTATAATTTGTCATAACCCGCCTCCGTCAGAAAATACCGTCAGCCGCCAAAAAGCCCACCAAAACGGCAATTGAAGTTATTATATAAAATACCGCAACGACTTTTGTTTCGTTCCAGCCGCATTTTTCAAAGTGGTGGTGAAGGGGCGCCATTTTGAAAATTCTCTTTCCGTGGGTCAGCTTAAAATAGCCGACCTGTAAAATAACGGAAAGGGCTTCCAAAACATAAATTATGCCCACAACAATCAAAAACAAAGGCATCTTAAAAAGTACGGCAACAGCCGCCAAAAAGCCCCCTAAAGCAAGTGAGCCCGTATCGCCCATAAAGACCTTAGCCGGGTAGGAATTAAACAGAAGAAAGCCCAAAAGTGAGCCTGCCGCAGCCCCGGCAATAGGCAGAACACCGCTTGAAAGCTTTAACGCCGCAAACATAAAAAACAGTGTAACCAACACAGTTACTCCGCTTGCCAGCCCGTCAAGACCGTCTGTTAAATTAACGGCGTTGACAGTTCCCAAAACCGCAAAAATTACAAAGGGTATAAACAAAACTCCCAAATCGATTTCGAAGCCCTTCATAAATGGAACGTAAACCGCTGTTCCTATATCTGTGTAATTATATATGTAATAAATGAATATTCCCGTAACTACAAGCTGAAGGACTATTTTCTGCCAAGCCCTGAGCCCCAAAGAACGCTTTTTAACCACCTTAATATAGTCATCTATAAAGCCTATAATTCCGTAGCCCAGAGTCATAAAAAGAACTATAACTCCGTCGGAGTTTCCCTTAATGAAAAACAGCGACGAAAGAAGAAGGCTTAAAAGAATCATTATGCCCCCCATAGTGGGAGTTCCTGCTTTAACAAGGTGTGTTTCGGGGCCGTCGTCTCTGACATTCTGACCGAATTTCAGTCTGCGAAGCAGTGGTATAACAACGGGACACAATATTACATTAAAAACAAAAGAAATAAGTATTGAATAGACCGCAGCGGTCATTTTTTCATCCATAGGTTTATCTCCTTACACCTAAAATCACATTTTCCTCAATTTTTCGGTTATTTCTTCAAACCTTGCCCCTCTTGAGGCTTTAATTAAAACAGTATCGTTTCTCTTAAGAATTTTCTTTATATTGTTATAAAATTCTTCCTTTGTTTCGTAGTAGAATACCTTTTTAGCCCCTCCGAAGGACGCCCCCAAGGTAAGCTTTAAAACATTTTCGTTTCCTATGCCTACAACGGTATCAATACCCTCTTTTGCGGCGTATTCTCCCACCTCTCTGTGATAGTCCGGTGAGCCTTCGCCAAGTTCAAGCATTTCCCCCAAAATAACGGCTTTTCTGCCCTCTAAGGGTGCAATTGCGGAAATTCCGGCTTTTACAGACTGGGGGTTTGCGTTATAGGTATCGTCTATAAGAGTATATTTTTCGGTATGAATTATATTCATTCTTTTATCGGGAGACACAAAGCCTTCTATGCCCTTTTTGATTTCCTGTGGAGAAAGCCCCAAAAGCTTTCCGCAGGTCATAGCCGCAAGAGCATTCAAAACCATATGTCTGCCGGAGGTTTTAAGCTCCACGGGTATTTTTTCGCCTTCGATTACTGCCGTAAATTTGGTTTTTTCAAGAGATAAATATTCTATATCCTCCGCAAAAACCAAGTCCTTCTTGGGGTCAAAGCCGTAAAACAAAGCATCAGGATGGGCTTCTCTTAATGTGTTTAACATATCACAGTCGCCGTTTAAAACCTTTTTGCCGTTAGGCTTCAGGCTTTCGAAAATCTCACACTTGGCTTTTAAAATGCCCTCTCTGCTGCCCAAATATTCAATGTGGGATACTCCGGAGTTCGTTATTACGGCTATGTCGGGCTTTGCGATTTTTCCCAAATAAGAGATTTCGCCGAAATGGTTCATACCCATTTCCAAAACAAGGGCTTCTGTCGTCTCTTCGGTTTTGAAAACCGTCATAGGCAAGCCGATGTGATTGTTAAAGTTTTTGTCTGTTTTAACGGTGTTGAACTTTGCCGACAAAACAGAAGCTATCATATCCTTGGTTGTGGTTTTGCCTACGCTTCCCGTAATTCCCACAACGGGAATGTCAAAAAGACCTCTGTAATATGCCGCCAAGTCACCCAAAGCCTTAAGAGTGTCATCCACCAAAACATAGGGAAGGTCGGATTCAACCTCTTCCTGAGAAACAAAAGCCTCAGCCTTCTTTTCGGGAAGTGAGCCTATAAAGTTATGACCGTCAAATCTTTCGCCCTTTATGGCAAAAAACAAATCTCCCTCGCCTACTGTTCTTGTGTCTGTGGAAACGCCGCTTATTGCCCTGTCGGCTCCTATCAATCTGCCTCCGCAGGCTTTTTCAACCTCTTTTAAAGTTATGCTTTTCATAGTTATATTCCTTACTTCTTTATTTCTTCAAGTGCCTGTTCGGCAACCTCTGCATCGTCAAAGTGAATTGTTTTGTCCTTGAAGATTTCATAGTCCTCATGACCCTTACCGGCTATAATAACCGAGTCGCCGTCCTGAGCAAGCTCGATTGCCCTGTAAATAGCATCCTTTCTTGAAACCAAAACCTCGAATTTATCGGTAACGGGTTCAACCCCAACCAAAATATCCTTTATAATGTCCTCAGGCTCTTCGCTTCTGGGGTTGTCTGAGGTAACAATAGAATAATCCGAAAGCTTGGCTGAAATTTCGCCCATTATGGGGCGCTTCTTTTTGTCTCTGTCTCCGCCGCAGCCGAAAACGGTTATAATTCTGCCCTTTGTAAACTCTCTTACGGCGTTAATAATATTCAAAACTCCGTCGGGGGTATGGGCATAATCTATAAACACATTGAAGCCTCTTCCTACCGCAATGTTTTGTATTCTTCCGGGAACGCCCTTTATATTGCCCAAAGCGGTAACAATTACTTCCATAGGCACGCCGGCAGCCAAAGCTCCGCCGACAGCCGCCAAAGCATTATAGACAGAAAATCTGCCGGGAACGGCAAAGCTTACAGGATAGGTCTTGCCTGAGTATTCTATATCAAAATTTACGTGGTCAGGCATATATTTAATATTTACTGCCTTAATGTCGCAGTCGTTTTCTATGCCGTAGGTCATAATTCTGCACCTTGCAAGCTCCTTAATTCTTCCGCAGTAGCTGTCGTCCGCGTTAAGAACGCCTTTACGGCACATTTTGAAAAGCCTTGCCTTGGCTTTCATATAATTTTCCATAGTGCCGTGAAGATCAAGGTGATCCTGTGTTAAATTGGTGAATATGCCTACTTCAAATTCAACTCCGTCAACTCTGTAAAGCTGTAAGGCGTGAGAGCTGACCTCCATAGCTACGTTTGTAACCCCCATATCCCTCATATCGCATAAAATTTCGTTTAAGTCGATAGCGTCGGGGGTTGTGCTTGTGGGCAGATGATAGTCAAGCTTCTTTCCGTCCGCACGGATTTCAACAGTGCCTATAACCCCTGTTTTCTTGCCGTATTCCTTAAAGATTTCTTCAAGGAAATAGGTGGTTGAGGTTTTGCCGTTTGTGCCTGTTACGCCCACAATTTTAAGATCCCTGCCGGGGTTATGGTAGAAGTTTTTAGCGCAGTAGCCCAAAACAAAACGGGGGTTTTTAACTCTTATGTAGCAGACCCCTTCGGAAAGCTCAGAGGGCATTCTTGTAAGAATAACAGCCTTTGCCCCTGAGGCAACAGCTGAAGGTATGAACCTGTGTCCGTCAACAACAAACCCCTCTATAGCCACAAAAAGAAAGCCCGGCTTAACCTGTCTCGAATCTATGGTAAGCCCCTTTATATCCACATTTTCACTGCCCGAAATAACTTCATATTCAAGATTTTTGAGTACATCGGCTAATATCACAGCTATCCCTCCGTTTCATTTATTATGTTTCTATACATAAAGTATTATTTTACTGCTTTTATATATTTTTTCACCCGCTTGGGGAAATTGACCTGTTATTGTGTCTCCGTCTCCTACAACTACGGCTTCCATACCGACTTTTTGAAGCTCTGCTTTGACCTCACTTGCCTTAAGCCCTTTATAATCCTCTAAGGTATAGGGGGCTATGTCGGCGTTTGAAAGCTCCTCTTCATTATATTCTGCTTTAATTCCTACGTATGGCAGAACCATTGACAGAAGATCCTTCATTACGGGGCCTGTTACCTGACCGCCGTAATATACCCCCTGGGGTTCGTCTATTAAAACAAGAGCTATAACCTGAGGGTTTTCTGCCGGAGCAAAAGCCATAAAAGAAGCTATGTATTTTCCGCTGCCTCTTGGCAGCTTCTCACTTGTGGCGGTTTTGCCCCCTATTCTGTAGCCGGGAATATATGCCTTGTTGCCTGTTCCCGAATATACCACAGACTCCAAAATTTCTCTCATAGTGTCGGAGGTTTCCTTTGAAATGCTCCTTTCCTCCGAGGAGAAGTCCAAAGCCTGAAAAAGACTTCCGTCTGTGTTTAAAACCTCTTTGCCTACGTGAGGGGTTATAAGTCTGCCGCCGTTTATAACGGAAGAAGCCGCCCTTAATAGCTGCAGAGGGGTAATCTGAAAGGTCTGACCGAAGCTCATTGTGGCAAGCTCCACAGGCCCTATGTTTTCTTTCTTGTGCATAATACCCACTGCTTCACCGGGAAGGTCAATTCCTGTTTTTTTGTCAAAGCCGAATTTAAGCATATATTCGTAGAACTTATCGGAACCCAGCCTTGCGGCCACATCCATAAAAACAGGGTTGCAGCTGTTTTGAACCCCTTCGACAAAGGTTTCAGTTCCGTGGCTTCGGGGAGAACGCCAGCATTTTATATATCTGCCGCCTACCTCTCTTCCGCCTCCGCAGTTAAAAGTGTCGTCGGGCTTAACAACCCCCTCTTCAAGCCCTGCGGAAGAGGTAACAATTTTAAAGGTTGACCCCGGTTCATAGGTATCGTTTATATTAAAGTTCCGCCACATGGCGTTTAAATAATTGTTTCTTTCTTCCGATGAAAGGCTGCTCCACTGAGACAAAAGACTTTCATCGTTTATTGTGAAAGGCTCATTTAGGTCAAAATCAGGCTTGCTTGCCATTGCGTAAATTTCGCCGTTTTGAGGGTTCATAACAATGACTGCGCCTTTTTTTGCCCCCTTAGCCTCCACTGCGTTTGAAATAAGCTCTTCAGCGTATTTCTGAATGTTTATATCTATTGTTGTAACCAGTGTTTTTCCATCGTCCGGGGCGTTTCTGGTCTTTTTGCTGAAATTAAGCTCAACACCCCTTGCATCTGTTTCGGTTAATATTTTGCCCTGTTCACCCTTAAGATATGCGTCATATTTGGCTTCAAGCCCTATAATGCCCTGATTGTCCTTACCCACAAAGCCTATAACACGGCTTGCAAGGCTGTTATAAGGGTATACCCTTTTAACGTCCTCGTCTACCGCCACTCCCTTAAGCTCAAGACCTCTTATTTTCTCAGCCGCTTCAGGGTCTGCTTTGGTCACAATTCTTTCAAGGGCAACTCTTTTATTGACCTTCTTTAATACCTCGTCATAGTCAAGGTCTAAGGCTTCCGAAAGAGCCTTTGCAGTACCTTCATAATCTGTTATTTGAGAATGAACAACGCTTATTGAATAGGCTGTTTCGTTTTCTGCCAGGGGAGTGCCGTTTCTGTCGGTAATAATGCCCCTTTTTGCCTTTATAAGGCGGTCTCTTGTCTGCTGTTCATAGGCAAGGCTTTGAAGGTGTTCGCCCTGAAAAAACTGTATGTAAAACACTCTTCCCAAAAGAAGCACAAGCAAAATCTCATAAACACAGAAGCCGAAAAACAGCCGCCTTTTTTCCCACACAGGTGATCTGAACACAGGCTTTCCTCCTTACGGCATATAATATAAAGTATATGAAAATGCCGTAAGGTATATGTCTGTGATAATGTTGTTTTAACTTAGCTTAACCTTAACCGTTGTGCCTGAGGGAACTTTAGTTCCGGCAGAGGGTGACTGTTTATAAACCGTCTTAACCCCCTCTTCCTTAGAATCAACAGCTTCGGTGGTAGTCTCCGTCAGGGTATCGGAGCTTTCGCCGTCCGTCGATGTTACAGCCGATGAAACAGAAGAGCTTCCCTCGTCAAAGTCGGCGTTGGTGTTTTCTATAACAAGATCAAAGCCGTATGCCGAAAGCGCCTGAGCCGCCTGTTCCGCCGTCAGACCCGTCAGGTCGGGAACGGCTTCCAAGGTTGAATTGCTGTCGCCAATAGTTATATACAAAAGAACCTTTGTTGTCTTATCTATTGAAGAGCCCCCTTCGGGGAACTGTCTTAAAATAGTGTCGCCGCTGTCGCCCACAAGCTCATAGTCAATACCGAGACTGTTAAGCTGTGAAATGGCGTTTTCAAGGCTGTAGCCTGTGTAGTCGTCTAATGTGATTTCCCCTGTGTCAACAATCTTTTCAAAGTCTGCGTTTTCGTCCGCCGGGGAGATGTTGTATGTATTAATAAGGTCGATTAAAAGCTCCTTCATCTGAGGTGCGGGAGATGCTCCGTCGCCCATAACCGATCTGTCGATTGTTACCATACATATAAGCTGAGGGTCATCAATAGGCAGATAAGCAATAAAGTCGCAGACCCACTGAGTGCCGTCTCTTGCGCCCTGCTCCGCAGTACCTGTTTTACCGCCGATTGCATATCCGTCAACTCTTGCTTTAACGCCTGTTCCGTCACCCTCCAAAACGCTTTGAAGGTTTTCTCTCATCCAGTCGGAGGTGTCCTCTGAAATAACACGCCTTACAACAGTAGGCTCTGTCTCCTTAATAACATTTCCCGACGAGTCCAAAATCTGGCTTACAACATAGGGCTTCATAAGGTTGCCCCCGTTTATAACCGCCGAGAACGCCGAAAGAATTTGAACAGGGGTGCAGTTAAAGCCCTGACCGAATGAATATGTAGCAAGCTCCGTAATGTGCATTTCGTCTCTTGAGTTTATAAGAGCCGCCGCACTTGCTTCGTTGGGCAAATCAATTCCCGTAATTTCACCGAAGCCCCAGTCCTTAAAGAAGTCATAAAAGCTGTCGCTGCCCATAGCGTAGGCAATATCCATCATACCTACGTTGCATGAGTGAGCCAAAACCTCGGCTATAGTCTGTGTTCCATGACCGTAAATATTGTGGCACTTTATTTCATAATCCGCAACGATTTTTGAACCGCCGCAGAAAAAGCTGTCATTTTTGGTGATTGCTCCCGACTCCAAAGCGGAGGCAACAACCAAGGGCTTCATAATTGAGCCCGGTTCAAAGGTAGATGTTATATTATAGTTTTTCCATGCAAGGTTGCAGGCTTCGCTTTTTTCCTCGTCCGTCATAACAGTGTCCCACTGTGTTTTAAACTCATCATCCTCAAGCTGGGTTATCTGCATAGGATCGTTTAAGCTGAACGAGGGATAAGCCGCCATAGCCAAAACCTCTCCCGTTGTGGGGTTCATAACAAGAACGGATGTGTTCTGGGCTTCATATTCATTATAGGCTGTTTTAGCTATGTTTTCGGCGTACTGCTGAATTGTTATGTCAAGAGTGGTCACAAGGCTGTTTCCCCTGATAGGCTCTTCTCTTCTTGTGGTGATAGAGTCGTCCGCTTCGTATGTTCTGAAAACTCTGCCCGGTGTACCTGTCATTTCATCGTCATAATAGGCTTCAAGCCCCCACTTTGTGTCGCCTCTTATAAAGCCTATAAGCTGTGAAGCAAGCTTATCGTTTGGGTAGGTTCTCTGAGTGTCCTCTTCGAGATAAACGCAGGAAAGCCCCATTTCGTCAATAGCCTTCCCTGTGTCATAGGGGACTTGTTTGGCAATAATCTGCCAGTTTGTGTCATATTTCAAAGCCCCGTCGGAGCCTTTTGAAAGATATTCCTTAAGCTCATCATAGGGCATTTCCAAAGCCGAGGAAAGCCCTGTCAGAGTTTCCTCCTGAACCTCTGTTTTCTGATCCGCCAGAACTCTTACGTCCAAAATTACGGAGTAAACGGTGTTGCTGACTGCAAGGGGCTGGTTGTTTCTGTCGTAAATATTGCCCCTGTTGGCGTTTATAACCTTGTCCTGAATACGGCTGACCTGATTGTTTATAGCCTTAGCCTCATATTCCGAACCATGAAAATAAATTATGGTAAATACCCTGAAAAAGCCTACAAAAGAAAGGCAGAATATGAATATAACGAAAATAAGCTTTAATCTGCCTTTATAAAAGTTTTTGGGTATTCTCTTTTTTCTGTTTGAAGATGTAGTCGATGTTCTCGGCATAAAATCCCTCCCTTAATACCCCAAAATCACCTGAAAAGCGCCTTTAAAATCAAGATCCTTTAAGTGTGAAAAAAAGCTGTCTGCACTTTCGTCGGTGTTGTAAATAACTGTGTAGCTCTGCTTGGGTACGTTTATGTATTTAATCTGATAGCTTGAGGGCTTCTGCATACCCAGTCTTGTGAGAGCAACCTCTTCTATGTAATCCAAATTAAGGTTATTGTCAAACTCAGACTCCAGATAATAGTTGTCTTCCTTAAGCTCGTTAAGCTCACTCTGAAGAGAAGCTATCTCCGTTGAAAGCTTATAGTTATAGCCGTAAAGACACAAAAAAGTAATCGCCAAAACCGCCAGCAGCAGCATAACCGAAATTAAGGCTATTCTGTGGGCGGTGCCGTATTCATCTATTTTTATAGTCTCGGGAACTTCCGGCGTTTTCTTTTTCTCGGTTATTCTCGGAGTATACGCTCTTGCGGTGCTTCCGTAATTATATGAGGAATATCCTCCGTAAGTACGGTATGAACCGCTTCTGCGTGATCTTCTTTCTGCCATGTATATTCAACTCCTTACAGCGCAAGCCAAAGGGAAAATTAAATTTTCTCGGCTATTCTGAGTTTTGCGCTGTGGGCTCTGTTATTGTCTTTAAGCTCGTCTTCACCTGCTGTTACGGGCTTTTTTGTAATTATCTTTATTACGGGCTTTTTGCCGCATACACAAACGGGAAATTCTCTGGGGCAGGTACAGGGGTTATTTAACCTCTTAAACGTTGTTTTAACGATTCTGTCCTCAAGAGAGTGGAAGTTTATTATGCAAAGCCTTCCTCCCGGGTTTAAAACATCAGCCATATCTTCAACGGCTTTTTCCAAAATATTTAGCTCATTGTTTACTTCTATTCTTATTGCCTGAAAGGTTCTCTTAGAGGGGTGCCCCCCGTCCTGTCGGGCAGCCTTGGGTATTGCCTTTTTTATAACGGTGTTAAGCTCGAAGGTTGTCTTTATAGGGGATAATTTTCTTTCATTAATAATGAAGGAAGCTATTCTCTTTGCCCACCGTTCTTCACCGTAGTCTCTGATTACTCTGAAAAGCTCTTCCTCAGAGTAGCCGTTTACAACATCGTAGGCTGTTAAGCTGTCGGTTCTGTCCATTCTCATATCCAAAGGCGCGTCATAGTTATATGAAAAGCCTCTGCCGCCGTTGTCAAGCTGATATGATGAAACACCCAAATCCAAAAGTATGCCGTCGGCTCCCGGTTCGCCCTGCTCCGAAAGAATTTGCTTTATGTCTTTAAAGTTTCCGTGAACAAGGGTTTTATTATTATAGGAAGAAAGTCTTTCACCGGCCGCCGCCAAAGCCTCTTCGTCTCTGTCAACTGCCAAAAGCCTTCCTCCGGCTTCAAGTATCTTAAGGCTGTGACCTCCGCCCCCTAAGGTGCCGTCTATATAAAGAGAACCGGGCTTTATGTTAAGCCCCTTTATAACCTCTTCCGCCAAAACGGATATATGCTTAAACTCCATTATATCAGCCCTTCGGCAAATTCATTGCCCATAAAGTCTTCAGCCTGTGTATAGGCTTCCCAAGAAGCCTTGTCCCAAATTTCTATATGATCGTTAAGTCCTACGGAAATAACGTCCTTCTCTATTTTAGCGTGATTTCTCAGGCTTTCGGGAATAACCACTCTGCCGTTTGCGTCGGCTTCGCAGGGGGTTGAAGCGAAAAACCTCATAAACTTTCTGGCGTTGGGGTTGTTTACAGACAAAGCTCCGCCGTTCTCTTTAATGAAGCTTTCATAGCCCTCATAAGTAAAGAGATAAAGGCATCCGTCATAGCCCCGTGTCATAACAAAGCTGTCGCCCAGCTCTTCACGAAACTTAGCAGGGATAATTATTCGGTTTTTCTTATCAGCCGAGTGCAGATATTCGCCCATAAACATAGAAATCACCGCTTTTCATTAAGCCAAATCATCATTATCGGGAGAAAACGGGGTTTGAAAACCACTTTAAACCACTTTCCTCCACCTGTAATAAGATTGTAATATAAATCTGCGGATAATTCAAGCCCCAAAATTTTTGGCGATTTTTAAAAAACGCACTATAATCATAATTTTAAAGCCCTTATTTAGTTTTTTGGCAAATTAAAAAATCTACATATTGATATTATACCACTAATCGTAACCAATTTGTAGATTTTTTGTAACTATTTCGTAACAATTTCGCAATTATTAATTTTTCTTAAAGCTTTCTTTCGAGTCTCTTAACTTTCGTCTCTTCCCAGCTTTACGGCGTTGGCTGCGTGTCTGCGGTTTTCATCGGAAAGCTTTGCGTAGTGCTTTTTTGTGGTATTTACGTCGCTGTGACCCAAAACATCAGCCACAAGATAAATGTCTCCCGTCTCTCTGTAAAGGGCTGTTCCGTAGGTTGAACGAAGCTTGTGGGGAGTGATTTTTTTAAGAGTTGTGACCATTTCTGAATATTTCTTAACAAGCTTCTGAACAGCCCTTACACCTATTCTTTTCTTCTGAATTGAAAGAAAAAGAGCGTTTTCACTTCCCGGCAGAGGAGTAATTTCCTCCCTTTCAGCCAAATAGGCGTATAACGCCGCTTCAACCTCCTCACCAAAATATATTATAACCTTGTTTCCGCCTTTCCTCGTTATCATAATTCCGTTTGTGCCGAAATCAATATCGCTTATGTCAATTCCCACACATTCCGAAACACGAAGCCCTGTACCCAAAAGAAGGGTTATAATAGCGGTGTCACGGGCGGCAATTAAATTGTGAAACTGCTTTTCCTTGGGGCTTAATCCCTCTCCGCTTTTGACTATGTCTAAAAGCCTTGACACCTCGTCAGGCTCCAATGTCAAAATGCTTTTAAGGTGTATTTTGGGCGTGTCAACCAGTTCTCCGGGGTTTCCCGAAATAAGCCTTTTTTTATACATATATGAAAGAAGCCGTCTCACAGCCGAAAGCTTTCGGCTTTTGCCCTTTTCGCCGTTAAACCTCTCCTTGTCATTCTGCTTGTAATAGCTTAAATATTCAAGAAATTCCTCTAAATCGTCGGCTGTCAGCCTGTTCATATCCTCTGCGGTAATATCTCTTATTTCCTTTTTCTTAAAGTCCGGGTTTCTTTCCTTTAGAAAATTGAAAAAGACCCTTAAGTCTCTGGCATAGCCCAAGCGGGTTCTTGCAGAGGTTGTTTCGCCTATATATCTGAAAAACCCCGAACAGAACTTAGGCAGCTCATCATAAATGTCTCTAGCCTTTTCTATGTTTTTGATTTCCTCTTCCTTATAATATTCCATAAAATCACCATCCGTCTATACCGGCACGCTTTATAGCCCCTAAGGTCTTTTCTTCAAAGCGGTCATAAATAAGCTTCTGTTCCTTAACAAAGCTTTTCATAGCTTCTCTTTTTGAGTTTCCGTCATTGGGGCAGAGATTTTTAACCACAGGCAGTGAATATAAATTTGCAAAGCCCTTAACATCGCATTCGGGAGCATAAATCAAAGGTCTGATAGAAACAATGTCTTTTCGTGACAAATATGTAACAGGCGAAAATGTATGAAGCCTGCCCTCATAAAAAAGGCTCATAAAAAATGTCTCTAAAACATCGTCTCGGTTGTGACCCAAAGCCACCTTGTTTGCTCCCATTTCAACTGCCGCATCGTGAAGAGAACCCTTCCTCATTTTAGAACAGAGAGAACAGGGGTTTTTCTCTTTTCTTTCATTAAATATAATCTCCCCTATGTCCGTCCTTTTGATAACAAGATCCACTCCGATCCTTTCGGCATATTCCTCCAAGGGTGAAAAATCCATACCCAAGCCCAAATCAACGCATACACCGAAAACCTCAAATTTATTGGGGTAAAATATAGAAAGGTTTTTAAGCCCGGCTAAAAGTGCAAGGGAGTCCTTTCCGCCGGAAACACCTACGCAGATTTTATCCCCCTCATCTATCATTTTATATTCGTCTACGGCTCTTCTCATATAGCTTAAAAGCTTCTGCATTTTCATAAGCAACAACTCCGAAAAATTTTTCTTTTATACATTAATAATATAACTTTTTTTCACTTATTGCAAGAGCCAAAGAAACACTATTATAAATATTTTTTCTTTCTATAATATTAAAATTGCTTGCATTCGAGACAAAAGTGTAGTATTATAGCCATATAGGAGGATTTTCATTAATGCACTACATAATTATAATACTGCTGATAGTTTACAGATTTATTATAAAAACAGTTTCATCGTCCTTAAGCTTTTTCGAAAACGGCAGACTTGCCTATGATATTGACGACCCCAAAATGGAGAAAAAACTTGAGGACTATAAAGCCAAGTCAAACCTTTATATTTCAGCCGCAAGCCTTATGAGCGTAATCATACTTCTTTTTTCGGGTATGATGGCTTATTCAAAGCTCGTTATACTTTTTGCCTTAAACAGAGGTGTGTTTTATACCCCCGAGGGGCTGACTGTTTGGGGATATTTGGCATTTATAGTGGTTATTTTGGTGCTTGCCTTTGTTTTTACACTTCTGGGGGGAACTATCCCCCGAAACATAGCCGCCAAAAACCCCGTTTGGTATATTGTCACCTTCGGAATTATTCTTAAGCTGACCGCCTTTGTGCTTTTCCCCTTGGTTAAGCTTATTTCAGCCTTCAGCCTTAAGGTTTCGAAATATGACTTTGACCCTGACGATTTCGAAATAGAAGAGGACACTCAGGACGAAATTCAGCAGCTTTTGACAACAGGTGAGGAAACAGGCACAATCGACGAGGACGAGCGTGAAATGATTGAAAACGTTTTCGCTCTTGACGATACCACCGCAGAGGATATTTTCACCCACAGAAAAAATCTTGTGGCTCTGCCCTCAGACTGTACCCTTGATGACATCAAAAAGGTTGTTTTATATAAAAAATACACAAGAATACCTGTTTATGAAGGCACTATCGACAACATTATAGGTATCTTAAACACTAAGGACTTCAGCCGCTATTATATAAGAAGAACTTCAAGATCACGTTTTAACATAAAAAGGCTTCTTAAGCCTACATTTTACGTGCCCACAAATAAGAAGGTTGCCGAGATTTTTGAGGAAATGCAGAAGTCGAAAATTCATCTTGCCATAGTTGTTGATGAATACGGCGGAACTTTGGGCATAGTAACAATGGAGGACATTGTTGAAGAAATTATGGGAGAAATTTTGGACGAATATGACGTTGACGAAACTCCCGCAATTTTAAAGGAAGACGACAACACATTTATTATAGACGGAAAGGCTCTTCTTGAGGATGTAGCCGACGAACTTGAAACAGAGGAATTTGACGAGGACGATATTGACACTATGGGGGGCTATGTTATAGCAAAAATGGGTCATATCCCCGAAGACAAAACCGAAAGCTTCAGCTTTGAATTTGACGGGTGGTGTTTTGAAACACAAAAAATAGAGGATAAAAGAATTGTAAGTGTTAAGGCGACAAAAATATTGAGTAGGTCGGATAATCGCACCCCTAACACGGGTGAGGAAAGTCCGGGCTCCGCAGAGCAGAATGCCGGATAACGTCCGGTGGAGGCGACTCTAAGGAAAGTGCAACAGAAATAAACCGCCGCTTAAAGCGGTAAGGGTGGAAAGGTGAGGTAAGAGCTCACCGCCTTTTTGGCAACAAAAAGGGCTCTGTAAACCCCATTCGGAGCAAGAACGAAAAGAAACAGACGGCCCTGCCGTCGGGGGCTGCTCGTCCCGTTTCAGGTAAGGTTCGCTAAAGACTGCCGGCAACAGCAGTCTCAGACAGATGATTATCCAAGACAGAACCCGGCTTACAGATTTGCTCGATTTTTTTGCTGACTTACGTACACCAAAACGTAAAAGTGCCTATGAGTGCAGTGCGCCGCTAAGGCTCCCCTTGAGGGGAGCTGTCAGCGCAGCTGACTGAGAGGTGACAAGGAGGGGAAACTATTATGAAAAAAAGAGTTATTTCAATGTTTTTGGCGGGAGTTTTATCTATAAGCTTCTGCCCGATTATTTCAGCGGCGGAAGACAGCAACGTTTCAGACCTTATTTTATATTCAAAGGAATCTTTTTCAATAGGCGACGAATTTGACGATTTTGACTACACCTATGAAACAGCCGGGGGCGAAACAATTTACACCCTTGACTGGAAAAACACCGAAACAGATCAAACCCTGTCAGTATCTATTAACGAAAACAAATACATTTCAGCCTATTACAAAAGCGAAGAGGATTATAAGGGCTTAGGCACAGTAACCAAAGAAGAAGCAAAGGATTTTGCTCAAGCCTTCATAAACAAAACCGCTCCGGCTGAATATGTTCAAAACATAAAGTTTTCAAATATTTACAACCGAAGCTATTCCTACAATCCCACATACACAATTTATTATACATATGAAATAAATGACATTTCCGTTTTGGACACGGATTTTTACTGCAATGTTTCAAAGCATACCGGCGAAATAACAAGCTACACAGCACCCCGGGAAAAGTCTCTTGCTTTGACGGTTCCCGACCCTGAGGGCTTTATTACCCCCGAAGAAGCAGCTGCGGTATATAAAGAAAACAGCGACTTAAGCCTAAAATATTATGTAAAGTACGGCGATGACGAAAACACAGTTTATGCCGCATACAGGCTTGAAAACTGCCCATACGGAGTAGACGCCGAAACAGGAGAGATTGCAGACGAGCCCGAAAATGATCTGATTGCGTCACGCTCTACATCATTTGACTTAGCCGAAACAGCGGATGCAGAAGAAGCTTCCGGCGAGGCAAAGCTTTCAGCTGCCGAAACAGCTTCTATAGAGGATAAACAGGGGCTTTTAACTGCCGACGAAGCCTTGGCTCTTTTCGAAAAAGAGGTTTATATTGCCGATAAAACAAATATGTTAAGCTCTCTTTCAAAAAGCTATGAAGGTGACAAATACTATTGGAATATTTACATAGATAATTCGGAAGCGGACATTTATCTTAAAATTGACGCAGAAACAGGCTGTATTCTTTATTATTATAACTATTATGCTTATGAACGTGCTTTAGGCAGCAACAGCACAGATACCGCCGATTATGACACTATGCTTAAAACCGCCGAAAGACTGGGCAAAGCCTTTGCAGGCGAAGCCTTCGGCGAAACCGAGCTTGAATATGCCGAAAACAAAAACTTCACAGGCAAAATTAACGGCTATTCCTTTGGTTACATAAGAACCGCAAACGGAACTAAATTTCCGGCTAACGGTATAGAAATAGACTTCAGTGCTGACGGCGCACTTACAGGCTACTCCTTTTCATGGAATACTGAATATTCCTTCCCCTCTGTGTCCGACGCTATAGGCACTGACAGGGCTTATGAAATTATGACGGAAATAAGCGCCCCTGAGCTTTGTTATATTCCCGAAGGAACAGACGGAGCAAAAGCAGTTTACCTTTTCGGCTTAAACAGCGTTTATCTCGATAAATCAGGCACACGCATAACCTATAACGGAGATATTTATGAAGAGAAAGCCGAATTTGAGGGCTATACCGACATAAGCGGCTCAAAATATGAGGATATTATTAATCTTCTGTATAACAACGGCTATTATCTTGAACGGTCTGAATTTAAGCCCCAAGAGCCTATTTCCGCCGAAGACTTTTTCGATTTCTTCCGCATTGGCTATAAGGAAACGGACGGCGGCGTTTCAATGCGTTTTTATAACAATGACAAGGTTTACAGCGGCAGCTTAACGAGATATGAAGCGGCTGAAATTTTGGCTTATTATAAAGACTTCGGCGAGCTTCTGACCCACCCGGATATTTTCGATGTTTCCTGCTTTAAAGACGAAATAGACGAAGAATATAAGGCGGCGGCAGCCATAGCCTACGGCTTAGGCTATATGACAGGGAATCAAAATGACTGCTTCAACGGCTCGCAAGCCTTAACCAATGAAGAAGCGGCGGTCATTCTCTACAGATATTTAAGGAATCGCTGATTAATTAACTCATCGCAGCTTCACCGCTGTTTTTCCCTTGTGCTTTGTCATTGTATTCTTGACGTAGGGCTGTCGACTACGCCTGCGAATAAATTCCTCGCACAAGAAAAAATCAGCGTCAAATCTGCTTCGGTGAATTAATCATCGCTTCCTTAACAAACCAATAAATTCATAAAACGCTCTGTCTGCCAAAACAGGGCGTTTTTAAAAATAATATTATCTCAGATGAAAACTTAATGAAGAAAATAATTAATTTTGTATGTTATATATCCGTTGCTTTTGAGCTTTTGTGTTTGGTTAAATATTTTAACTTTCTGCCTTTCACAGTGTGGCAGAGAGCTTATTACTTCATAAACCCGCGCTTCCATCTTGAAGCCTATATTCTGCCTACCCTTGCAATTCTTATTTTTAATTTTTTCGCAAAAAGATATTTTAAGGGTGCAAAAACACTTCCCGATTATGCCGGCACGTTAGCTATATTCTTAAGCTTTATACATTTGCTTTTCTTTTGGAAAGCAGTTTGCAGCATATAATTTTATCAGGGAGGGTTTATTTTGAAAAAATTGATGATTTTAATTGTTATATTGCTTTTAACAGCTTGTATATTGTCGGGCTGCGATTCTGACAGGGATATAAGCGCAGCAGACAAATTTTTTATTGAAGATGATTATATTTATTACTGCAATAATAAGGGCGATTTATATAAATATTCTTTAGCCGACCAAAGCAGCGAAAAAATTGCCGAAGGCTTCAGCCTTAAAGCCTTTGACGAAAATTATTTCTTAGGCTTTAATGACAACACCCTTAAGATTTACAACAGAAACAGCGGTGAAACCGACGAACTCGGCAATATAGAAGCGGCTTCTTTAGCCCTGTCGGAAAACAGCGTCTTTTATTCAAACTCAGCCGACGAAAATCGAATTTACAAAATAGACCTGAACACCAAAAGCAATGATATGTTTTCAGAAGCAAGTACAGCTGCCTTATCCGCAAACAAAGACTGCCTTATATACGAAAGCAATTCAAACGCTCTGTATAAATATGACTTTAATTCGGAAGAAACTCAACAGATTTACGAAGGCTTATACTGCTTTAATTTTTGCTGTGATGATGAGAATATTTATTTGAGCAATTATGAAAATAATTCCTATGTTGAAAAAATCGATATTTCCACAGGCAAAACGGAAGCTGTTTACGACATTTCTTCCCTGAATTTCTGCGTAAGCCGCAGCGAAATTTATTATATGCCCTATTTGCCCGAAGAGCTTCAGCCGGATAATAAAAACACCCACATATACAAATATAACATTTCAGAAAACAGTACGGAAAAAATATTATAAAATATTGAAAAAACCGTAAAATTATGATATTATAATTTAAGTACAAGAGAATAAGTGAAAACGTAAGGCTTTTTTAGCCTGCGGGCGGTTGTGTCTCCCCCATATCTAAGGAAAAGAAAGATAATAATAGGGGGGAGGTGAAGCTATGAGTGATTTAGAGCTGATATTAATTTTAATATTACTTATAATTATTATAGCAAAAGATTAACCGCCCTATCTGCCAATAGGACGGTTATAGTAACCGGAAAATTATAGAGATACAACCGCTTTCACGATTTCTCTTGTATTTTTATTATAACGCCTTTCCCAATTAAAGTCAAGATTTTGAGTAAAGTTTCCTCTAATTTTGTTTTGGTGATTTTGACAAATAATTATTGAAAATAGTGTAGAAATATGGTATTACAGACTTTGTACAAGAGAATAAGTGAAAACGTAAGGCTTTTTTAGTCTGCGGGCGGTTGTGTACCCCGAAAGGGGGTGATTATATGGGTGAGCAAATATTATATCTTACAATTTTATTGCTTATCATATACATCTTAAGCAAGTAAAAACCGCCCT
>JAJQFU010000127.1 GCA_021200955.1 Clostridiales bacterium | reverse complement strand
CATTAATTTACATATTGCTTTCTTAATGCAACACAATAATATATTAAGTTGCAAAAGGGAGACTGTCAACCTTGAATTTTGGTTCAGGGCTTTTTTATACACAAAAAGCCCCTTTCTGCCGAAAGCTTGCTTCAATTTCCCGAAGAAATCTTTTTCGGCATTGGGGACTTTTTAATATTCAAATAATTTATCAATTAATTTCAGTAGTTTTTTGTTGGGACAAAAGAACAACCGTCTCTATATGAGGGGTATTTGGGAACATATCCACAGGCTGAACCTTCAAAACCGAATAGGCTTGGGTCAAGCGGGTTAAGTCTCTGGCAAGGGTTGAGGGGTTGCAGGATACATAAATTATTTTCTCAGGGGAAAGCTTCAGAAGGGCGTCAAGAAGCTCGGGGGCACAGCCCTTTCGAGGAGGATCGACAACCACAAGGTCAGGCTTAGCGATTTCCGCCTGTTTAACAGCAAAAACCTCAGCCGGAGCGGCAAAAAACTCTGCGTTTGAAATGTTGTTGGCGGCGGCATTAGCCTTAGCGTCGGAAATTGCCTGTTCCGAAATTTCTATGCCCGTTACCTTTCCGGCTTTTCCTGCCAAAAGAAGTGAAATCGTGCCTATTCCGCAGAAAAGGTCAAAAACGTTTTCGTTTCCCTTGAGGTCAGCAAAATCCAAAACCGCCTGATAAAGCTTTTCGGTCTGCTTTGGGTTCACCTGAAAAAATGAAAGGGGCGAAATTTTGAATTTAAGATCAAAAATATAGTCTGTTATATAGCCCTTTCCGAAAAGAACTTTGTTTTCAGCCCCCAAAATTACATTTGTTTTCTTTTTGTTTATGTTTAAAACGGCAGTAGTTACAGAAGGGAAGCCTTGCAGAACAGCGGATAGCTCTTCCTTTCGAGGAAGGTCGTCGGCGTTTATAACAATACAGACCATAACCTCACCTGTTTTGACGGCGGTTCTGACCAAAATGTGGCGGACTGTTCCCTCTGCGGTTTCCTCGTTATAAGCCTTTATGCCCTTTTCATTCATAAAATTGATTACCGCATTTATAATTTTTGTGTCAGTAGGCTGATTTATGAGACAGCCCTCTTCAAAGGGAACGAGCCTGTGGCTTCTTTGGGCAAAAAAGCCTGTTTGGGCTTTTCCGTCAATTTCAGCTACCGGGTATTGACCCTTATTTCGGTAGTAAAAGGGATTTTCCGCAGCCAAAATAGGCCGAAAGTCAGTGCTTTCGGGCAAGCCCCCTACCCTTATAAGTGTGTTTTTAACAAGATTTTGTTTAAATTCAAGCTGGGCTTCGTAGGTCATATGCTGAAGGGAGCAGCCTCCGCAGCGGTTAAAAACTGAACAGGGGGGAGTTGTACGGCAAGGGGACGGCTCTATGATTTTCTCGATTTTGCCGTAGCCGTAGCTTTTTTTAAGCTTCAAAACCCTCATACTTATAAGATCGCCGGGGGCAGTGTCGGGCACAAAGAAGGCAAAGCCCTCAGCCTTGCCTATTCCCGTTCCGTCAACTGTCAAATCTGTCATTTTAAGCTCTGTGATGTCATTTTTTTTGAAATTCATAGTCTGTCCTCAATTATAATTCCGAGCGGCGGATGTTTCTGCCTAAAATTTTGTTAAAGCCAAGCCACTGACCCTGTGAGGTGTCTTTGTCAGCCATTTCGATAAACATATTTGCCTTTGCTTCTGTGTTGTCGGCGCAGTAAAGCAGAAAGGCTTCAAGGGTGGAAGGCAGCTTAGGCGAGCCGAACTCAAATTCGCCGTGGTGAGAAAGTATACAGTGCTTCAAAAGCAGCTCTGCGTCTTTGGGGAAGTCCTTTATTTTTCGGCTTTCCTCTGTTACAAGCTCGGCGCACATAACGATATGCCCCAATAGCTGACCCTTGTCTGTGTAGTCGTTTTCGGGGAACTCCGAAAGCTCGTAAATTTTGCATACATCGTGAAGCATAGCCGCCGTTATAAGCAAATCTCTGTTTACATAGCTTTTATATCTGTCAGCAAAAGCCATGCAAAGCTTTGTGACCGAAAGTGTATGCTCAAGCAAGCCTCCCATATAGGAGTGGTGCATATGCTTTGCGGCTGAATGAACCTTAAACTCAGCTGCTCTTTCCTCGTCTTTTATGAAAATATTTGTCAAAAGCTCTCTGAAATAAGGGGTCTTAATATCGTTAATATAACCCTTAAACTCGTCAAACATTTCGTCTATGCTGTATTTTGTTGAGGGAATAAAGTCGTTGGGGTTATACTCTCCTTTTTCGGAGCGTCTCAGTCTGCGAATTGTAAGCTGAAGGTCGCCGTTATATGAGCCTACAAAAGCCTCTATCTTTACAAAATCGCCCTCGTTAAAATCCTGAATAAGGCTGTTTATTTCCCAAATTTTTCCGTCAATCATACCCGTTTTGTCATAAAGCTTTAAAGCCAAATAATTTTTGCCTGCCTTCGACTTAAAAAGCTTTTTCGACTTACAGAGATAATGCTCGGTTATAGTTTCTCCTTCTCTCAGCTCTTCTATAAATTTCATATTTTCCTCCGTTTCAGAATATTTTCACTATTTATATCATATATTACAGTGGTTTTAAATGTGACAGAATATAAAGAAGTCACCCTTATTTCAGACGAGTGAAATAAAGGTGACTTAATGTGTACAATATCAGATCAATTTATAATTCTCTTTGCTCCCACATATGTTGATGTAGAATAATCATCATAAAGGTCTTCCACAATTACGCCTGTTGAATATGTGCTGGAATGTATGTACATATCGTCACCCAAATACATACCAACGTGAGAAATATTGGTGTTTCCTCCTGTGTTGAAGAAAACAAGGTCGCCTGCCTGAAGCTCGTCCTTGCTGACATAAGTGCCCTGAGAATACATACTTGCGGAGTTTCTCTGAAGAGTTATGCCGAAATGCTGATAAACACTGTAAACAAAGCCTGAGCAGTCAACACCTGAGGTAAGGTCTGTTCCGCCGTAAACATAGGGAGTGCCTATAAAGTCTAAAGCATACTCTGCTATTTCAGCCGCATCACCTGTCAAAGCGTCTTTATTAAAGTCTGTATGACCTGTGTTTTCGGGCTTTTCACCTACATAAAGCTCAACATATTCAGAGCTTATATAGCCTTCGTTTCCGTAATCGTCGGAAACATGAAGCCAACCCTCGCCCGATTCAAGAACAGTTACGGCGTAGCCGTCGCTGAGAACCGATATGATAGTGTTGCTGGAATCCGTTGAAGGGGTCGACCTGAGTCTTAACCCTCCGGGGGAATTTATAATAGCATATGTATTTTTCTCTGCAGGCTGAAATGTTAAAAGAATATCCTCAGCCGTAAGCTTGGGAGCCTCAACAGCGGCTTCAGCCTCAACGGCTGCTCCGCCCATTTCGCCTATAACCTGATTGATTACGTTTTCAGCCGTTTTGGTTTCAGCCTGTTTTGTCTCGGTCTGCTTGTCCGCCTGAACGAGATATAAATAGCTTCCGCCCAAATAGTCTGCCGAAATATAGGCGTCCTGACCGTTATAGCTTACTTTATACCATGCTCCGTCCTCAGTTTTGCCCGTTACGGTCACTGTTTCGCCTACGTTAGCCTGACCTATAACGTCAGAGGCTGTAGTAGGAGCCGTACGAACGTTTACCGCATGGTCTGTTACACTGGCGTCAGCCTCCGAAACCTTAACATAAAGGCTTGCTATGTATGCTTCACCTGAATTGGGATAGGATATTTTCACCCAGCCGGGTTCAACATCCAAAATAGCATACTGGTCGCCGGTGTTGGTCACGCCTATTACCTGTGAATCGGTAGAGTCTCCCGACCTTATATTTATGCTGTCTCTTGTTACCGTACCTACGTTAGAGGCAAAGACCGCAGTGCTGAAAGCAGCCGACATAAGAAGTGTTGATACAATCAAAACTCCTTTGTTTTTTAAAAGCGTCATTTTTATCCTCCGTGTTATAAAAGTACCGCTGTTTATTAGGGTAATTTTTTTAAAAACCAACCCTTAGCGGAGTTAATGCCAAATTGTTTCTAAATTGTTACAAAATATATTATACACAAAAAGGCGTCCGTTGTCAACCCAAAATATTGAAGGTTAATAATTCTTAAAGTTTTTGTAACATTCAGCATCGGTTAAATCGTGTAACGGCGATGTATGCAAAGCAGACATTAACGAATTATTCGTCTGAACAGTTATAATTTAAAACAATTAAGGAAACCTTCAAAATCATTCTATCCAAAGAATATGTTTTGACAAATCAAATTATTTATAGTATCATTATACAGTAGTTTGCTTACAAATTCAAGTTACAATAATATTACAAAAAATAAAGGAGATCTTAAGAAAATGAACAGTCTGATTTTAGTTTTCAAAGGGATATTAATGGGCATAGCCAACATTATCCCCGGTGTCAGCGGCGGAACAATAGCCGTTGTTCTTCACGTTTTCGACCCTATGATAGAAGCCATAAACAATTTTTACAAGGGAAAAAAGCAGTTTTTTAAACACGCCAAGTTCTTAATTCCCCTGTTTTTAGGCGCACTTATAGGCGTAGGAGCTTTTTCTAAGCTTATAAAATTCTGTCTTGAAACCTATTCACTGCCTACCAGTATGTTTTTCGCCGGTCTTGTAACGGGCAGTCTCCCCCTCATCTACGGAAAAGCCAAGGAAAAAGAGGTTAAGCCCAAATATTTGATTGCGGCGGTTTTGGAATTTTTGATTGTCGTTGCTTTCAGCCTTTTGAAGGAGCCGGAAGCAGCAGAGAGCGCAACCGACTTAACTGCCTTTAACTTCATTAAAATAGCCTTTTTCGGTGTTATCGCCAGTTCCGCTATGGTTATCCCCGGAATAAGCGGCTCATTTGTTATGATGCTTTTGGGAATATACAACAAGCTTATAACCGCTGTCAGCGGTCTCATTGACGAAATTGCAGCCCTGCCGGGCAATATCGGTGCTGAAGGCTTATTCACAGCTTTAAAGGGGCTTGCTGCAAGCGAATCCTTCTTTATAATCGCCGCAGTGGGCATAGGCGTTGTTGTGGGAATTGTCATAATTTCAAAAATAATTGAAATTCTTTTGAAAAGGGTTTATTCATACACATACTTCGCTATTTTGGGTCTTATTTTAGGCTCGCTGTTTTCTATTTTTAAAGACCCCGTTACCTATCAAAGCTATTCAGGCTCTATAGGCGTTGCCCCCGTAGTCTGCGCTGTTATAACCTTTGCCGCAGGCACTGCCCTGTCTCTCTTTTTGGGAAGGGAATAAAACTAATAAACCGCCGCATTTACGAATAATATTTATAATAAAAAGATTATTTATGAATGCGGTGATTTTATGAAGGACGGTTTAAAATGCGGCTTTGTTTATGCCGGGGCGGTTATAGGCGCAGGCTTCGCTTCGGGCAAAGAGCTTTGGCAGTTTTTCGGCAGATTCGGCTCCGCAGGAATTGCGGGGCTTTTGTTTTCCTTTCTGCTTTATTTTTTTCTGGGGCTTACGGTTTTTAAGGCTGTTTCGGAAGAAGAGAAAAAAACTCCTTCTTATATTAAATCTGTAATTAATGCCTTAAATTCGGCTTTTATGTTTGCTCTTCTGGTTTCAATGACAGCCGCCGCAGGCTCTCTTATAAGCTTGATTTTCGGCTTGCCGCCCGGCTTGGGCTCGCTTTTGTTTATCTTCATTATATATGTCTGCTCTTTAGGGGGAAAATCCGCCTTCGTAGGCATAAATTCACTTTTAACCCCTGTTATGACAGCCTTCGGAGTGTTTTTGGGGCTTTACATATGCCCTTTGGGCACAGTCCTGCCGAAAATTTACATTCCAAATATACCCAAAAGCCTTTTTTCAGCCCTTATTTATGTTTCATACAACATTTTAACACTTTATGCAGTAATGCACCCTCTTAAAAATAAGCTTAAAGCTCCGACCTCACGCTTTACTGCCGCCCTGACGGGAAGCTTAATAATGTTTATTTTGGGGTTTTGCCTTTTTCCGCCGATTGTGATATACTGTAATATATCGGAAAAATCACCTTTGCCCCTGCTTTCGGTTATAAAGTGCCTTAAGCTTGACTTTCTCTCTTTAATTTGTTCAGCCCTTCTCTTTTCGGCTGTCTTTACTACGGCAATCGGCAATTTTTTCGGCTTGGCTGAAAGCCCCTCTGTGAAAATACCTAAAAATATGATTTTATTGTCAGCTTTTTTCTTTTCGCTTATGGGCTTTTCGCAAATAATTTCAATAATTTATCCGATTTTCGGCATTTTGGGTCTTTTAAATATTGCAATTTTGTTGTATAATCGTTATAATGTAGATGAATAGAATTTTTATACAAAAGAGGACATTATGGAAGAAAAAAACGAAAATAAAGAAAAGAAGAAAAAAATATCTTGGCGGCGAATAGTTTTAATAATAATTGCCGCTGTTGTAATAATTTTCCTCTGCGGAAGAATTTATCACGGCTTTTTCAGCTCCACAGGGGGAAGCATAATAGGCGAAGCCATAAATACAATTTCCTACGAACAGGGCGACAAGGCGGACTTCTGCGCCGTAGACGGAGGGCTTTATTTCGTCACAAAGGACGGAGTCATTTTTCTTAACAACCGCGGCACCTCCGCAAAATGGCAGGATACATATACTATGATGAACCCCGTTGTATCAAACGACGGCGACATTATAGGCGTCAGTGAAAAGGGCGGCAGTCAGCTCTGCGTTTATTCAACGGCAGGCAGTCTCTATAAAATAGCCGCAGAGGGTTCAATAACCTCCTTTGCTGTGAATAAAAAAGGCGGCTCGGCGCTTATTACCGAAACCGACACAGAATATACCATAACAGCCTACACCGAAAGCGGATTTACGGCTTTTATGGCGAAATCCCCCATTGAAGAGGGCTTAGCCATAGGCTGCGACCTTTCGGATGACGGCAGCTATTTAGCGGTTTCATATGTCTATACAGGCTATACGGAGCTGGAATCCAGAATAGTTATTTACAATCTTAAGCAGGCGGCTGATACAGATGCAAGCTTAGACGAAGAAAAGGAAATGGTTGCATCATTTATACGTTCAGGCGAAATTTTGGGAATTGTAAGCTTTATGGATAATGACACATTGGCTGCTTTATCCTCATCTGAACTTGTGTGCATAAATCTTTATACCGAGGGCAACAACGTAAAATACAGCGAAAAATGGTCGCTGACCTTTAAAAACACAGTTAAGGCAATGACCTTTATGGGCAAAAAATATATAGCCCTTGCCTACGGAGAAAAAAATTTGAACTCCTCTGAGGCAGAAGAAAACAATACATTAGCGGTTTACAGCCTTAACGGGAAAGAGCTTTTCAAAACAGTTTTGGATAAGGATATTGAAGGTCTTTATTCAAACAAAAGCACGGTTATTGCCAAAATGGGGCGTTCCTTCAGAGCCTTTAACAGCCGCGGAGGAAGAGTTCTCTCCTACACAGTGACTCAGGATGTAAATAAGCTCCTGCTTTATGACAACAACAGCAAGGCGCTTATTGCGGCTTCGAAAGAAGCATATATAATGAACGTGAAATCAAAGGGCATAGGTACGGTTATTTCAAAGCTTAAAACCTCCGAGGATGATGACAGCTCTATCGGAACGGAACTGGAAACGGAAGCGGTAAGCAAAGGGGAAGAAACCGAACAGCCCTCGGAAAACTCGGACGGTTCGGCTCAGGGTGAAGAAAGCGAAGAGACAACAGAAGGCGCTTCCGTAAGCACAGGTGCGGAAATCTCGGAAAGCCCTGATGAAGCTGTCTCTGAAGCTTTAACTGAAGCGGAACAGCCCGAAACAGAATAAACAGCAAAGGAGACAAAAAAATTATGAGCACATTATCAATTGTATTCGACGTGGGAGTTTTGCTTTTAGTTGTAATTTGTGTTTGGCGCGGCATAACCCGGGGCTTTATACAGTCTATGTTCCGGCTGGGTTCAACGGTTCTTTCACTTTTTCTGGCTAAATGGTTTTACCCCTACACACAGGTCTTTCTCGAAAAAATTTTAATAAAGGATGTTGTAAAATCCCTTGTTTTAAACAGGCTTAATTTAAGCTCGGGAACCACCGATATTACGGAATATTCAGTAAACAGCTTAAATCTGCCGAGCTTTATAAAGACTGCCTTTTTAAACAGTGAATATTTGTCAAAAATCAAAAATGACGCTTCAGCCACACTGGCAAGCACCATAAGCGATTTCGTAGCGGACTATTCTCTGACAATTTTGGCTTATATAATTACCTTTATACTTGCCACTCTCGCGGTTTTCTTTATACTTGCGGTTTTAAACATTTTTTCAAAGCTGCCTGTTGTTCACTTTTTCAATGTAAGTCTGGGCGGTGTTTCGGGGCTTCTTACAGCCTGTATTATAATTTGGGTTATTCTTGCGGCGCTTAACTTCTTCGCGGCAATCCCCGGCGACAGCGTTATTTATGACGCAATAAACAATTCCGTCATAGCCCGGGTATTCTATGAATATAACCCCATAAATCTATACCTCTTAAAATAAAACCGGAGGTTTAACCTATGACCGAAATTTTAAGCTACAAAACCCTTGAAAGGTCTGCCTCGGCGGAAATAGTGGTTAAAAAATCACGGTTTATTGCCAATGCCTTTCCCGTTTCTTCTGAGGAACAGGCTCAGACCTTAATAGAAAAAATGAAAAAGCAGTATTATGACGCAAGGCATAACTGCTATGCCTACAGAATAGGGAAGGACGGCAAAAGCTTCCGCTATTCAGACGACGGAGAACCTCAGGGAACAGCGGGAATACCTATGCTTGATGTTCTCAGAGGAGAAAATATTACGGAAGCCCTTGTTGTGGTGACGAGATATTTCGGCGGTATTCTTTTGGGAACAGGGGGGCTTTCCAGAGCCTACAGCGGAGCCGCCAAAGAGGGAATGTTATCCGCAGGCGTAATAGAAAAGCGTCTCTGCCGTGAAGTGATTATAACCGCAGATTACTCCCTTCACGGAAAGCTTAGTTATTTCCTTTCAAATAATAATTGCAAAATCACAGATACGGCATTTACGGACAAAATCACAATAACCGCCGCAGCTCCTGCGGAAGGGGCTGAAAAAACAGCCGCTGAAGTAATAAATATTACAAACGGAAAAGCCTCCGCCGTATTGGGCGAAAGCTTTTATGAGTAAAACAATATACAGCTCGCTGAAAGCTAAGGCTTTCAGCGAAAGAGGAACACTTCTGTAACGAATGTCATTTTTGCATTTATGCAGAAATGAATGAGTGGAAGCAAGTGTGACGTGGGCAAAGCTCTCGCCTTGCGGATTAAAGTCTGCGACGCTGAAAGTAACTTGTCACCGGCTAAAGCCGGCGAC
>JAJQFU010000063.1 GCA_021200955.1 Clostridiales bacterium | reverse complement strand
AGTTTTGAAATATTTTTGTTATTTCAAGTGTCTACTCTAAGGGGATTATATCAAGTATTCATAAAACAATAATATTTTTTACATAAAAAGAGAGAGACTTAAAAAATCTCCCTCTTTAAAATTTTATTCTGTTTCTGTATCTGTTTCTACAATTTCTTCTGCTTCAGCTTCGGTTTCAACGTCAGCTTCTTCTGTTATTTCTTCTTCACTGTCCTCCAAAGCGTCCTCTGCTACTTTGGCTATTGACATAACCGTTACATTTTCGCCTACATCAATAAGCTTAACACCGGAAGTATTTCTGCTTATGGTTGAAATATCCTTAACCTTAATTCTGATAATAACTCCCTCTGAATTAACTATCATAAGCTCTTCATTTTCTTTAACCATAGCTATTCCGACAATATTACCTGTCTTGGGAATAATTCTGTAGGCCTTTAAGCCCATTCCGCCTCTTAACTGACGCTTGAACTCCGATGGAAGAGTACACTTTCCGTAACCCTTTTCGGAAACCAAAAGAAGCTTTTTACCTTCTTCAACGGCTTCCATTCCCACAACAAAGTCGTTTTCTCTGAGCTTAATAGCTCTTACGCCGGCAGCGCTTCTTCCCATATCACGGCAGTCGTTTTCGTTAAATCTAATAGCCATGCCCTGATTTGTAGCTACAATCAGGTCTTTGTTTCCGTCTGTTTTGATTACGGAAGCAAGCCTGTCGTTTTCGTGAAGGCTTATAGCAATTAAACCGCCCTTTCTTATATTCTTAAAGGCTTCTGATTTAACTCTCTTAATTGTGCCGTGCTTGGTTATCATAGTGAAATAGCTGTTTTCGTCATATTCCTTTGATGTAAGAATAGCCGTTACCTTTTCGTCGCTTTCAATAGGCAGCATATTCACAATAGGCGTTCCCTTGGCGTTTCTGCCCGCTTCAGGGATTTCATAGGTTTTAAGCTTATAAACCTTGCCCTTGTTTGTGAAGAAAAGTATTGTAGTATGGTTTGACGCCAGGAACATACCCCTTACAATATCGTCCTCTCGTGTCTGCATACCCATTATACCCTTTCCCCCTCTTCTTTGGCTCTTATAGGTGGAAAGAGGACAGCGCTTAGCGTAGTTGAAATAGGTCATTGTGATTACACACATATCATCGTGTATAAGATCCTCAAGGTCTATTTCACCGGGGTCGTCTATAATCTTGGTTCTTCTCTCGTCGCCGTATTTTTCTTTGATCTCAAGAAATTCCTTTTTAAGTACCCCTAAGAGAATTTTTTCGTCTCCCAAAATTTCAAGAAGCTCGGCAATAAGCTTTTCAAGCTTGTGAAGCTCGTCAAGTATCTTTTCTCTTTCAAGACCTCTCAGACTGCGGAGACGCATTTCAACAATGGCTTTAACCTGCTCTTCACTGAAGCCGAAAGTGGTCATAAGTCTTGTTCTTTCCTCGTCTATGCTCTTAGAGGTTCTGATAATGTTAATAACCTCGTCGATATTGTCAATTGCCTTTAAGTAGCCCTCTAAAATATGGGCTCTCTTTTGAGCCTTGTCAAGGTCTCTCTGTGTTCTTCTTCTTACAAAATCCTCTTGAAAGTCAAGATAATATGTCAGAAGCTCTTTTATATTTAATGTTTTGGGCTCGCCGTCGGCAATAGCCAAAAAGTTTATTGAATAAGCCTCCTGAAGCTGTGAATATTTGTAAAGCCTGTTAAGAATAACATTTGCGTTGGCGTCTCTCTTACAGTCAATAACTATTCTTATTCCGTCCTCACGTCCGGAAGCATCGTTTAAGTCGGCTATGCCTTCGATTTTCTTTTCCTTAACAAGATCGGCGATTTTTTCAATCATTTTAGCCTTGTTTACCTGATAAGGAATTTCTGTAACAATAATTCTCTGTCTGCCGCTGGGAAGTGTCTCTATTTCACAGGCAGACCTCATCTGAATTTTGCCCCTGCCGGTAAGATAAGCCTGTTTAATACCGTTTTTGCCTAAAATACAAGCTCCCGTAGGGAAGTCGGGACCTTTTATTACGGAGATAATATCTCTTATATCCGTATCCTTGTCATGAATTTTATTGTCTATAATAAGGTCAAGCCCGTCAATAACCTCACTCAGATTATGAGGAGGAATATTCGTAGCCATACCTACGGCAATACCGGAAGAGCCGTTTACCAAAAGATTGGGAAATCTTGAAGGAAGAACAGAAGGCTCTCTCAGCTCACCGTCATAGTTATCCACAAAATCAACGGTTTTTTCATCAATATCAGCAAGCATTTCAAGGGCAATTTTAGAAAGCCTTGCTTCCGTATATCTCATTGCCGCTGCCTGATAGCCGTCTATATTACCGAAGTTTCCGTGACCGTCAATAAGAGGGTATCTCATAGAGAAGCTTTGACCCATTCTTACCAAAGCGTCATAAATGGAAGCGTCGCCGTGAGGGTGATATTTACCCATTGTATCGCCGACGATACGTGCCGACTTTTTATGAGCCGAATTAGGCCCCATATTCAGCTCATTCATAGAGTGGAGAATACGTCTGTGAACAGGCTTTAAACCGTCTCTGACATCGGGCAAGGCTCTTGCAACGATTACACTCATTGCATAGTCTATATAAGATGTTTTCATCTTGCTGACTATTTCAACATCTAAAATTTTATCGTTGTTATTTACATTTTCGTCCATATGTTCACCTGCTGTTCTCTTTAAATGTCAAGGTTGGTTACAAACTTAGCATTATGCCTTATAAATTCTTTTCTGGGTTCAACGTTATCACCCATAAGGGTCGAGAAAATTTCGTCCGCTTTTCTTGCGTCATCCATATTTACTCTTATAAGCGTTCTCTTCTCGGGATCCATTGTAGTCTCCCAAAGCTGCTCGGGGTCCATTTCACCTAAGCCCTTATATCTCTGAATGGGCTTCATGCCCTTGGTATCCATATTTCTTAAAATATCGTCTCTTTCTTCATCGCTGTAGGCATACATCTTTTTATTTCCCTTTTCGATTTTATAAAGAGGGGGCTTAGCCAAATAAACATATCCGTCCTCTATAAGGGGCTTCATAAAACGGAAAATAAAGGTAAGAAGAAGTGTTGTAATATGTGCGCCGTCTACGTCCGCATCGGTCATAATTATAATTTTATGATAACGAAGCTTTGTAATATCAAACTCGTCATGAATACCCGTTCCGAAAGCGGTAATCATAGACTTAATTTCTTCATTACCCAAAACTCTGTCAAGACGTGCCTTTTCAACATTAAGGATTTTACCTCTTAAGGGAAGAATAGCCTGTGTGCTGCTTGTTCTTGCATCTACGGCTGAACCACCGGCGGAGTTACCCTCTACTATATAGATTTCACACTTTTCCGGGTCTTTTTCGGAGCAGTCCGAAAGCTTTCCGGGAAGTCTCGTTGTTTCAAGAACGGACTTTCTTCTTACAAGCTCTCTTGCCTTTTTGGCTGCGTCTCTTGCGTGGGAAGCAAGCATAGCCTTGTCGAAAATAGCCTTTGCTACGGCAGGCTTTTCCTCAAGGAAGTAGCCCAGCTTTTCGGAAAGGACGCTGTCAACGGCATTTTTGGCTTCTGAAGTGCCTAACTTACCCTTTGTCTGACCTTCAAACTGAGGATCGCCTATTTTAACGGATATAACGGAAACCATTCCCTCTCTTATATCCTCGCCTGTGAGATTTTTGTCATTGTCCTTTAAAAGACCGAACCTTCTGCAGTAGTCGTTAAATGTTTTTGTAAGACCTGTTCTTAAGCCCGCTACGTGAGTTCCGCCGTCGATAGTATTTATGTTGTTTACATAGGAATAGTTGCTTTCCAAATATCCGTCGTTGTGCTGAAAAGCCACTTCAACTACTATATCGTCCTTTGTTCCCTCGCAGTAAAAAATTTCATCATAAACAGGAGTTTTTGAAGCATTTATATTTGCTACAAACTCCTTAATTCCTCCCTCGTAACAAAAGACATCGTTTTTCTTTTCTTCTTCTCTGTTATCTTTAAAATCAATTCTTAAGCCCTTTGTAAGAAAGGCTGTTTCCTGAAAATGCTCTTTTAAAACATCATAGTCAAAATATGTTTCTTCAAAAATTGTGTCGTCGGGCAAAAACGTAATTTCAGACCCTGTTAAGCTATCGTCGCAGTCGCCTATTACCGTAAGCTTGTTTACAGGCTCGCCTTTTTGATAATCCTGTGAATAAATTTGTCCGTTGTGGTATATCTTAACGTTAAGCTCATTTGACAAAGCGTTTACAACGGAAGCGCCTACACCGTGAATACCGCCGGAAACCTTATACCCTCCGCCGCCGAATTTGCCCCCGGCATGGAGTATTGTAAAAACTACCTCAACGGCAGGTATTCCGGCTGTAGGTTGAATACCTACGGGAATGCCTCTTCCGTCATCCTTAACGGTAACAGAGCCGTCTTTGTTAAGGGTGATTTCTATATTTTTACAATATCCGGCAAGAGCCTCGTCAACAGCGTTATCCACAATTTCATAAACAAGGTGGTGAAGCCCTCTTATAGAGGTAGAGCCTATATACATACCCGGTCTTACTCTGACCGCTTCAAGACCTTCCAAAATCTGTATTTGATTTTCATCATATCCGCTGTTATTTACTTCATTACTCATAAAAACAATCCTCTCCGAATAATCTGAATAAAAAAAATTAACTAAGGAAATGATGAAAAATTCAAGACAAAAAATAATTTTAGCGCAAGCGTAGGGAAAATCAAGCGGAAGATCAATAAATAAAACCGACATTTATTATAAATTCTAAGGTTTTATTTATGCGTGGAGCGCAGTATTTTTCTGCAAAATTATTTTTTGTTACATTAATTCATCAATTCCCTAAAATATATCATTATTATTATAACACATTTTTTCAATTATTAACAGTGATTTTTCCGTTTTTTAAAAAAAAAATCTTGGTTTTTTCCTTTTCGGCTGTATTTTTTATAAAGGAGTCTGCACCTGTGCAGCTTAGAATAATCTGCATATCCTTAAGGCTCTTTAAAATGAAGCTTTGACGCTCTGTATCAAGCTCGCTTAACACATCGTCAAGAAGTAAAACAGGCATTTCACCTGTTTCGTCCTTCAAAAGCTTTACCTCAGAAAGCTTTAAAGCAAGGCAAACGGATTTTTTTTGACCCTGTGAGCCGAAGCCTCTGGCGTCTGAGCCGTTTATTTTAAATATAACGTCGTCTCTGTGCGGGCCGCAGTGTGTCTTTTTATAATAAATATCTCTCTGCAAAGAGTTTTTAATCTTTTCTTCAAGCTCGTTTTCATCAGCTTCCGGTTTATAAATTACTTCAAGCTTTTCTCTTCCCGATGTCAGTTCATTATAAAAGCCGCTGCAAATGGGGTAAATCTTTTCTATAAAGCTTTTTCTGTAATTAATAATTTTTTTGCCGTACTGAACAAGCTGGCTGTCCCACACAAAAAGAGTGTCTTTCACTGAATTTCCGCCGTTTTTCAAGAGATTGTTTCTTTCCTTCAAAACCTTAAAATACTGCTCCAAATTGTGACAGTAAACCTTGCTCTGCTGACAAAGCTCCATATCCATAAAACGTCTGCGAAAATTAGGACCTCCGTTTACAAGACCCATATCCTCGGGAGAAAACATAACAGTCTTTAAAACTCCGAAAAGCTCGCTTGTTTTCTTTAAAGCCACGCCGTTTAAGGCTATGCCCTTCTTTTCGTTTTCTCTCAGGCTTATGTTTATTTTTTGTTTATATCCCCTGTTATTTAAGCACAAAACCACATTGGCGCTTTTTTCGTCAAAGTTAATTAAAGACGATGTCTTATGGGTTCTGTGGCTTCTTCCGGTAGAACACAAAAATATAGATTCAAGTATGTTTGTTTTTCCCATACCGTTGCTTCCGCAGAAAATATTTATGCCGGGGCTTAAGCTTACACTCGCTTCTTCAAGATTTCTGAAATTTCTAAAAGACAGAGTTTCTATAATACTGTCCATTTAAACCGACCTCTTTTATCATAACCTCAGGGGCAGCAAAAGATATTTAAATCCTTCCTCTCCCGTAATTATACAGGGGCTTAAGGGGGAGTTGAAAACAAGCGTTATTTCATCAGAATCTATGTTTTTGAATATTTCCTGCATATAACGGGGGTTAAAGCCTATTGTCAGTTCGTCGCCGGAAACATCGCAGTCAATAAATTCATACATACTGCCCAAAACATCGCTTATACTTGTAAGCTCTATTCCTCCCTCACCTATTTTAACCTTAACGGGAGACTTCTTAATATCCTTTGAAATAAGCAGAACTCTGTCAAGACAGCTTAAAATCTCGTCCTTTTTAATAACAACCTTTGTTTTGCAGTCGTCTGTAAAAAAGTGCTTGTATTTCAAAAATTCCCCTTCTATAAGACTTGTCAAAAGAAAACAGTCCTTAAACTTAACAAGCATATGGTTTTCGGTAAAAAACATATCAATCTGCTCTTCGTCCGCAATAAGCTTGCCTATTTCGCTTAATGAGCTTTTGGGAACAATAACGGAAAATGTGTCGTTGTTGCCCTTAATAAGGGAGCTCTCGCCAACGGCAATTCTGTAGCCGTCAATAGCCGCCAGAGTTATGGTGTCATCGCTGATTTCCACATTTTCACCTGTAAGGGTCTGTTTAATGTTTTCGGTGGCTGCAGCAAAAATTGTCTTTTTGATCATATCCTTAAAAACAGCAGCGTTTATGGAATAGCAAAAATCGTCGCTTATTTCCGGAAGAAGAGGAAAGACCTCAGGGTCTCTGCCTGCTATTTTTATTTCGGATTTTCCGCTTTTAATCGCGGTTATAAACTTTTCGTCGGTTTCAATGGTTATTTCCGGTGAAGCGGCGGATCTTACAACCTCTGAGAAAAACTTGCCGTCAAGAGCAATTCTGCCCTCTTCCATAACTTCCGCTTCACAGTAGTCTGTTTCTATGCCCATATCGAGATTGTTTGATGTCAGTTTAAGACCGTTTTCATCGGCGGTTAAAAGAATACATTCCAATATGTTCATTGTGGATTTTGATATAGCCGCTCTGTTGGCTATATTTATAAAGTATAAAAGCTTGTATTTGTTTGTTTTTATTTTCATAATTGCACCTCTTTGCAGGGTAGTATTTACAGCTTCCCCTTAAGAGGGACGCTTAAATATATGAATAAATATCTTTTTATTATAATTAGTAGTAGCAGTAGTAGGGGATTTGGTTTTGTGCAAAAACCTGTTTAAAACTCTCATAAACCTTTTAAACATCGGCTTTTTTTAAAATAAACAATGTTTAAAAGTATGTTTAAAAAATGTGGAAAACTTTTCGATTTTTCCACAAAAACCACATTTAGTGAAAAAGTTTTACACATTTATGTGTATAAACCACATAGTTTTGCACAAAGTTTTCCACAAAAATGTGGAAGACTTTAAACTCACGATAATCCGATTATACTCGGCAAAACCGGGATTTTAAGTCTAAAGGCATTCAGAGAAAACCACAAAGCTTATAATCTGTAGCCAACCTATTTAAGTTAATTTAAGCGTCGCAGACTTTAATCCGCAGGGCGAGCTTTCGTCGCACCAAGCTATGTTCGTTTGTTTTCGTACTTGTACGGAAACAAGACTTCACTCCGCTGCTGCTCCTCTTTCGTTGAAACACCGCGAAATTATTTTTCATAAAAAATTAATTTTGAAAAAATAATTTCGTGGCAGGTTTTCAACGATTAAGGAACACTTCCGCAGTGCATCTTGTTTCTGTGTTTACACAGAAATTAATGCACGCAGGCAAGTGTGAAGCAGACAGAAACTTTTCTGTGAAATTGATGCGTTCAGAAGTTTTCTCTGACGCGAAAACTCGCACTTCGTGCGACACCGAGGTCTTTCGGGTTCACAGCATCAATTTTGCGGAAAACTTGATGGTTTCTACCTTAAACTATTAGAAAAAATGTAAGCATTTTTTCTAAAATATTAATTTTAATTCCACCGCTTCCACAAGCTGAGCCACGTTTTTGTCCTCTTTAATCTGACTTTGAATTTTATCAACGGCGGTTCTGACGGAGGTATGGTTTTGCCCGCCGAAGTTTGCCGCAATTTCCGTAAGGGTTACATTTCTTACATACTTTCGGCAGAGATACTCAGCAATTTGTCTGTATGTGGAAAGAGGCTTTGTTCTCTTTTTGCTTATAAGGTCATCAACGGTTATGCCGTAGGTTTCACACACAATATTTTGAACAGTCTCTATAGTAAGCTCCGCATGCGTAATTGTATTTTCGTTTACATCGTTTAAGGCTTCCTTGGCTGCCGCCAAATCAATAGGCTTATTAATAAGCTTTTTATAAGCCATAACTCTTGTAAAAGCTCCCTCCAGCTCTCTTATGTTTGACTTTACGCTGTGGGCAATAAACTGCAAAACATCATCGGGAACCTCTTCATTCTGTTCCTCTGCTTTTTTCTGAAGAATAGCCGTTCTTGTTTCAAAATCCGGCGGTTTAATATCCGCCAAAAGACCGGATTTAAACCTAGATCTGAGCCTGTCTGTCAAAGCCTTTATTTCGTTGGGATGACGGTCGCTTGCCATAATAATTTGCTTTTGGTCGTTATAGAGAGTGTTGAAGGTGTGAAAAAATTCGTCCTGTGTTGAGTCCTTGCCGTTTATAAACTGAATATCGTCTATAAGAAGAACATCCAAATTTCTGTATTTTTCTCTGAACTGCTCGTTGGTTTTGTTTCTTATGGAGCCTATAAGCTCGTTCATAAACTTTTCACAGGGTATGTAGGCAATTTTGCTTTCAGGGTTATGCTTTAAAATGAAGTTTGCTATAGCGTGCATAAGGTGGGTTTTGCCCAAGCCTACATCACCGTAAAGAAACAGGGGGTTATATTCAATTCCCGGAGATTCCGCCACAGCTACGCTTGCCGCATAGGCAAACTGGTTTGACTCGCCGACTATGAAATTTTCAAAGCTGTAATTGCTTATAACGCTGTTTCTGCTTATTATTTTTAATGTTTCAGGTTCCTTATGCTTTGTGTCGCTGTCGACTATTTTAATCATACAGGGACTTTTAACAATAAAATCAGCCTGTTCCTGAATAATGTCTATATATTTTGTTTCCACAGTGTTTTTTATAATAAATGTGGGAGCCTCAAGGGTTATAGCCCCGTCCTCCATATTAAGAGGCTTAAGAGGCTTTATGAAGGCATTCCATGAGGGAACGGAAATATCCGAATTCAACTTAACCGCTTCGGCTATTCTGCTCCAATAATCTGCAAGCTGCATATTATACCTCCTTTTTCATAAAGTGTATTTCCTGAAATGTATATATAAGTAAGTTATTTTTTTCAAAGTACGTGCCAACTTATAGTATATCATATTTTATTGAAAAAAAAAAGAAAAATTTTCTTTTAGGTGTGGACACAATGCGCATATTATGGCTTTACAAAAAATCAAGAACAGAG
>JAJQFU010000028.1 GCA_021200955.1 Clostridiales bacterium | reverse complement strand
GTAAAATATCATTATTTAAAAGCTTATATACCTGTTCTTTATAGGCTGTATCATATGGAACTATCATATAAATCATATCCTTTTGTGCTTTTATATTTTTTGTCTTAAGCCCTCATACATTTTAAGAGAAACGGGTACGGAAAGCCCCAGCCTTTCGGCTTCCCTCGTTAAATATTCTCCGAAGGTTTCAAGCTCCGCAGGGCGATTGGCGTTTATGTCTCTTTGAAGGGAGCTTGTGGCATTATAGGGGTGTTCGTTATAGAAGCGGTAAATTATTTCGTCTCTGTGCGAGGGGAGAATTTTTACGCCCTTAGCCTTTGCCACGGTGCAGGCTTCATCTACAAGGGCTTCATATTCGGCGGCTTTTTTCGGGTCGTCGCGAAGCTCGCCTATTGTGTTGTTGTAGTAGGCTGTGGCTACGTTATAAGCACAGTTAAGTATGTATTTTCTCCAGATTTCAAGCTCAATGTCCTCAGCGGCTATACAGTCAACGCCGGCATTGTTGAGAAGAGCGCAGACCTCTGCTGTTTTCTCTTTTTCTTTTTCAGTGGGGTTTTTAACACCTATTTTTACGTCGGTGAACTTTCCCTGATGAGTAATCGAAAAATCCGGGTTGGAGTATGAAATTATGTAAATTAGAGAGTCTATAACCATAGCCCGGGGCAGAAGAGCCTTTGTTTTTTCACCCTTGTCAATTCCGTTCATAACGGGAATTATAACGGTTTCCGCCGTAACTGCCGGAGCAATTTCAGAAAGAGCTTTTTCAAGAGAATAGTTTTTGACGCATATAAATATGTAATCCTGAGGGGGAAGAGAAGCTGCTTCGGTTACGTTTTCAGCAAAAACGTTTATTTCGCCCTTATATTCGCTGTGGAGAGTTAAGCCCTTTGTTTCAAGGCTTTCCTTTCGTTTTCCTCTTGCCACGAAGGTTACATGAGGGTAGGTTTTGGCTAAAAGTGCGCCTATATAGCCTCCAACACCGCCTATTCCCGCAACGGCTATTTTTTTGTTATTAAATTTATTTTCCATTTGTATTACCTCTTAATATCTAAAATTATATTGAAGCCCTCCCACTTAAGGGTTATGTCCGAAAATGTTTTTTCCCCTGACGGGACTTTTAAAATGTTTATAAGAACCGCCATTGCCGTTAAAAGAGAGCCGTTTCCCGGAAGATACAGGGGAAGGTCTGTTCTGCCGATTTGGGCGTTGTTTCCGTTTTTTGTGTAGCGGTTTTTGGGCTCTTCCGCTAAAATACAGTCAAAGGCAGTGTCATACAGACCCAGCCTTGCAGCAGTCATAAAAATCACCGCAAAATCCCACCCCCAGAGAGAGGGCATATCCCACACCCTGAGCACCTTTTCGAGAGTGTTTTTCATAATTTCTCTGTCTATGTCCTCACCGTTAAGATAGCCCAAAGACATAAGCATAGAGGGGTGGTCGGTGGCTTTTTCCTTAAACGTGTCGGTTATGTTTTGGTGAGCCTGATAAAGACCGCCGAAAACAGGAGGCAGAGCAATTTTTTTCGATACATCCTGCCATTTAGGCTCACTTTTGTTAAGAAGCTCTGCCCAGCTTAAGGCAATTTTAAGAGAATGTTTGAAGTAAGCAAGCTCAAAAGAGGGGTTTTTGACGTCCTCCGGGTTAAAACGCTCTTGAACGGGAATTACCGGCGGTTCGATGTTATATGTGTCTGTTTTTTCTTCATATACGAGATAATCGGCTATAAAGTCCGCAGTTTCTTTAACCAATATATAGTTGTCACAGACGAAATCAAGGGCGGCTTTCTTGGATGTTAAAGCCTTTTCCTTTCGAATGAGTTCAAGCATTTCTATAATGTGGGGCTGCTGCCAAATTATAAAGGGCGAAATTTTTGA
The DNA here is from genome assembly GCA_021200955.1 of Clostridiales bacterium. GTDB lineage: Bacteria > Bacillota > Clostridia > Lachnospirales > CAG-274 > JAJQCI01. The sequence continues at coordinate 7,673 of JAJQFU010000028.1, read as the reverse complement.
GGGGCAGTCCTTGCCGGATGGGCTGACCATTTTCGTCCACCTTGCCCCCTTATAGCCGTTTCGCTCTGCGTTTTCCCTTGCGGCAGGGAGAATTTCTTTGTACCAGCCTATGCTTTTTTCCAAAAGCCCGGCTCTTCCCCATAAAGCCGCCCATACGCTGTGAATAAAGTGCATTTCAAGGTGGGGCTTGCCGTACCAGCTGTTGCAGATTAAGCCTGTTTCCTGCGGGGGCATAGTACCTAAGCTGTTTAGGGCTGAAAGATACCCCGATAATATTATCCGCCTTTCAAGCTCCTTTGCCTTTTGACTTCCCTCGGCGGAAATGAAAGCGCCTTCTTCCCAGAAGCTTTCCCAAAAGGTTTTTGAAGAGCTTTCCGCTTCTTCATATGAAGGGAAAAGAGGGGATTTTTCCTTTGAAAGGGTTAATGTAAGAATAACAGTTTCCTCTTCGGGGGAGAGGGTTATGCTGTGGCTTGAGGTCTGTTTTATACTGCACCCCGAAGCCTTAATATTTATAAAATAATTTGTTCTGTCTGCTTTTCGTTCTATGGTGTATAAGCCCTCGGAAAGAGGCTTAAGGGCTGTTTCGTGCTTTTCTTCCGCTTCCCAGTCGGAGCCTGTTATTCCGCTGTCGGGGTAGGGAAAGTCTAAGGATAGGGAAAGTCCCTTCTTTAAAAGGGGAGAGGTTATTTTAACGGCAAGAGTGTCTGAAGAATGAGACGAAAGAGTTGTGAAGGAAACAGGCTTTTCTGCCAAGCTAAAACAGCTTTTTATAACTCCCGAATAAAGTTCGAGGCACTGATTTGTTTCGCTGAGCATAGCCGAGGTTATTTTTTTGTCATTATATTTAAATGAAAGCCTTAAAAGATTGAATTTGTGAGGGTTTCGGCGCAGGTGTTCATAGACCTCTTCGTTGCCCTTAAATTTGGTTCTTGGGTAATAAACCTTTCTTCCGCAGAAGTCATAGACATTTTGTTTGAGATCGGCATAGGTATATTCATAGCTTCCGGCGGCGTTTAGGTTTTCATGCCATGCCCATTCAGCCATTGTGCAGAGAGGGGGTATGGTGTATTCGCCGTAAAGGGTCTGAAGCCCTGTTATATCCGCCGTAAAAGCAAAAGAACCGCTGCCGACTGTGAAGGGGGAGTCGGGGGTCGGCTCAGTCAAAATGGGATTGTGAGACGAAATAATCTGTTTGCGGTTCATAACGGTTTCTCCTTTTGGCTGTCACGGGATTTTTGTTCAGGATATATTATAACGTAGCTTTTGACAATTTCATCCTGAAAGGATTTTGGCAGTTTGTCAAATTCATTCACATCTGTTAAAAACGGAACATTGCTGTCGCTTATAAGGTTTCTCAGTTCCCTTACCGACTTTTTTTCACCGCCGAAGCTTTTTACGGCAAGGTCAAGGTCGCTGCCCGAATGACAGTCTCCGTTAACTCTGCTGCCGTATGCCCAAATTTCGGCTTTGGGGCAGTAGCTTTCAAAAACTTCTGTCAGCATTTTGAGATATTTTTCCTTAACATCAAGCATTGTCTATTACCTCTTTTAAGTGTTTGGCATCTTTTAAAAAATCATCAATTAAAGTCAGGGTTTCGTCCGCAAATTCCTGTCCGTAATCGTGGGCGGTTGAGTTTCTGTTGTCACGATAATTCATCCACCTTGAGGTTTCCGCTTCCGTCAGAAGCGAATATTTGTGGGCGTGGCGGAAAATTTCTTTAAAGGTAAGGGAATCTGCGGCTTTTTTAGAAACAAGATAAGGAGCAATCTTTTTTCTCAGAAGCTTTCCGCTTTGTTCAAGGGTCATTTTGAAGCTTTTCACCAAAGAATTGCGGTAAAGCTCATAGTCTATTGTGTCTTCATCTGTAATCTTAAGCATATCATAGGATCTTTCAAGTGTATTTAGGGAATCGCTGATTAATTAACTCATCGCAGCTTCACCGCTGATTTTCCCTTGCGCTTTGTCATTGTATTCTTGACGTAGGGCTGTCGACTACGCCTGCGAATACATTCCTCACACAAGAAAAAATCAGCGTCAAATCTGCTTCGGTGAATTAATCATCGCTTCCCTAGACATTTTTGCAAATATTCCGTATTGATTTCAGACATATTTATCCCTTCTTTCTGCTTTACTTATTCCGATTTCTTTAAAGGCATTATATCACACAGAAAAGCCTTTTTCAACACGCAGAAAAAATATTTGATATTGAAATGTTGTTATAAATTTGATATAATCAAAATGTACCTTTATATAATCAGGGTTTTAAGAAAGCAGATAATTTTATGAATGTTATAAACGGCGACAAAAACATTAAAAGCATAAACAGAAGGTATATTTTCACGATTGCGGGTCTGCTGGTTTTGGCGGCTGCGGTCTATTTGCTGTTTTTTGCTTTAAGAACTCAGTCTCTTGACAAAAAAATGACGGAAGAGCTTTATTCAAACGTCGAAAGGGGCTGTTCCGACATTGCTTTACGCATAGAGGACGATGTCAAAATGCTTTCTGCAATTGCTTCTCTTGCGGATGAAAACGAAGAAAGCTATATTTTAAACAGGCTCAGAGCTGCGGAAAGCGCCGTAGACAGCTATATGCTTGGGGTAATTGACGCCGAGGGCGTTTTAAAAAACACCGACGGCAGAATTTACAGCTTCGATGACGAAGAGTGGCTTTCGGAGCTTTTCGGCGGAAACATTGTCAGAGGGGTTTTGGTTTCAATTGACCAGGAACAGTGCTTTTTAAGCTGCGTTCCCGTATTTCACGGAAAAAGGGTTATCGGGGGAATATGCTGTGCGGATTATGCGGCGGGCTTTTATGAAGAAACTCTTTTAACGGAGCATTTAAGCTATGGGCTTATAAGCAGCGAGGGAACAATTTTAGGCGGCAACCTTCAGGACGATAAAAACATAGGCAATATTTTATCGTCGGACAACCTGTCTAAATTTAACGAAGGCATTTCCGAAGGAAGAGCTGTTTTTATTAAGGAAAACTCCTACGGAGACGGCGGAGAAAACATAAGGCTTATGGCTATGCCTCTTAAAATAAACGACTGCGCTCTTGCGGCTGTTATAAGCGGAGACGAATATAAAAAGGTTATAAAAAACTATTTTTATCCGGCGATTGTTTTGTGTATAGGCTTCTTCTGGCTCACTGTGACTGTTGCTATCATATCGGTGTTTTATTTAAAAAGAGTAAACACGGAGCTTGTTTCAAGACTTGACAGATATGACAGGGCGAGCCGTGTTTTGGGTGTGTTTTATTTAAAGCATTTGCCTGACAGACCGGGGCATATTACATATTATTCAGATGCCTTTGCAGAGGGCTTGGGCTATGAGAAGGGCGAAATTGAAAGTCTTTTGAGAAGCTCCTTTGAGAGAATAATCTACAGCGGCGACAGAAGTACGGCATTCCGTACCTTTGAAGAATTTTATTCATCAAGCGACAACGGAACAAGCTTAAACCTGAGGCTTGAAAATAAAGCCGGAGGCATTCACTGGTTTTCAGACTATATTATGAAGGACAGACGAAGCGGCGAGATAGTTTCCGTTCTTATATCCTCCGAAAAAATGATGGGGCTTCAGGGCAGGGCAGAGCTTACCGCAAGACGGCTTGAGCTTGTGTGCAGAGCTTCTTCATATTATGTTTTCGAGCTTAATCTTAAGGATATGGAGCTTTATATGTCTGATAACCTAAAGGAAAGGCTGGGCTATATAATTACAGCCAGAGACTGCTTCAGAGACAGCGTAAGAGAAAGGCTCATAAGCCCCCACAGCAGAAAAGAGCTTGAAGCTATGATAAGAAGCTATCGAAAAGGCGACAAAAGCATTAAAGGGGCGCTGACTGTTATAAGCGCATCGGGAGAATATGTAAGGTTTAATGCGGAAACAGAGGTAATAGGTTCGGTTATAAACGACGATGTGAGAATTTTGGCAATTCTCAATGAAATTTATTAATAAAAAAGGAGTGTATAAGCTATGAAAAAAACAGCTATGAGAACAGCGGGGCTTTTTACGGCGGCTGTTATGTTAAGTCAGGTCTGCACATTCGGCGCATCTGACAATTTCAAGGACGTAACATCAAAATATGACTGGGCTTCAGAAGCTATTGACAGCCTTTATGCCGAAGGCATTGTAACGGGCTTTGAAGACGGCTATTTCAGACCGGCGGCTAATATAAGACGCTGCGACTTTGTTATTATGCTTTATAACAAGTTCGGAGAAAGCGGCTCATACAGTGCTGCTTTGCCGGAGGACGTTGAAGAAGGGGTATATTATGAAAACGCCTACAGGTGGGCTGCGGCAGCGGATATTGTGGGTTCGGGAGAGCTGTTTTATCCTACAGACGATATAACCCGTCAGGACGCTTTTGAAATGCTTTTCAAGTGTCTTAAAGCAGACGGAACAATTGATGACAGCGAAATAACATCGAATTTATCGGCTTTTTATGACTCAGCCGACGTAGACGCAGACAAAATGCCCGCAATAGGCACTCTTGTGTCTTTAGGCATTGTCAGCGGCTCCGACGGAATGATTTTGCCTAAAAACACTATGACAAGAGCCGAAATGGCAGTTGTATTTTATAAAGCAGGCATTGAGGAAGAAGAAGCCGAAGAGGAAGCAAGCGGAATTATCGTAGACGGCAGCACAAGCGTTAATGTAGCAAGCGCAGACTCAAAGTATAATATTACAACGTCTGTTGACACAAATTATCTTGTTGACGGAATCGAAGCGTCTATAAGCGACGAAAAAATCGAGGTAGCCGACGGCGGAAAATCCGGCATTATTATTCAAAACGGAGCAAGTCTCACCTTAGATAACTCTGCACTTGTTAAATCAGGGGATTCAACCTCCTCTGTAAACACAGGCTCTTCAGGCGTAAACTCGGCTATAGTTTTGAGAAACGGTTCTACTCTCGAAATGACAAAGACTACCATAAACAATAAGGGAACATATTCAAACGGAATTAATGTTCAGGACGGCGGCAACACACTGACAATTAAGAACAGTGAGATAGTTACAAACGCTGAAAACTCAACACCGCTTCTTGTCAGTGATAATTCAACAGTTAATATTTCAGACTCGTCTTTTACAAATAAATCATCAGACACTCCTGCAATTAATATTTCGGGAGATGAAGCAAACGCAGAGCTTGTAAGCTGCATATTAAAAGCCCATGGCAGCGGTGCGCCTGCTCTTCGAAGCTCTGCCGAAAAGCTTGTTTTAAAGAGCGGCGAATATACTTCTAAGACAGACGCAGCGATTGAAACCATAGGCAACGCAAGCGTTCATGTTGAGGGGGCAACTCTTACGGGGGCGGCTGCGCTTTTCAGAATTACATCGACGGCAAAAACCGCTTCAGACTATACTACAACCTGTACAGCTACATTTAAAGGCACAGACCTTACCTCAGATAACGGAGAGGCTGTTTTTGAGGTTATAAACACAAATGCGGATATTTATGTAACAGACTGTACTCTTGAATCAAGCGATGTTCTTTTAAACAGCAGAATCGACACTACCTCAAATGCTTATGCAAAGGGGGCCGATACGGTTCTTACTCTTGACGGACAGGATGCAGTGGGCGACATTCTTTCAAACTGGGCAGCCAGCGCAACCCTTGTTCTTAAAAACGGCTCTGTTTTTACGGGAGCATTAAACCCCCATCAGGAGGGCACCGTTAATGTTGAGCTTATAAGCGCAAGCGACAAGCTGGTTCTTACAAAGGACTGCTATGTGGGATATATTGAAAACCACGGTGATTCGGGCTTCTATAATATAGTTGATAACGGCCACGATATTTATTATGATACAACAGATTCAAGAAATATTTGGCTTGATGAGGATACCTATGTTCTGCCTAACGGCGGACAGCTGAAGCCGTATTAAGGTCTCGCAAAAATGCACACATTTTTGCGAAGGGTCTAAGGTAGAAACCATCAAGTTTTCCGCAAAGTTGACGTTTCACGTCAACTTCACAGAAAAGTTTCTGTCCTCGGGCGGGCAAAGCTCGCCCTGCGGATTTAAGTCTGCGACGCTGAAAGAAAAGCAGTTGTTTACAAACCTTAGATTTTTGGTTCTAATTAGTTTTCTGACAATCTGATTTTCTGCAAAGTATTGCTACTTCACCTCGGCGGCTTCCAAGGCGGCATCAACGGCGTTTAAAAGCAAAGCGGAGGTTTCGGTGTTTTCCGTCAAGTCGATGTCTGTTGTCTGAGCGGAAAGAACCTCTTCTCTTATTGTTTCAAACGAGGGGGCAATGAGAGGATAAAACACCTCCTGTGTTTCACTTAGGTTCAGCATTTTTATATCGGTGACGGAAGATTTATCAACGGTTACCTCAATAACAACGGGGCTTCCCGTCAGAATGATTTCAGAAGAATATGTCCCCGGTATGTAGGCTGTTTTGGGGGTTCGGCTGCTTAAAAAGGCGATTATTCCTATAATTACGGCGGCGCAGATAACTATAAAGACAGATTTTTTGATTATGTCCTTTATTTGGACTACAACTATTTTTGTGTTCAAGGCTGTTCCTCCGGTGAGATTGGTTTTTAATTAAATATATGAAAGGTTTGTTTTAGTTATTACAAAAAAGCAAACAAAAAAGGCAAGGTGAAGAAAGGTGACAGACGCTGCATATTATAACGGAAAATTCGGACGGATGAGCGAGATTTCCGTTCCCTTAACAGACAGGGCTCTTTATTTCGGAGACGGTGTTTATGACGCCGCAGCCGCTGTAAACGGCAAAATTTTTGCCCTTGACGAGCATATAGACAGGTTTTTCAACTCCTGCAGACTTTTGGAAATAAAATTCCACATGTCAAGAGATGAGCTTAAAGATGTTTTAAACACTTTGGCGGATATGTATGACAGGGATAAGGTCTGTATGGTCTATTGGCAGTCCTCAAGAGGATGTGCGGTGAGGGGTCACAGCTTTCCGGAAGGTGTAAAGCCCACTCTTATGGCTTTTGCATCTCCTCTTGAAATGACGCCCTTTGACAGGGAGTATGACATTATAAGCCTTGAAGACAAGAGGTTTTATTTCTGCAACATAAAAACACTTAACCTTATTCCCTCAGTTTTAGGGGCTCAAAGAGAAAAGGAAGCGGACGCAGACGAGGTTGTTTTTCACAGGGGCAGCAGAGTGACAGAAGGAGCCCACAGAAATGTTCTTATAATCAAGGACGGCGAGCTTGTAACACCGCCGGCTGACGAGCTTATCCTTCCGGGAATAACCCGAAAGCACCTTATGGAGCTTGCCCCATCGGCAGGGCTTAAGGTCAAAATTCAGCCCTTTTCTCTGACTGAGCTTATGAATGCCGACGAGGTAATTATTTCCTCTTCAAGCACATTATGCGCAAGGGTCAGAAGCGTAGACGGAATACCCGTCGGGGGAAAGGACGAAGCTCACATAAAAGCCCTTCAAGGGGTTTACGGCGAAAAGTTTAAAGAAGAAACAGGCTATAAAATATAAAAAAGATAAAGATAAGAAATGAAAACCTCCTTTTGAGATATTATTTGACGGCAATTCAAATATTCTTGTTATAAAGGAGGTTTTTTTATAAGAAGGAGGGGTTTTATGAATTTTACGGATATTATAATCAAAAAAAGAGACGGACTTAAGTTAACCGAGAGCGAAATTGCCTTTTTCGTAAAAGGGGCTTCAGAGGGGATAAT
>JAJQFU010000046.1 GCA_021200955.1 Clostridiales bacterium | reverse complement strand
AGTTTTGAAATATTTTTGTTATTTCAAGTGTCTACTCTAAGGGGATTATATCAAAAACAGATCTTTTTAAGTTTGAGTCAAAGCTTTTTCAGTATAAGTTCATTCATTTTTTCGTAGGAATCCCATATATTTTTATTTACAAGACCTAATTTTACTGCCATTTTTTTCATACAGTCATAAAGCTCATCGGCGGATATGCCGATTTCTCTTTTTATAAAGCTGTCATCTATTGAGATTATTGTGTGGGCAGCCTTGTTTCTTATTTTCTCCTCAGCCGTTCTGATTGTTTTGGCATATTTCTTTAATTTTTCATCGCCTGACATACCCTCGATAACAGCTTCAAGCTGTGCTGTTGTGTATTCACGGTCTTGATATTTGCCGCCGAATCTTGTATTGAGACAGCCTAATATAATTTGTCCCGTATTGGTTTTTTTAAGAATATCAACGGATAAAATATAGTGATCTGCTCCCTTTACACGGCAATATTGTTTTACATCTCCGGCAATATTGAAAAAAGCTTTTTCCATAAGCTCCATAGCCGCCGGTGTTATTCCTCTCATAAAGCTTAAATAGTCGTTTCTTTTAAGTGTTACCCCCAGCCAAAGCATATATTCGGCAAAGCTTCTGCCGCTGTCGCTTTTTATGGGAATAACAGCCGAAGCGTCGGGAATACATTTGCAAACTCCGGGATAGTTAAGCTTATATCTTTCCTCCGCCGCCTTAATCATCCCCAAGACTTCTGGAGAAATATCCTCCTTAATATTTTCAGCCAACGCAGCCGCCGCACTGTAGTCATAAGCTTCTATATGCCGCCTTATATTTTCTTTTTTTATCTTTACGATAAATGCAGGGCTTTTAACTATGCGTGTTCTGTCTTCAAATGCATCTGTGTTGTCTAAATTATAATTCCACTGCTCTTCAACGTCATATGCGTTATGATCCTCCCTTTTTACAGAGCCGTCTTCGCCGCTGGAAACCTGTCTTATTTTCAAGTCAAGCTTTTTAGCTTCGGACATAGCCCCTATTACAACTATTGCTTCTTTCATAGCGGGTGTTCCCGAAGAAGCATTGGCATAAATTTCGGCTTCGGGATTTTTTTCTCTTATATCATTAAATATATCTTCAAAATCATAAAAAAATGTGTCAAATATATGAGGGTCTACGCAGTTTGGACGCTCTATTTTTATTATTTCAAATTTGTGATTAAGCTTTTCGCCCAGCTTGTTTATTGCCCAGGTATACCTGTGGTCTCTGTTTTCGGTATCCAGCATCTTTTTCGTGAAATACAGATAAACAACGTCGGGCTTATAAACCCGGCAGCAGTGGAGCATAGGCCCGTCAATCATACTGTTGATAGGGTCGCTGCCGCCTATGCCCGAAAAAAGTATTCTCATAAAATACCTCCTTTTCACATTATAGATAAAGCTTTGCTCTGTGCCGTCCCCTATGGGGATTTGATGTTTTAAAACTTTCCAGAAGCACTGCGGTTACTGCAGATGGGATGACATGTTTCCGTCCCCTATGGGGTTTTGGTGTTTTAAAACTATACATTACAGGCGACACACATTCCGAGGTAGAAAGGGTTTCCGTCCCCTATGGGGATTTGATGTTCTAAAACTTAAACGGCAATATCAATATCAAATACGATACCGATGTGTTTCCGTCCCCTATGGGGTTTTGGTGTTTTACCCCCCCCCTCACAGCAAGCAGAAAGATTTTACCACTTAATGTTTCCGTCCCCTATGGGGATTTATAAAACACAATCTTTCCGTCACATACACATTATAACAGATTTTACAGCCAACTGCAACATATTTTACAAAACCGGTCAAATTGTCTCCTATAACACAAGCAAAGAAGACAATTTGCCGATTGTTTGCAAAGCTCAAGGCTGCCGAATAAATCATTCTATACCCGGCTGTCGATAATTTCAATTTTACACTTGCCCATTTCATAAATCCTTCCCCCTGAGCTTGTACACTTCTGCATATGGGGAGAAACGGCATTGTCCTTAAAATGCTTATGAACTGCAGGAGTAGTTTTGCCGAGATAATTTTTCACAAAGTCCGCAGCGGTGTTTCTGTCAAAAAGATTATATGAAACAGTCTTTGAAAAATATCCTGCGCCGCCGCCGAAAAACACAGTGTCCGGCTCATATTTACCCTTAAGAAAATATTTTGTTATCAAATTATAATAATCCTTTGAATATCGGCTTATCATTTTTCTTAAAGCCTCGGCAATATATTTTTCTCCACCTTTTACGGAAGAAAATATTCCCTCGTCTATAGTCATATCAAATTCAACAACCGTTCCCGGTCTTATACATTCCCTGACTATGTTGGGCTTTTTCTTCGTGCCGTCAGGGCTGTAATCGATTTTTTCACAGATAACCAAATCATCAAGGCTTAAAGGCTTGCTGTCGCTTATAATCAGCCCTCTCATAATACTTACACTTGCTTTGTCGATTTCCCTGTTAAAAAACTCCTTTTCCATATTATCGGAAGCCCTTGCCAAATTCTTTTTTAGCTCATTTGCCCTGTATGAATTTTTTGCGGCATTGCCGGCATTTCTTCTTATTTCTTTAACATCATCTGAATTTGACTGCTTTCCGACCTCATTCCAAAGAATTATATTCCTCAGAAGTCCCTTAAGGCTGCTGCCCGGAATATAGGGCTTATTATAGGCGTCCTTAATAAACATCTGTATAGCCTTAAGGCTTCTTCTGTCGTCTAAGTTTTCAACGCCCTTTAAAACATAGGCTGAAACCTTTTCATAATCTCTTATGCCTGCGTCATAAAGCCAGTTTTTTAATGTAACGGGACGTTGGTGTTCATATCCGTATCCCCTGCTTCTGTTTTGCGAAGGCTTTCCCGAATCCTGCATAAACCTAAGATAGCTTGCTGTTAAATTCCTGTTTGTGACAGTTTCCATAAGCTTATGGGGGTCTATGACGTAAATCAAATTTCTGTCAAAAATATATTCTTTTTTGTTTATCTCCTGACCTGAGCCTATAAAAACGGGAGCAAGAGCAGTAAGCTTTGTTTTATATCTTTTTAAAAATGAATCCATACTTATCCCCCTATTCCTATTAACATAGGCTTTTCATATCTGTAAACCGGGTGAGCACCATCCTGCGAAACATCAAATATATCGCCCTTAAATCTTTTTGTGAAAACCGCTCCCGGAGCAAACACGTATAAATCCCGCTTTTTAAGCTGTCTTTCTGAATATGTGTCTGACTGAACAAAGCCGCTTCTTTTTATGATTTTATAAGAAGCTCCGTCAAGAACGTCTTCAAGCTCATCATCAGCCGCCATTGATACCGAAAGAGCCATATATCTTTTATTTTCGGTGTTAAGCCTGTTTTCAAATTCAGCTGCGGTCACTGCCGTTGACTTAAATCTTCCGTAGCCGGAGGCTCTTTTTCCGCCTAAACCCGAATATTCCAATGAACTCAAAATGTTCTCAAACAGCTCTGCGGCGTCATTTTCTTCATAGCCCAAAACAAAATAAAGACCGCAGTTTTGGCTGAATTTATAAACGCCTACGTTATAAAGCTCGTTGTCTTCCGCCTGTTTTATAAAAACCTTTTGAAACACGCTTTTTTTGCCCAGTCCCGAAAGCTCTTCGTTTATTTTGACAGGGTCGGATTTTCCCGAAAGATAGTCGGAAAGGCTGTCAACGGGAATATAAGACATTTTCTTAAATTCCTTTTTAAGGGACAAATCATTTTCTGTGCTTTCAACTCTGCACATAGGCTTGGGAACATAGAAACAGTTATCAATGTAGGGCAAAGCGTTCGAAATACACAGCTTGCCCCTTTGTGCAAAGCCTACAAGAGTTTCAAGAAGGCTTTCGCCGCCTATGTGAAGGGCTTCTATACATAAAGCCGAAAAAAGCGTATCGGAATGTATTGTGTTTTCAGCCGAAGAAAGACTGCCGCCGCCTATATGTATTCCGTTCGGAAAGGATAGCTTGTAAATTTTATATTTCATTGACTATTCCCCCAATACAGCCCTGCACTTGTCAATAAGCTCCTCATCTATATCGCCGAACACCGGCTTTAAATCAATATTGCCGAATTTAACCTTACCGTAGCCTCGTGTTCCGCTTCCTCCCAAATAATCATATTCAATAAGCCTGAAGCCGTCAGCCACCGCCTTAAAGTCCTCAAGAATTTGTTCGTCCCTCTGCTCATCGGAGTTTATATTGTAAATTATGGATATTTCAAACCTACAGCCGGGAATAACTCTTTCAATTTGTCTCGGGTTTGCCTCTGAGGTAAGACGCTTTATTGAGTTTTCAAATTTAACCTCTGTGGCTCTTCTTGCTCCCTTAGCCTTTATTTCGTCTAAATTGCTTAGAATACTGTCTGTAAACTGAAGTCGTGAACGGCGGTATTTCTTGTCATTGCTGTCGCCGAAAAGACGCTTTACAATATCGGGGTCGACTTTTATTTCAACAGGCATAAGACTGCTGCTGTAGTTTCTTGAAAGAAGGGTTCTCATCTTGCCTTTAAAGGATGAACCGGGTATCATAGGCAGACGGCTTAAGGCATCACGAACAACGGGAGAATCCACTGCCCCAATTGCTGCAAATTCGTTTGTCCCTCCTATGTGCATACCGGTTAAAACCTCCAAAACCGCTGTTATTTCTATTTTGCTTAACATTTTTATTCATCCTTTCCGCCGTAATACCTGTGATAAGCCACAAGTGCTTCCATATATCTTTCCATATCTATAAACCTTTCCTTACTGCCGTTAATGCCGTCGATTTTTGATATTATATCGGATTTTTTTATAAACCCTTCTACATTTCTGTCACGTCCGCATTCATATATAAACTGCACCTTAAGATATTGTATTCTTCTTATAATATCTGCCGAAAGCCTGTCTCCTTCGATTTGGACGGCATCGTTGTAAATATCGGATATGCCTGACAAAAGCCCTCTGATTTTGGTCGTTGTTATTTTGTTTCTTCTGTCGGAATAAAGCTCCTTAATAACCTTTTCCGCTTCATCAACATAGCTCATAAAATCACGCCTCTCTTTCTTCGCCTGTTCTTGTTTCATATACATAAAGATAAATTGCCATAATAAGCTGAAGCCTGTCCTCTTTGTTTATTGCCCAGTCATACATCTGCTTTGAAAAAATACCGTATTTTTCCTTCTCAGCTTCACCGGCGTCTTTGTCCGGCTCTATTCTGGAAAGTAAATAAGCATATCTGGCAATATTTATTTTGTCGCTTATGTTTCTCAGATAGTCCAGCAGATTATAAAGCAGGCTTCTGCCGTGTTCCGTCTGACCGTTAAAATAATTTTCAAGACACTTTTTCTTTTCGCCTATAACCTTTTCCTTAAGCTCATCCCAGCCGAAGGTATATTTTGCATTTTCGCTGTTGTCACTGCTTAAAAGGGTAATTTTGTTTCTGCCCTTTTCTTTTGACGCAGTTTCCAGCTCTCCGCTTTCATAAGCCATCGCTTCTATAGGATAGGTCGGGGAATAAATTCCTATACCGGCGGATATTGTAAGAGTTCCGCCCGTAAACTTTTCAAAGGCGTCTCTCAAAATCATTGCCGCTTTTACGGCGTCGCTCCAGGCACTTACAAGAAAGACATCGTCGCCGCCGGAATAAACAATAAGAGCATTAATTTTTGCCTCGTCAAAAAGCTTGTTTATATGCTTTTTAAAGAAAAACGAAAGCTTTCTTGAAAAAACGGCAGAACGCGACAGAGACATATTCTCCTTATCAAAGCCGGAAACAAAGGCTTTGCCCAAATTGTCAACGTCAGCCCTCATTACCCCTATTCGCCTTATGCCTGTTGATTTATCCGCAAGGTCTGAAAACTCCTTGTCCGTGTGATAATCTCCCACCCATATTTTTGCGGCGGAATTTAAGCCTGTATGCATTTTATTTTTGGAATAGCACCTTACATAGCTGCCGCCTGTCATAAGCTCAGACGTAGGCTGTTTACGGTCTGTGCACACAAGAGAACAGCCGAAGGGCAAAGGCAGACCCTCATCGCTTCTTAAAACCGCAAAGAAATCTCCGTCAATTATTTTGTTTGACATAGCCATAAGCTTGTCGCAGACAACACAGACATCGTTTTTAATGTCATTTGAATTATGACATATTCGGCACTCACGCTCGCCGTATTTATGTCTGCCCCTGTTCAGATCCAAAATATCACAGGCACTGTACCTGCCTGATTTTTCCTCCGACAGCTTATGAGAAAGCTCCGTAAATATAGCGGAATAGTCTCCTTCGTCCTTGTTCATTAGGTCGTTTGCACTGCACTCTGTATAAGCCGCCGCAGTATAAAGAGAATTTTTAAATGTTTTAAGACACCAGCTGTTAATCTCTTTATGAAGCCTGTCCAAAACTGATTTTGTTTCTGCTGTATTGGCAAGAAGCAAATAGCCGTGACCGCCGCCGGAATATATAAGGTTTGCCCTTGAAAGCTCCGTTTCTTCAAGAATTGTGTCTATGAAATGTTCGCTTAGCATTTCAAGATAAAAGGAACGTGAGCGAAGCATTTTAAGAGTACCCTTTGAGCTTATTGTATATATAAAATCCTGTATTCCCGATATATCAAATGAAAACATCAAAAAAGCTTTCTTTTTATAAAACTCTTCTGAATTTTTATATAATTCGAATTTATAATCGGAAATTTTATTTTCCTTCAGATAGTCGAAAACACAGGAACCAACCGCCGCCGTAATTTTTGAATGATCATATAATGAAATATCTGACGCTTCATTAGAATTTGCAGACGAAGGCACAAAGCTGCAGTCCGTCTCCATAATTTCAAGAAGTGAATTTGCATATTTTCCGGTGTATTCTATGCTCTTTAAAAAATCGGAAATATCCACACAAATTTTATTATAAACTTCAGGAGAAAAATCAATTTTTTCACTTTCCGAAACAGGATAGTTTATACCCGATTCCATTGTTTGGGGTTTGTATATACGGCTGTCATTATTGTTGTTTAAAATGTTAAAAACAGATTTAAGGGGTGTATTTATGTTAAACTCCTCCGAGGAGCTGCCGGCCTTTCGCCTGTCTGCTCCCGAGGCTATGTTGTCGGCAATATAGGTTATGTAAGCAAGAGAATTGTCGGATATTTCGCTTTCTTCTATCATATCGCCGTGATGATATTTTATCTGTTCGAGTATTTTTTCGTCATTTAATTTTGCTTCATTTTTTAAAAATTCCCGGCCCCATAAGCTGTGGTTTTTTGATTTTTTGCTTCCGTAAACAGGCTTGCCTATGTCGTGAAGCAAGCCGCCGCAGATTACCCTAATTTTATCTAAGTCCAAATATATCACTCCTTTCTTATCTCAACAGCACCCATTCCCAATGCCGTTTTAATGCCTATTCCGGAATATTCGCCGAAGCTCAGCAGAAGATTTGCCAAAGCTCCCAGCTTGGTTTTTTTGCTTATTTTTATATTTATCCACCCTGTAAATGAGGGAATTTTTACCCCCTCCATATGCATAACAGTGCTCTGCAGATTGTAAGACGAAATAAAAGAATTTTGAATAAGACTTTCGAGGGTTTCCTCATCATAAATACTGTATTCATCGGAAAACCCGTCAAATTTGTTTATGAGATTTTTATATATAAGTTCAATATCGGGATAAATGATATAACGTCCGCTGATTTTAAATGCCGCAGGTGTTTTGAAAATAACCTTAATATTTTCCGGAACCTCCGAAAAATATGTGTTTTCGATAAAATCCTTGTAGGCTTCGCTCTTTAATGATTTTGATAAAATTTTAAATTCATGTTCTTTTTTTCTTATGAAAACCGAAGATGTATTTATTATTAACGCCTTATTAATCTTTTCCGCACATTCGTCATTAAGACAGTTTATGTGCCAAACAGTTCCTTCATTTGTAAAATAAGTATATTGCGAAAAAGGCTTCAAACTGTTCTCGTGAAGCCTTTCTGCATATTCAAAAGGAATCATTTCCATAAGAGCCCCGTGAAATAAAGAGCCCATATTTCTGTTAATAAAATGCTCACTGTCATCAAGTAATAATTCAATTTTCGCAGGCATACTCTCTCCTCTTAAAATATAATTTTATTTTAATTCTTTGCCGTCCCCTATGGGGATTTGGTGTTTTAAAACAATATTCAAAAAAATTACAATACGAGTATACAAAGAAGTTTCCGTCCCCTATGGGGATTTGGTGTTTTAAAACGCCAAAAATAGTAATATATGTATATCCAAGCTGTTTGAATAGGGCAAGAAAACTATAACACAGTATGAAACCCCCATGTACAAGATAATGCCCAAGACTCAGTTTTAAAAAAATTGGACAAAGACCCCGAGCGGTTTATTATCAAAGCAAAAATGGCTTTTCGAAAGAAGCATATAATAAATACTTAAACACAGCTTCGCTGTATAAGCCGGGCTTCGCCTTTGTATTAACCGCTGTCATACTGTCCTCTATTAAATCCTCCATGCTGCATCCGAGAGCAAGGCTGAGCTTATATAATGAAGCCGCCCCTGCACTGCTTATTTTTTATGACTCTGACCATAATCCTGAATTGTGCGAAAGCTTATGCCTGTCAATTGAGCCAACTCTTTCCGTTCTAAACACTTATTCTTTCTTATTCTCATTAATGCTGTCATAAAATCCCGCCCTTCCGGTCAATATCCTTATATTAATAAGATACGCCAATCAGCGTATATTGTCAACAACAATTATATTAATTTAATTTTTCTTTATAAAAGCCTTATATAGTTAGAAAAGAAAGCAGCAGGGGAAAGAAATATTTATGTATGCAACTGCAAGGGTATAAACGCTTCCGCTGTGGCTGAACAGGCTGTGCTTCTTATACTTGGAATGTTAAGAGATGTTAAAAACTGCGACACAGCTGGCAGAAAGGGCAGACAAATAACAGTTAAAGAAAACTATATGAAGGAAGGCAATCTCAGCGAGCTTTCGGATTTTACCGTTGGCTTGGTGGGCTTCGGAGATATTGCCAAATGTGCGGCTTCTCTTATGACAGCCTTCGGAGTAAAAACCTATTATTATGATATTTTCAGAGCCGACAGAGAGGTCGAAAAGAAATATAATACGGAATATCTTCCTTTAGACGAGCTTTTGGGAAAATGCAAAATTGTAAGCCTTCACGTTCCAGTTACGCCTGAAACAAAAAATATGGCAAACGATGACTTCTTTAATAAAATGCAGAAAGGCTCATACATCGTAAACACTGCCAGAGGGGAGCTTTTGGACAGTGAAGCCCTTGTGAGAGCCCTTGAAAGCGGCGGAACATTCTACATCTTCCCCAAAGCTTTGGAGGGCGACGCAAACGCCTTTTGTATGAAAGCCAAAAAATATGATTTAATCTTAGTGCCCAGCGATAATTTCGGCTGCCCCGGTTATTTCAGAATGGCTTACTGCATAGACACGGAAAAGGTTTTAAGAAGCCTGCCTGTTTTGGAAAAATTCGTTAAAGAAGAATACGGCGCAACGTCTTAAAGAGATTGTTTTATGGACATTTCAAGAAATATTCTGGTAACCACACTTCTTGCAAATATAACAATCCCTCTTTTGGGTATGATTTTATTTTAAATAACAAAAAAAGGACTGTGAAAAACAGCCCAAACAAATTAAGAGGACTGCAAAAATTGATAATTCGATTTTTTGAACCCACCCCTGTCAAGTAGACAGAGCAAATAACAAAAGAATTATGTATA
>JAJQFU010000087.1 GCA_021200955.1 Clostridiales bacterium | reverse complement strand
ATGAAGCAAGGTCGGCTGTTATCACTGCGGTGACTGCTGCCGTTGCGCCTTCCTTACCGTCTGAAGGGCTTCCCCTTGCGGAGCCGCCTGAGCCGCCTGAAGATGCTTGGCTTTCTGTGCTGCCGGAGCCTTCAGAGGCCGTTTCCTCTTCGCTGCTTTCCGACCCGTCTGAAGCCGTTTCTTCTTCCGAACTGTTTTCAGTCATTTCTTCAATATATTCAGTTGTATCTTCACAGTCATTGTCGGTTTCGGTTTCTTCTTCAGCCGTTTCAATGTCTGTGATTTCTTCTGTTTCCGTAAATTCTTCTTCTGCTTCCGCTTCGTTTTCTTCTGAAGATTGATCTGTTTCAGAAGCTTCGTCATAGCCGCTGTCATTACTTTCATCGGTATAATTCTCTTCTTCACCGCTGTAATCGGCTTCTTCCGCTTCCTCATAGATTTCTCCGACAGCTCCTTCTTCGGCAAGAACGTCAAGCATACAGCTTTGACCTGCCAATATTATTGAAAGAAGGAGTGCAAGAAACCTTGCGGTTTTTTTCATATTTATGCACCTCCCCTCAAAAAATCACCGAAAAACAATAATTTTTCGATAACTGTTTTGTTTTTTGAAGTGACGGTTAAGATTTGTTTGTAAAAGACTGTTCGTCTTTACGAAAATCTGAAAGTTAACCGAGGCTTTATAAACACAATTCTTAAGCTTTTGTAAAAATTATTTAAAAATTGTGTTAGTTTTCTGTTTACATTATAACACATTTACCCCCCCCCCTTGTCAACATCAATGTTAAAAAAATCACATCAATATTGTAATTGTCACTTACAATTTTTTTCGGTTTTGCCGCCTGTTATAAAAACATAATTTGATTTTTTACAGCAGTTCAGCCGCGCATATTTTTTGCGAATTATTTGGCTGAACTGTTGCATTTTTTATCTTATTTGATATAATTATAATGACAAATTTTTTTGAGGTATTAATATGATTAAAATTGCAGTTTGCGACGACGAAAACACCGTCTGCGCCGAAATCAAAAGCTTTATATTGAAATATGCCGAAGAGGAAAGCCTTTCCCTTTCCGCCGACACCTTTAACAGCGGTGCGGAGCTTATTGAAAGGCTGAAAGCCGGGGAGGAATATGCCCTTATATTTTTGGATATTGAAATAAATGAAGAAAAAGGCAGCGATTTGGGCAATTTCATAAGAAATGAGCTGAAAAACAGAACCCTTGAGATTGTTTATATATCATATTATAAAGACTACGCTATGAGCCTGTTTGAAAGCCGCCCTCTTGACTTCATCATAAAGCCCGTAACCTATGAAAAAATAAGCCGCATAATGGAAAAATTTATTGATTTGGCAGGCAGCGACAACAAGATTTTTAATGTTATTGACGGAAAGCTTATTCAAAGGGTGCTTATGAAGGATATAATTTATTTTGAAAGAAGCGGCTTTAACACCTCGGTGGTTATGACGGAGGGAAAGCTTTTAAGCCGAAGCCGTTTCGACAGCATAAAGCCGCAGCTGCCCTTTGTCAGAGTTCATAAGTCATTTATTGTAAATTTGAAATATGTCAGTGAGTATAAATACAGCGAAATGATTATGACAAACGGCGATTTTGTGCCTGTGAGCCGTTCCTACAGACCGGAGATAAGAAAAATTTACATAAACGAAATTTTGCTTTAGGGAGAAAAAATATGAACACAGCCCAAATTGTTTGCTATTTAATATATAATGTTTTTCAAACAGTTATAATCTGTAAATATGCCAATATTTTCTTAAAGGGCGGAACAAAGCGAAAAGGGCTTAAAGCAGCCGCCGGCATAGCTTATTACGCCGTAAACACCTTCGGGTTTTTGGTGTTTTCTTCCTATGCCCTTAATATTTTAACAAATATTCTGCCTATGTTTGTATATTCTCTTTTATATGACGACAGGCTTTATAAAAGAGTGTTTTATGTTTTGTCCGTTTATTCTATGGGTATGGTTTTGGAGGATTTTCTCTATATAATTTTCAGCTTTTTGTTTGCAGATTTTGACCTGAAAATAATGGTGCTTTTTTATGTTGTCTTCAATCTGCTGTTTTGGGGAATTTATTTTGTATTAAAGAAAATTATTACAAACCTCTCCGATGCGGATTTCAGATTTAAACATCTGTGTCCCCTTCTGCTTGTGCCTATATGCCTGATATTTTTTACGCAGATTTTCGCCGCAAGCGGATTTACAATAAACAAATTTGTAATTTTCGGCTTTATGCTTGGGGTCAGTCTCCTTGTTTTTTACTGCTTTTATGAAATCGACAAGTCTTATAAAAGCGTTTACAGGGAATATGTTCTCGAAAGCCAAAACCGTTATTATAAAAATCAGCTTGACATAATTAAGGCTGCCGACCTGAGAGCAAGCAAGCTCCGCCACGACTATAAAAACCATATGCTTGCCCTTAAAAGCTATATTCTCTCAGACAACAAAGCCGAAAGCCTCAGATACATTGACGAAATTTCAGGCAGCACCGACTTTGAAAAGCAGATTGTAAACAGCAAAAATATCGTTATCGACAGCCTTTTAAACTATAAGCTAAGAGATTATAAGGAGGACAATATAAGCCTCGACCTGAATATTTCCGTTCCCGAAAATCTTTTTGTTTCAGCCTATGACTTAAACATAATTTTGGGAAACCTGACGGACAACGCCTTAACCGCCGTCAAAAAAACCGAAAAAAGAGAAATTTCCATAAGCATTAAATTTATAAACAATTCTCTTTTTTTAAGAGTGGGAAACACCTTTGACGGCATCCTTCTCACAAAGGAAAACGGTCTGCTGACAACAAAAGCGGACAAAGCCGGTCACGGCTTAGGAGTGGACATTATAAAGGAAACAATTAAAAAATATGACGGCGAAATCGACATAGTCAGTGAAGAAAACTATTTCTGCAACACCGTAATTCTTCATAATAAATCTGCACTTTTCTGAAATGTAATTTTCCGATAAGGCTTATTTTCCTACGTGTTTGCATATCAATCGAAATTGTGTTATAATGGATATAACAACTAACAAGGAGAGAACCCAGTGGAATATAAACCGCCTTTTACCTTAAACGAAAATATAATAAACACCCTTGCGGAAATCAGCGAGCTCGTGGGGAAAATAAGCATACTTCACAAGGAGACCCTAAGCCCCAAGCTTCGCCGTGATAACCGCATAAAAACAATACATTCTTCCCTTGCCATAGAGCAAAACACTTTGACTGAGGAACAGGTAACGGCTATAATCGACGGAAAGCGAGTTTTATGACCTCCGAAGGAAATAAGAGAGGTTCAAAACGCCTATGAAGCCTATGAAATTATGCTGACCTTAGACCCTCTTAATGTAGATGATTTGCTGAAAGCCCACAAGCTTATGATGAATGATTTGGTTAAAGAAAGCGGCTGTTTTCGAAGCGGCGGCGTTGGCATTTTCGAAGGGCAAAGGCTTATTCACGCAGCACCTCCGGCGAAATGCGTTCCGGAGCTTATTTCAAACCTTTTTGAGTGGTACAGGCTTTCCAACCTTCACATTTTGATTAAAAGCTGTATTTTCCACTATGAATTTGAGTTTATACACCCCTTTTCTGACGGAAACGGCAGAATAGGCAGAATGTGGCACACTCTTCTTCTAACCGAGTGGAATAAGCTGTTTGCGTGGCTGCCTGTTGAGGAGCTAATCTGCCGAAATCAGCAGGAATATTATAACGCCTTGGGAGAAGCCGACAGAAAAGCCGACTGCGGCTGTTTTGTTGAAATGATGATGGGTATTATCTCGGAAGCTTTGAAAGAGCTTTGCGAAAACGAATAAAAATACGAAAGGAACGAACACAATGACAAAGCAAAATGCGCTTGTAAGAAGATTTATATTTTACATTTTCGGGCTGTTTATAATGACCTTGGGAATAGCCCTGTCGGTTAAGTCCAATTTAGGAGTATCGCCGGTCAGTTCAATTCCCTACACAATAACCTGTGTTTTCGGAATGGAAATGGGAAACGCCACAATTTTATTTCACGCCTTTTTGGTTTTGCTTCAAATAATTCTGTTGAGAAAGGACTTTAAGCCCGTTAATCTTCTGCAAATCATCGTAGGCATTCTTTTCGGAAAATTTACCACAATGTGCAACTTTTTAGTAAGCTTTCTGCCCCCTGTAGACAATATGGCAATTCGAATAATTTTTGTGCTTATAAGCACTGTTTTGATAGCCGCAGGCATTTTCTTTTATCTTCCGGCAAATATTATGCCTCTTGCCGGTGAGGGAGCAACTCAGGCAGTTTCTAAAATAACAAAAATTGAGTTTTCCAAAATAAAAATTTGCTTTGACGCAACTATGGTTTCAATTTCACTTATAGTCTGCCTTATAGCTATTCACAGTCTCGGAAGCGTGGGCATAGGCACTGTGGCAGCTGCATTTTTAGTAGGCTTTAATTTGGGAATAATCACAAAAAAATTCGGCAGTCAAAGAGACAGACTACTTTGCATAAACTGAAAAAACATTATACATATAAAAAGGGGAGGCGCTTAAAACCTCTCCTTTTTACTTCTTATTAATTTTTAACCCGAAAAGCCCTGTTTGTCAACTGAACATAAGCGCTAAGCCTATAATTAAAATAATAACGGCAAAAAGCTTTAAAGGCAATAAAAGAAAAAGCGCCAGCGCAGCGAGAAAACAGCCGAGAGCCTTTCTGCTGTATATAAGTAAAGCAATACACAAAATTATAATTAAAATTTTAAACATCTT
This sequence comes from Clostridiales bacterium, assembly GCA_021200955.1. Taxonomy (GTDB): domain Bacteria; phylum Bacillota; class Clostridia; order Lachnospirales; family CAG-274; genus JAJQCI01. Next base: position 5,092 of record JAJQFU010000087.1, on the reverse strand, counting down.
GTTTCATCCTTTAAAGCATAGGTTCAAATTGACTTTCGTTCAAAATCGCCGCAGCGAAAATCGGCTTTCTTTTCAATTCCGTTTCTTTTAAGACATTGCTTTTTTATGTTGGCGTCTACCTCCCAAAGTCCCGATCTGGGGGCAACCGGCTGAATAGCGGTGCATGCCGGGTCAAACCAGTGCTTGCAAAAAGCGCAGATTTTGCTTGAATTAATATTTCTTCTCATAAATACCCACCTCTTTGTAAATTTTTCTGCATTATGTAAACATAAAACGTTTGTTCATAATATTAATTTTCGCACATTCCTTTCTGAAAGTCAATAAAGGAAATGATGAAAAATTCAAAATAAAAAATAATTTTAGCGAAACCACAAAAAATCCACATTGTATTAAACAGATGATTTTTTGTGGTTCAGTAGGGAAAATCCGGCGGAAAAGCAATAAATAAAACCAACATTTATCATAAATTATAAGGTTTTATTTATGCGTGGAGCGCAGTATTTTTCCGCAAAATTATTTTTTATTACATTAAATCATCAATTACTAAAATATTTGGGCTTTATAAAGATTTTTGGCGAAGCCGAAAAAATTGCTTCAGTTCAGCAAAATAATTCGTAAAAGGTCTGTTACAAAAGATTAGAGCCTGCTAACCGCATTTTCTGTTGAAAATAAAGAATAATTATGTTATCATTTTATTATGATGTATTTTTTTTCATTAAACAGGCAAAAACAGAGATTTTTTGTTAAGTTTGTGTAAAGTTTTAGGCAAAAAACTTTTTTTGCTCACAAAATAATCAGTATATTGATAAGGAGGTATTTTATGTCAGAAAAATCTGTGCATGGCTTCAGAGGTACGGCGGCGCAGGAGCATCAGCTCAGAGATGTAATCGAAAAGCATCTCAAGCAGCCGGGAGGACTTATGCCCGTATTGCAGGAAGCCCAGGAGATTTACGGATATTTGCCCATTGAGGTTCAAAGCATGATTGCCGAAGGGCTGAACGTTTCACTTTCGGAGATTTACGGAGTTGCCACATTTTATTCACAGTTTTCACTTGTTCCCAAGGGAGAAAACCGCATAAGCGTTTGTCTGGGCACAGCCTGCTACGTTAAGGGCGCAGACAAAATTTTGGAAGCGGTAGAGAAAAAATTAGGCATTAAAAGCGGAGAATGCACCGAAAACAGACTGTTTTCACTTGATTCCACAAGGTGCATAGGTGCTTGCGGACTTGCTCCGGTAATGATGATAAACGACGACGTTTACGGAAAAATGACCGTTGACCAGGTTGATACAATTATAGATTCATACATAAAGAAAAGCCGAAAGGGCGGTGAAAATGCGTGATTACCATAGAAGATCTCAATAAGATAAAAAAAGCCGGTGAGGATCTTGTTCTCGTCCGCAGAGTTGTTCGGGAGCAGGGCGAGGAGCTTGCCAAAAAAACAGGCTACAGAAAACAGGTTCTTGTTTGCGGAGGTACGGGCTGTACTTCCTCAGGCTCAAAAAAGGTTATTGCCGCTCTTGAAAATGCCCTTGTTAAAAACGGCATTGAAAAGGAAATTTTAGTTGTTAAAACAGGCTGTTTCGGGCTTTGTGCCTTAGGCCCAATTATGATTGTTTACCCCGAAGGCTGCTTTTACAGCCAGGTTACTCCCGAGGGTGTAGAAAGAATTGTTGAAGAACACCTCAAAAACAACAACATCGTTAAGGAGCTCTTATACGCCGAAACCGTTCACGAGGACGGCAGCATAATTTCTCTTAACGAAACAAGATTTTACAAGAAGCAGATGAGAGTTGCTCTCAGAAACTGCGGCGTTATCGACCCTGAAAACATAGAGGAATATATTGCTTCAGACGGCTATCAGGCTTTGGCTAAGGTTTTGACCTCAATGACAGGTCAGGACGTTATAGACGAGCTTATGAAGTCCGGGTTAAGAGGCAGAGGAGGCGGCGGCTTCCCCACAGGCAGAAAGTGGTCATTTGCCAAGGCTGCCGAGGGCGACATAAAATATGTCTGCTGTAATGCCGACGAAGGCGACCCCGGCGCATTTATGGATCGTTCTATTTTGGAAGGCGACCCCCACTGCATAATCGAAGCTATGGCTATCGCCGGATATTCAATAGGTGCTTCAAAGGGCTATGTTTACATACGTGCGGAGTACCCCATAGCGGTTCAAAGACTTACAATTGCCGTAAATCAGGCGAGAGAATACGGCTTTTTGGGCGAAAACATTTTCGGAACAGATTTTTCATTTGACATAGAAATAAGACTGGGCGCAGGTGCTTTTGTCTGCGGTGAGGAAACCGCTCTTATGACATCTATAGAAGGTCACAGAGGAGAACCCCGTCCCAGACCGCCCTTCCCGGCTGTTAAAGGTCTTTTCGGAAAGCCCACTGTTCTCAACAACGTAGAAACCTACGCCAACATTCCCAGAATTATTTTAAACGGCTCTGAGTGGTTTTCAAGCATAGGCACAGCAGGCTCTAAGGGAACAAAGGTTTTTGCTTTGGGCGGAAAAATTACAAACGTAGGTCTTGTTGAAATACCTATGGGAACAACCCTCAGAGAAATCGTTGAAGAAATCGGCGGAGGTATTCCCAACGGAAAGAAGTTCAAGGCGGCTCAGACAGGCGGCCCTTCCGGCGGCTGTATTCCCGCCTGTCATATAGACACCCCTATCGACTATGACAGTCTTATTGCCTTAGGCTCAATGATGGGTTCAGGCGGACTTATTATACTTGACGAGGACACCTGTATGGTGGATATTTCTAAGTTTTATCTTGAATTTACGGTAGACGAGTCATGCGGAAAGTGTACCCCCTGCCGTATAGGCACAAGAAGGCTTCTTCAGTTCCTTGAGAAAATCACCTCCGGTAAAGGCGAACCTGAGGATCTTGACAAAATAGAAGAGCTTGCCCTTCATATGAAAGCTTCCTCCCTCTGTGCTTTGGGTCAGTCCGCCCCGAACCCGGTTCTTTCCACAATAAAATATTTTAAAGACGAATATCTTGCCCATATTGTAGACAAGTCCTGTCCCGCCGGAATATGCAAGTCGCTTCTTTATTATGAAATCGTGCCCAAGCTTTGCAAGGGCTGTACAAGGTGTGCTAAAAACTGCCCTGTAAACGCTATCAGCGGCGAACCCCGTAAGCCCCATAAGATTAACCGAGACGTATGCATTAAGTGCGGTTTGTGCGTTAAAAACTGTAAGTTTAATGCTATAATAAAGAAGTAAGGAGGCAGTTTATATGGATACGGTAAGTTTAAAAATAAATAATATACCTATTACGGTGCCTGCCGGATATACGATTTTGCAGGCGGCTAAGGCTCTGCATATAGAAATTCCCTCTCTTTGCTATCTTAAGGATGTAAACTGCATAGGTGCCTGCAGAGTATGCGTTGTTGAAATTAAGGTAAGAAAGGGGCTTGTGGCTTCATGCGTATACCCCGTTGAGGAGGGTATGGAGGTTTTGACAAACACCCCCAAAGTCAGGGCTTCAAGAAAAACAACTATTGAGCTTATACTTTCAAGCCATCACAAAAAGTGTCTCTCCTGTGTTAGAGGAGATCACTGCGAGCTTCAAAAGCTCTCATTCGATTACGGCGTTGATGAGGACAGATTTAAGGGCGACGATGCAGTTTATCCCCTTGACGACAAGTCCCCGTATATCGTCAGAGACAACAGCAAGTGTATTCAGTGTATGAGATGTGTTGCGGCATGCAAAAATATGCAGTCCGTTTCCGTTATAGGCCCAATCAAAAGAGGTTATAACGTACACGTTGGCTGCGCCTTCGAAAAGAGCCTTGCAGATTCCCCATGTGTTGGCTGCGGTCAGTGTATAGTTGCCTGTCCCGTAGGCGCACTCAGCGAAAAAAGCCAGATTGACGAGGTTTGGAACGCTATTTCAGACCCAAAAAAGCACGTTGTTATGTTTACCGCCCCTTCAATCAGAGCCACTTTGGGCGAATGCTTCAATATGCCCATAGGCACGGACGTTGAGGGCAAAATGGTGGCTTCGATAAGGCGTCTCGGCGTAGACAAGGTTTTCAATATGAACGTAACCGCCGACTTAACCATTATGGAGGAAGCCAACGAGCTTATAGAGAGAATTTCAAACGGCAGAACTATGCCTATGTTTACTTCATGCTGCCCCGGATGGGTTAAATTTGTAGAACACTATTACCCGGAAATGATACCCAATTTATCAACCTGCAAGTCGCCTCAACAGATGTTCGGAGCTGTAATTAAAAGCTATTACGCACAAAAGAACGGTCTTGATCCCGACGATATTTTTGTGGTAAGCGTTATTCCCTGTACTGCCAAAAAGTTCGAAATCACCCGTAAAGAACAGAACACAATGGGTCATCAAGACGTTGACGTTTCTCTGACCACAAGAGAGCTTGCCAAAATGATTAAGGGCGCCGGCATCGTTTTCAGAGACATTGAGGACGAAGACTTTGACGACCCCTTCGAAATCGCCAGCGGCGGCGGAGTTATTTTCGGAGCAACCGGCGGAGTTATGGAAGCGGCTCTCAGAACGGCGGCTTATATGCTTGACAACAAAGCCAAAGCCCTTGAGTTTAAGGCTGTCAGGGGTACAGACAGCATAAAGGAAGCCGTTTACACCATAGCCGGCAATGAACTGAGAGTTGCGGCGGCGTCAGGTCTTTCAAACGCAAGAAAAATCATCGAGCAGATTAAAAGCGGCGAAAAGCATTATGACTTTGTGGAAATTATGGCGTGCCCCGGCGGCTGTATAAACGGCGGCGGTCAGCCTGTTCAAAGCGACAGCGTCAGAAACTATACCGACCTCAAGGCACTCAGGTCAAAGGTTTTATATGACGCCGACAGAAAGCTTAAAATTCGCCGTTCCCACGAAAACCCCGTTATGAAACAGGTTTATGACGAATTTTTCGACAGCCCCGGCAAGTCCAGAGCCCATAAGCTGCTCCACACCCACTATATCGACAGAAGCAAAAAATAATAAACCAATAAAAAAAAGAGAATGCCCCGTTTCGTGATTACGATGCGGGGCATTCTCAAACCAAAAACCAATTGTTATATTGAGTAGAGGAAATTAACTCTAATACAA
>JAJQFU010000047.1 GCA_021200955.1 Clostridiales bacterium | reverse complement strand
CTTTTTCAAAATTGGTGTCAATGTGGTGTAAAATTGCTTGTTTCAAATGGTATCAGTTGCTTAAAAAACCGATTATTTAGAGGTTTTTAAATATTCTCGGTTGCCAAACTCGGTTTTGCCTTGCGGTAAAAGCCGAGCCTGCGGCTCATCCCGAACTCTTTCGGATTTCGGCTGTCACACGAAAGTGTGACGGAGAGGTGTAGGCGGCTTAGAGAATATTAACTCCCAATTCTCTTGCATTCAAAACGTCCTCTTTTCTCCAAACGGAAACCTGAACCTCGCCTATATGAGCCTTTCTCAGGAAGTACATACAAATTCTTGACTGACCGATACCGCCGCCGATTGTATAAGGCAGCTTTCTTTCCAAAATTGCCTTTTGGAAGGGCAGCTCTGCTCTTTCGGTGCAGCCTGCTTCCTTAAGCTGCTTCATAAGAGAAACTTCGTAAACTCTTATGCCCATTGATGAAAGCTCAAAGGCAATGTCAAGAAGGGGATAATAAACCACTATGTCGCCGTTAAGCTCCCAGTCGTCATAGTCGGGGGCTCTGCCGTCATGCTTTTCGCCGTTTGCAAGCAAGCCGCCTATTTTCATAACGAAAATTGCACCCTTTTCCTTAGCCTCCAAATGCTCTCTTTCCTTGGGAGGAAGGTCGGGATATTTTGCTTCAAGCTCACGGGTTGTAATAAAGCTTATTTCGTCCGGCAGCATAGGCTTAATATAGTCATATTCGGAAGCCATAAACTTTTCCGTTCTCTTAAGGGCTGTATAAACCTTGTTTACTACGGATTTCAGTGTTTCCTCGTTTCTTTCCTCTCTTAAAATAATCTTTTCCCAGTCCCACTGGTCAACGAAAACGGAGTGAAGATTGTCTGTGATTTCGTCACGGCGAATAGCGTTCATATCGGTGTAAAGTCCTTCACCCACGGAAAAGCCGTATTTTTCAAGAGCCATTCTCTTCCACTTGGCAAGGGAATGAACAATCTCAAAACGCTTGTCTCCCATTTCAGCCACGTCAAAGTCAACAGGCCGCTCAACGCCGTTTAAGTTGTCGTTAAGTCCCGAAGCAGGGTCAACAAAAAGGGGTGCGGTTACTCTTGCCAAATTAAGCTGTTTGGAAAGTGCATTCTGAAAATGGTCTTTTACCTTTTTGATTGCTATTTGTGTTTCGTGAAGGTCAAGGGCTGACTTGTAGCCCTCCGGAATATAAAAGTTTTCCATAATATTTTTTTCTCCTTTTATTGCTTTTGATTATAACTTGCAGTTATTAACTGTTCTGGGGAAGGGGATTACGTCTCTTATATTTGTCATTCCCGTAAGATACATAACGGCTCTTTCGAAGCCCAAACCGAAGCCGGCGTGCTTAGCTGTTCCGTATTTTCTCAGGTCAGTATAGAACTCATAGTCCTCTTTTTTAAGTCCCAGCTCTTCCATTCTTGCCATAAGAACGTCGAAATCGTCCTCTCTTTGGCTTCCGCCGATGATTTCGCCTATTGCGGGAACGAGACAGTCCATAGCCGCAACAGTCTTTCCGTCGGGGTTGAGCTTCATATAGAAAGCCTTGATTTCCTTGGGATAGTCTGTTACGAAAACAGGACGTTTAAATACCTTTTCCGTTAAATATCTTTCGTGTTCTGTCTGAAGATCGCTGCCCCACTGAACCTTATATTCGAATTTGTCGTTGTTTTTCTCCAAAATTTCAATTGCTTCCGTGTAGGTTACGTGAGCAAATTCGGAGTTTAAAACATTGTTAAGTCTTTCCAAAAGTCCCTTGTCAACGAAGGAGTTGAAGAAGTTCATTTCCTCCGGAGCGTTCTTCAAAACATAAGAAATAATATATTTAAGCATATCCTCCGCAAGAGCCATATTGTCATTTAAGTCCGCAAAGGCTATTTCAGGCTCGATCATCCAAAATTCAGCTGCATGACGGGGTGTGTTTGAGTTTTCCGCTCTGAAGGTAGGCCCGAAGGTGTAAACCTTTTTGAACGCCATAGCGTAGGTTTCAACGTTCAGCTGACCGCTGACCGTAAGATTTGTCATTTTGTTGAAGAAGTCCTTGCTGTAGTCAACACTGCCATCATCGGTTTTGGGCAGATTTTGAAGGTCAAGAGTTGTTACCTGAAACATTTCTCCTGCACCCTCACAGTCGCTGCCTGTTATAATCGGTGTATGAACATAAACAAAGCCTCTTTCCTGGAAAAAGCAGTGAATAGCGTGGGCAATAAGTGAGCGCACTCTGAAAACCGCCAAAAATGTGTTTGTTCTGGGGCGAAGGTGTGCAATAGTACGGAGATATTCGAAGGTGTGGCGTTTTTTCTGAAGAGGGTAGTCTGCCGCAGCAAGCCCCTCGATTATAATTTCATCAGCTTGAATTTCAAAGGGCTGTTTTGCGTTGGGTGTTTCAACAAGCTCACCTGTTACGATAATAGCAGAGCCTATTGGTATTTTTGAGATTTCGGCAAAGTTTGAAAGGCTGTCATTATAGACAATCTGAAGGGGCTGAAAATAAGTTCCGTCATTTAAAACAATAAAGCCGAAGGTTTTGGAGTCTCTCTTGCTCCTGATCCAGCCGCCCACAGTGACCTTTTTTCCCAAATAAGCGTCCCTGTTTAAAAATATTTCCTTAATGTCTGAATAATTCATAAAATTTTCCTCCTGAAACTCCTTATATTTTATTATTTGAAGTGATTAAGTGCTTGGTTAGAGGAATACACCTCTCAGTCAGCTTTGCTGACAGCTCCCCTCAAGGGGAGCCTTTTATGCACATTTAATTTTACATTATCAGCTCAAAGGGCCAGTCTATAAGTCCGCCCATATCGTAAATGTGTTCATACCCCGAGCCCTCCAAAATCTCGGCTGCCTGCTTTGCTCTTTTTCCGCTTCGGCAGTAAACCATAATTTCGGCGCTCTTGTCCGGCAGTTTTTCCTCCGCCGTCTCTTCAAGCCCGTCAAGGGGTATGTTCACAGCTCCGTCAATATAACATTCGTCAAATTCCTCCGGGGTTCTTACGTCAACGAGAATAAGGCCGGGCTTATCCTCCATAAGCTTTTTAGCCTCGGCGTGGTTAAGCTTTATAATCATATGTCAATTCCCCTTTAAGTCAAGCTCAACAGGGCAGTGATCCGACCCGAAAACATCTGTATGAATTTTTGCGTCCTCTACTCTGCCGTTAAGGCTTTCCGACACAATAAAATAGTCAATACGCCAGCCTGCGTTCTTCTCTCTGGCTTTGAAGCGGTAGCTCCACCAGGAATAAACGCTTTCCAAATCGGGATATAACAGACGGAATGTGTCGGTAAAGCCGCTTTCCAAAAGCTCTGTCATTTTCCCTCTTTCCTCATCTGTAAAGCCTGCGTTTTTGCGGTTTGTTTTGGGGTTTTTAAGGTCGATTTCCTTATGAGCCACATTCAAGTCGCCGCAGTAAACAACGGGCTTTTTTTCTTCAAGCCTTTTAAAATATGCCCTTAGGTCGTCCTCCCACCTCATACGGTAGTCAAGCCTTTTAAGCCCGTCCTGTGAGTTGGGGGTATAACAGGTTATATAATAGAAGTCCTCCATTTCAAGGGTTATAAGCCGACCCTCTTTGTCGTGTTCCTCAATGCCCATACCGTAGGTTACGCTTAACGGCTCTTTTTTTGTGAAAACAGCCGTTCCCGAATAGCCTTTTTTTTCGGCGTAGTTCCAATAGGCATAATATCCCTTCGGGGCAAAGTCAATCTGCCCCTCCTGAAGCTTTGTCTCCTGCAGGGAGAAAAAATCTGCATCCGCTGCATTGAAAAAATCCTCAAAGCCCTTTGTCATACAGGCTCTAAGCCCGTTGACGTTCCAAGAAATCATTTTCATAAGACACCTCAAAATTTTATTAGTTTTATTTTTAATTGTAGTATTGGTTTATTATATCCCATGCCCCACTGTTTTCAAAGCCCCGTCTCCAAAAGCTTACTCCTCCGCAGCCGTATTTTTGGCTCAGCTCAAGCCTTGCCCTCAGAGATGTTTCGTCCTCAAGCCAAATTTTGACTGTGTTTCCGCCGTAGGGATATTCGCCGTAGTTCTGACCTGTTTCCTCGTCATAGACTACCTCCGCTCCGTTGTCGGCTAAAAGCTTTTGGGCACTGTCCATTCCGTAGGCATTGTTTGCGGCTATATATCCTGCTGATGTAACGTGCCAAGCCCTTGTATAAAAGGGACAGCCGAAAATAAGCTTGTCGGAATCCATTATTTTAACCGCTTCTTCAAGCCAGCTTTCAGCCCAAGGCAGCGATGAAACAGACCCGGCTGTTGTGTCTGTGGAATAATGCTCATCATATGCCATCATAATAACATAGTCGCAAATTTCTCCCATATCCGCCATATGATATTTTTCATTATACGCCGCCGGAACAAAAGTATCAACTGAAACTGTCAAATTCATTTCGTGAAAGGCGTCTGCAAGCTTTTTCATAAACTCAACATAGGCGTCACCGTCGTCTGAATATATTGTCTCAAAATCTACATTAATTCCGTCAATACCCATATCAACACAATAGCCTAAAAGGTCGGTTATAATTTTATCAACGGCGGCTTCACTGTTTAAAAATGCCGTTGTAATAGCCGGGTCGAAGCTGTTTGTAACAAGCCCCCACACCTCATAGCCTTCACTGTGAGCCCATTCCGCATAGCTTTTTTTGGCTATGCTTTTCACTGTTCCGCTTCCGTCTGTAATTTCAAACCATGTGGGGCAGATAACGTCAAGCCCCTCTACGGGTATACGCTTGCTGTCTGAGTCGTTGCTTTCATATGAGCTTATGGTGTCCCACAGAATTTTAAGCCCCTTTGTCTTTTTTGGAGTACTGAAAACAGGTGTATTTTTTTCTGTTGTTGTTTCCGCAACAGCTTCTTTAACAGTGCCTGAGCTGCCTTTCGAAGCGTTATAAATAATGTTTACCACTCTTGTTGAATTATCAAAGCTTACCTGAGCTCCCAAGCCCTCAGCTACAGCCCTTACGGGAATCATTGTATAGCCGTTTACTATCATAGAGGCTGTATTAACAGTCAGGGGGCTTCCGTTTTTATAAATTGTTTTTGAACCTATGGGAATAACAATTACGGTTTCGTCATTTTTAACAGTGACCTCACGGCTCTTGTCGTCCCAGCTTATGGAACAGTCTAAATATTCAAAAACGTCTCTTGCACAGACCAAAACGCTGTCATTCATAACAAGGGGAATTATGTTGTAGCTGTTAAGGCTCTCACCGTTTATTGAAATATAGACGGCTTCCGCTTCATAATCGTGCATAGAACCGTTATAATTAAGCCTTGTTCTTATTATGTCATTTGCGCAAAAGCCGTAAACAGGCATTAGGCACACCGCTATTAAAATAAGCAGACAAAAAACCGCTTTTTTCATATAAGTTCACTCCTAAGCTTACTTCTTTCAGCCTTCATAGGCTTCGAAAAGCTCCGTTATAACTGTCATTTCTTCAATATCCGTCACAAAGCCGTTTTCATTTTCGGGAAGAGTTATTTCCGTATTAATTCCCAAAACCTTAACTGTGTTTGTTACAATTTCTTCCAAAGCCTCATAGGTCAGAAGATTTTCGGGGTAGTAGCAGTTGTTTTCATCACCGGCGGCAATGTTAAATTCCTTCAAAACACCGCAGGCTGAAATATAGCTTCTGCCCATAGGCATATCGGCGAAGTTATAAAGCCCTGCTCCTTTTAAGCAGAGAGCAGTTACTAAATCCTCCGCAAGCTCGCCCCTTGTTATGTAATTTGTTTCTTCATCGGGCAGATCAATATATGACTTAAATGTTGAGCTTGAATATTTCATAGAGCTTAAAAAGCTCTTTGCAGCGGCTCTTGCGCCGATTTCGCTTAATGCACTGCTTACAAGACCGGCTTCGTCATAGGCGTTATAAATTTTCGAGCCTTGCTCTCCTGCTTCCTTATACATTGAAGCGGTATTTTCGGTCATATTGCATGAATAATAAGCATACTTGCCTGCAAGCTCACGCACTGCGTCGCTGTAGCCTCCGTCGGTATATTCAAATTCGCCGTTTTTGAAGCTGTAGGCTGAAATAGGAGTAAGCAAAATAGGCACTGCGCTCTTTTCCTTAATGGGCTTTACATAATATTCATAGAGGTAATATTCAAAGCTTCCGACTGCCGTTTCATCGCCGTTAGGTGAAGAATATCCGTCCCCGGTTAAGCCGTCATTTGTTCCGAAATGAATTACAACATAGTCGCCTTCTTCGATATTGTTAAAAAGCTCGGTATACGGGGGTGTATTTATATAGCTTTTTGCGCTTGCTCCGCTGACGCCCATAGGCTTAACGGTAATCAGCGGGGAAAGATATTCGCCCAAATATTCGGTAAATGAAGCCCTCTTAATTCTGTCTGTTGTGACATTGCTTAAATCTGCCGCATATTCGTCACCAACAACATAAAGGTCTGCGATCTTTAAGCCGTCTGTTCTTTCAACGTCTGCTGTTGAAGGTGTAATATAGTATTCAAGACCTATAGAAGCCTCTTTAACAGCCTCGGCAAACTTGCTTGCTATAATATTAGCTCCGAATTTGTTATAATGGGTTAAGTCCACAGAGCCGTCAGCCTTAATGTTTGCAAGCCCCTGAACCATAAGAACGCCGTAGCTTTCATAGAGGTTTTTAGTGATTTCATAAAAGTCTATAACGTCGCAGCCTGTCTCTTCGGCAACCTGTAAAATAACCTTTATATATCCGTCATTTTCGCCGTGGTGGGGAGTGATTTTTCCGTCCGTATCAAAAAATACTCGGCAGATAGGCGTCAGAAGAACAGGTGTTGCCCCTGTTTCGCTTATTCTTTTAACATATTCCTGAATATACCACTTAAATGTTCCGCCCTCATAGGGGTAGTAGGTTTCGCCGTAGGGATAGTCTGTTTCGCCGTAGCAGTCAATAAGCACCTGGGGAGTAGCCACAGCCGTAGGTCTTATTGAGGGATAAACTCCGTTTGCGTCGGGCTCGCCTAAAGCAACGGAATATTCAAGGCGGTAGTTATCCTCAGTCTGTCCGTCGTTTATGCCGAACTGAATGAAAACATAGTCTCCCTCTTTAGCTTCTTGGCATATTTCGTCAAGTCTGCCCTGGTTCATAAATGAACGTGAGCTTCTGCCGCCCTCGGCCTTGTTTATAATTTCAACATCGTCGCTTAAGTAGTAGGGGAGATATTCGCCCCAGCCGCCGATTGTGTTGTCATCGCCGTAGTTCTTGGCTGTAGAGTCGCCGGCTATAAAAAGCTTAACCTTATTGCTGTCATCAGCCTTTTCTTCAGCGGCAAATACATTTATATAGTCAACTAAAATTCCGTCCTGCTTTCCGTAAACCTCCAAAGCGGCTGTTCCCCCTGAAAGAGAAGAATCCCAGTCTGAGGTGAGGGTTGAAAGAACCTTTCCTGTTTCTTCAAGGGCAAGCTTTGCGGTTATTGTGTTCCCTGATTTTGCAACATATATTTTAATGAAGGGGTTGTCCTCTCCGCTGTTTTGAGGAACATTGTCCTTCATTGAGCTTTCGTCAAGGGCAAGAGTTTCTTCAGTGCCGTTTACGGCTTTAATTAAGTACCATCTCAGGGAGTTTGTGTTGCCCCCTCTTGTTATTCTTACTTTATAATAATTATTTCTGTCAATAAGGCTTAAGAAAATATCCTCATAGCTGTCGCCGGAAAGACCGTCAACCTCAGGGTTAAATCTCTGTCTTACAACGGCGTTAAAATCGCCTGAACAAATGCTTTCCGAGAAAACGAGTTTGTCGGAAGCTGTGTTTGTTTCGCTGTCTCCTGTAATAAGGCTGTTGTCATAGTCCGAAACGAGCTTAAATGTGCCTGAGGTTATGTTTGTGTTCGAAAGGTCTGAAAAGCTTTCCTTGAGAAGGGCTTTAATTTCGCCGCTTACCGGCTCTTCCGAAACATAAGAGACTGTTTCGCCTACAGCGCCGTAGCTTGAGGTTGTTTCCGGGAAAACCTGAAATTTTATATATGAGCCTGCTTCGTTTGCGGTTACGATATATTCCTTAAAGCTTGAACCTCTGCCTTCGCTAAGAATATATTCCTCACCTGTTTCGCTGTCAACTGCACTCCACCTTAAGAGACTGTTGTCGTTTGCTTCGTCTGTTTTTGAGGTGAAGGCGTAAGCGGCTCTGAGCCTGTCGCCTACGTCTAAGGTTGAGCCGTAGTCAAAGCTTACGTCAACAGCTTCCGGCGGAAGGGTTCTCGCCGCTGTTACGTTTACCTTAGTACTGCTTGACATTCCGTTTGAAAGTGACGCCGTAATGTATGCACTGCCTGTGCCCACTGCACTGATTTTACCGTTGGCGTTAACTGCGGCAACGGCTTCGTTGTCAGAAGAAAATGTAACGGAAGCACTTGAGCCTGAAGGAAGGGCATAGGTAACGAGATCTGCACTTTCCCCAAGAGGTATTGAAATTTCATATTCGCCCAATGTAACCTCAGCGGCGGGGTAGCCGTTTACTGCGTCAAAGTTGTCGGGGTTCCAAAGATTGTCTCCTCTTAAAATGTTGAAAGGCTTAAAGCTTTCAGCCTGTTCCGCTGTCAAAATTTTTACATAGTCGGCTCTTACCGATGTGTCCTCGGGGTTTGAGCCAACCTTGTTGTTATATTCGTAAAATCTAAGCTTTTCAATCTGTGTGTTTTCATTCCAAAGAGCAAATCCGTCACTGTTTAAAATAGAAGGAAGCTCCGAGTTAATAATAGCTACGCTTGAGCCGCAGATAGGGTGGTCTGCGTCGCACTGCCAGGGTCTGCCCAAATAAATCTTGTCGGCGTCCTCAGCGGTATAAGCTTTGTCCACACTGAAACGGCAGTTATCGAAAACATAGCCTGCGTTATAAAGGGTAGTGTTGGCTGCGGTGAAATATCCGCCGCCCTCACGATAAGCCATAAATATGTCGCAGTCATAGAAATAAGCGGTTCCGTCGCCGAAAATAAAGTCAACGGTTCCCTCAACATAACAGCCCTTAAGATAGGCTCTTGCCGGGTTGGCGCTGCCTCTTACGTCTGCTCCCTTTGAAGCACCCTTTAAATAGAGTGTGTCCTGTCTGCCCAAAAAGCGGCAGTTCTCAAATGTAACCATATCCGAAAGGCTCACCAAAGCCACTGCCTGTGAATATTCCTCTTCCTGATAGAGGTTGTAGGAGTTTTGGAAGGTGACATTTTTGGCAGAAAAGCCTACGGCGTCGGCAGTAATTGTGACTGAGGCGGTCTTTTCCGTTCCGGCTCTTTTTGACGTGTCGGTGTGACCTACTGACTTGTCATAGGTTATAACAATATCCTTTGCGTCGCCCTTGCCTACAAAATTGACATAAGGAGTGTCTACCGAAATAAATTCCTCATATGTTCCGGGACTTATTTCGATTGTGTAGGGGGTTGTTTTGGTGGGAGTATAATTAACAGCCGCCAAAGCCTCGGTAATTGTGGCGTAGTCCTTGCCGCTGCCTACAGTGACAGTTTTCCCCACTGCGCCCTGTACGCTTAAAGCTCCCTCACTGCCTAAACACATAACAGCCGCCATAGCCGAACAGCATATTCTCTTTAACATTTTAAATCTTTTCATATTTCAAGACCTCCGAAATAACTTCTTCTATCCGTAAAAACCATACATAAATTTTATTATAACACATTTTTTCATCATATGGAATAACAAACTTATAATTTTCGGGAAAATTTATAAAAAAAGAAAGGATATGTCCGTGCGGCAGACATATCCTTTTCGTTTATACATAATAGAAAGGGAGAAAAAATTATGAAACGTAAACTTTTTGTTTACAAAAGATACTATACACTAAATTTGTTAAAATGCAATTATTAAAATATGAATAATTGG
>JAJQFU010000099.1 GCA_021200955.1 Clostridiales bacterium | reverse complement strand
CGAAAAGATATCTTTGCATCGACCAGTATGAAAAGGATAAGGTCTTTATGGAGCTGTCATACGATTAATTCTATGACAAATTCACACCAAAACCTCACTTTTCGGTCAAATCATGTTTTTATGACAAGGAGGAAAATTCAAATGAACAATAAGTTCAAAAGAGCGTTAAGCTCAATTTTAGCTTTCGTTATGGTTATTTCTGTTTTAACCGTAATGAACGTAAGCAGTGTATTTGCAGCTGAAACTTTCTATGCTTCTTTGAGTGCTGCTGATGTTGCAACAGGTACATATAGTGAAGAAACAGAGATTAATGATTACTTTTCAATTATGGCTTCTAGCAGTAGCACAGTGGCCGTTGACTCAAGCGGTTCCAAATCATTTACTACAGCTGACGGAATATCACGAAGCATGACTTATAGAATTAAGACAGGCGGAACTGGAAGTACATCTGCAAGATCTATCAAAGTTACACCGACTTCAAACAGTACCTTATATGTATATGCTACCTCAAGCGGTGATGCTACAAGAACATTAAATTTATTGGACAGTAGCGGTTCTACCGTAGATTCAAATGATTCTATTGTATCTTCATCAATAACAGAAGCTACATTTGATGTTGAAGCAGGTAAAACATATTATTTAGCGTCAGCTTCAGGCGGAATTAACTTCTATTATTTCGGTCTTGTTGAAACAGCTGCTACTACATACAACACTGTAACAATCAGCGGAGCTCCCGATGGATATGTTGTAGGTCAGGGTACAGA
Organism: Clostridiales bacterium; assembly: GCA_021200955.1. Lineage (GTDB taxonomy): Bacteria > Bacillota > Clostridia > Lachnospirales > CAG-274 > JAJQCI01. The sequence goes on along the minus strand of JAJQFU010000099.1, from coordinate 9,113 downwards.
CGTAATGACTGCTACAGACACAGATACATATTCTCTTGCAGTAGGCAGCAGTTATACAGTTTGGGCAAACGGCTATACACCTTGCTACTTCACAGTTGCTTCAGATACAACAACTGTAGATGCATCAAGCATGACTGAGGCAAATGTATACTTTGATTATTTCCAGAATATGAACACAAGTGAAACAGGTGATGATGCGCAAACCACTGATCTTTATTATAATTATAATTACACAAGTGATATGTGGAATTTATATGATACAGATACAACAGATACATCAAGTTCAGCAAGATTATATTTTGGTTTGAATAATGCATCAGACTTAAATTCTGCTATAATAACCGGTTCATTTACTCCAAGTACACAAAACAACTCTTGGAGATTAATAACTGTTAGTTTATCAGGCGACAATGTAGATAGTAAGTCCATTGCTGTCAGAACTGACAGTAAATCATACAAGTTATATGACGGTACAACTTTATATGCACCCGAAACTACAGTAGATAATTCTGCCAATACAGAAGTTGAATATGAACTTGCATTTGATTTTGAAAACGGTACAGCTTCGCTTTCATTAAACGGCGGCACAGCAGTCAGCTGTGATATAGGTACAGGCTACTCTGAAATTAAAAATATATATACTCAGACAGCAGGTACAGCTGCAAGAAATGTTTATATGACAACACCCGTTGCTTCATTTACATACGGCAGCAGCCAGCAATATGTTTACTTCGGAGTATCTAAGGACAATGCAGAAAATTATTCAAGCTTCTATATTGTAGATAAGTCAAATGAAACCAAGATTGAAGGTTCAGACGGCAATGAAGTTTACACAGGCGTAACTGTTAACGGAATAACAACTGATGTTGCAGATCTTATACTTCAGGGAACCGGCGGTTCAGACTACGTTGTAGGCTATGTTGTAAAGGTAACAAGCGGCAATGATGTAAGTAATCTTGACATCAGATTTGAGTAATCAGAAGGAGGTAATTAATAATGAAAAAAGAATATACAAAGCCCAATATGGAAATTGTCTCCTTTAATGCTACAGAAAACATCACAGCAGACAGCACTTCTGCTACGATTACTAAAACATCCGGTTATCAGGCAGATTTCAAAACAATTAGTTATTAATTAATATATTGATACACCTCTCCGTCAGCTTCGCTGCCACCTCCCCTCAAGGGGAGCCTCGTCGCAGCAAGCTTCATTCGTTTATTTCCGTATTAATACGGAAATAAGACTTATTGCGCTGCTGCTCCTCTTTCGCAAAAAGTCTCCAACTTTTTGCGAGTGGCAGCTTCTCCACAGGCGGCAAAATTTAATTACGGTTGTATTAGAGTTAATTTCCTCTACTCAATATAACAATTGGTTTTTGGTTTGAGACGCTCCGAATTTTTCGGGGCGTTCTCTTTTTGTGTGGAAAAATTTTGATTTGATTATTTGCGGGTGTTGATATTATTTTTTATTATTGTTATAATTGTTACAGACTTAAAATTTCAGGAGGGAAAAAAGATGAAGATATATAAGATTGTTTTCAGCCCTACGGGAGGAACGGAGAAGGATGTAGATTTTTTAACGGCAAAGGCAGGGAGTGACGTAAACAAGGTTGATTTGGCCGACCCAAATTGTGACTTTAAAGCTCTTAATTTGGGTTGTGAGGATTTGGCTTTTATTGCGGTTCCCTCTTACGGGGGAAGGGTTCCGGCACTTGCAACGGAAAGGCTTTCACAAATTGAGGGAAACAACGCCTATTGCGTTTTGGTCTGCGTTTACGGAAACAGAGCCTATGAGGATACTCTTGTTGAATTAAAGGATGCTGCGGAAAAAAGCGGCTTCAGAGTTGTTTCTGCCGTTGCCGCTGTTGCGGAGCATTCAATCGTTCGTCAATATGCCGCAGGCAGAACGGACAGCAAGGACGAAGCAGAATTAAACAGCTTCGGAGAAAAAATTCTCGAAAAAATCAAAAGCGGAGTTGACGAAAAGACTGATTTGGAAATACCGGGAAACCGCCCCTATAAAAAAAGCGGAAAGGGAGGGCTTGTTCCCAAAGCGGACAGCAAGTGTAACGGCTGCGGATTATGTGCCGAAAAATGCCCCTCACAGGCAATAAGCAGAGACGACCCTAAGAGCACAGACGGGGAGAAGTGCATTCACTGTATGAGATGCGTTTCAGTGTGTCCTCAGTCTGCAAGAAAGGTGAATAAAGCGGCGGTTTCGGCTGTAGCCTTGGCTCTTAAATTAGTCTGCTCCGACAGAAAAAACAATGAGCTTTTCATTTGATGACAGCACGTATAAGGGAGGGTATTTATGCCTTTTGAAATAGTCAGAAACGATATTGTAAATATGCATACAGACGCTGTGGTAAACACCGCAAGCCCAAACCCCGTAATCGGTTCGGGAGTTGACAGCGCAATACACAAAAAAGCCGGGCATAAGCTTCTTGCGGCGCGCAAAAAAATCGGGGCTATTGCCTTAGGCGAAGCGGTCATAACTCCCGGCTTTGACTTAAGTGCAAAATATGTTATACATACGGCGGCTCCCGTTTGGGAAGGGGGCAAAAGGGGAGAGGAACGGCTTTTGGCTTCCTGCTACAGAAGCTCTTTGGCTTTGGCTAAGGAATATAAGTGTGAGTCTGTTGCTTTTCCTTTGATTGCCGCAGGGAATTACGGCTTTCCCAAGGCTTTGGCTCTTCAAATTGCAGTCAGAGAAATAAGCGCTTTCCTTTTGGAAAACGAAATGCAGATATATTTGACTGTGTTTGACAAAAAAGCCTTTGAGCTGTCCGAAAAGCTTTTTAAGTCCGTCAGCAGCTATATCGATGAAAATTATGTTGACATAAAAGAGCTTGACGAATACGGCTTGCTGTCGGAAGCGAGTATTCTTAAGGAACGGCGGAAGCTCGTTGAAGGGCTTAACAAAGCTGCTTTTGTTCCGGTTCCGAAAGCGGCGGAAATCCGGTATGATAAAGCTGCCGAGGCGGCGGCTCCCGAAAGCATAAACGACTGGGGAAGGCTTTTGGATAAATTAGATGCAGGCTTTTCAGAAACACTTCTTAGGCTTATTGACAAAACGGGAAAAAAGGATTCGGATATTTATAAAAAAGCCAATGTAGACAGAAAGCTTTTTTCGAAAATCAGAAACAACCCGGACTATAAGCCCTCGAAGCCTACGGCTTTGGCGTTTGCCTTTGCTCTGGAGCTTAATTTAGACGAAACTAAGGACTTTATAAGCCGTGCGGGGTTTGCCCTTTCACACAGCAGTAAGTTTGACGTTATTGTGGAGTATTTTCTTATAAACAAAAATTATAATCTTTTTGAACTGAACGAAGTGCTTTTTGCCTTTGACCAGCCTTTAATAGGTGCATAAAAAAATTTAAAAAGTCGCCTGACGTGCGACCTTTTATCCTTCTGTTATGAGTATAATGAAATCACAGTAAACAATTAACCAACATATTAAAAACAGGAGGAATTTAAAATGACAGAACTTATTTTTATCTTAGACAGAAGCGGATCTATGGCAGGACTTGAAAAGGACACAATCGGCGGTTTTAACTCGATGATTGAAAAACAGCGTAAGGAACCGGGGGAGGCCCTTGTTTCAACAGTGTTGTTTGACGATACCTCGAAGGTTATTCACGACCGCATTTCTATCGGCGATGTGCCTAAACTTACGGATAAGGAATATTATGTCAGGGGCTGTACTGCTCTTCTTGACGCAGTAGGCGGAGCAATTCACCACATAGGCAACATTCACAAATATGCCCGTAAAGAGGACGTACCCGAAAAGACGCTTTTCGTAATTACTACAGACGGTATGGAAAACGCAAGCCGCCGCTATACCTATGACAAGGTTCGTCAAATGATTGAGAGCCAAAAGGCACGCTACGGCTGGGAATTTATATTTTTGGGAGCGAACATCGACGCAGCAGCCGAAGCAAGAAGATTCGGCATTGACGAGTCTATGGCGGCAAACTATAACTGCGACGAAGCGGGAACCGCCCTTAACTACGATGTTATAGGGGAAGCGGTAAGCTTTGTGAGAAGATATAAGGAACCTCTTTCGGCAAACTGGAAAAGCAGAATTGACGACGACTATAAGAGGAGAGGAAGGAAAAAATGATTGGAGCGATTTTAGGCGACATTATAGGCAGCCCCTATGAATTTGATATGGGAAATAAAAGCAAGGATTTTCCCTTGTTTTCTGAGGAATCCACCTTTACGGACGACAGCGTGATGACTTTGGCTGTGGGGAAGGCTTTTCTCGAAGCAAAGCCGGACGATACAGACGAGGTTATTTTGAAAAGCCTTGCGGAGCAAATGAGAAGCTTCGGGAGGATGTTCCCCGACGCAGGCTACGGAGGAAGATTCCGCCTGTGGCTTAAAACTCCTTGGCTTAAAGCCTATAACAGCTACGGAAACGGCTCTGCAATGCGTGTTTCATCAGCGGCGTGGCTTTATAACGACATTGATTCGGTGAGACACGCCGCAAGGCTTTCCGCTTTGGTCACACACAATCACCCGGAGGGCATTAAAGGGGCAGAAGCTACAGCCTCGGCAATATTTCTTGCAAGGTCGGGCAAAAGCAAGGCTGAAATTAAGGATTATATTCAAAAGGAGTTCGGCTATAATCTCAACCGAACCTGTGACGAAATAAGACCGGATTATCATCACATTGAAACCTGTATGGAAACTGTTCCCGAAGCAATAACGGCTTTTTTGGAGGGAGAAAGCTTTGAGGACGTTATACGCACTGCCGTTTCTCTGGGCGGAGACTGCGACACTCTGACAGCCATTGCAGGGAGCATTGCGGAAGGATTCTACGGCGTGCCCGATGAATTAAAGTCGGAATGTTATAACCGTCTGCCTGAGCCTTTGCTTAAGGTTTTGAAGGAATTTGAAGAACGACTTAAGAGATAACGGTTTATTACATAAAAAGGGAACAGAACACAGCGTAAAATTGTGTCTGTTCCCTTTTTTATGCGTCATTATTTTGCTTTTTAGATACTGCGGAGAGGCTCATAATATAAGAGATAATTCCCGTAAGCAAAAACAGTGCGCCTATAACCCAATAAACATATATAAGGCGGTTTGTTGTGCCGTAAATTTCAAGAATGCCCTGAAAAATGCTGCCTACAGTCAGTGCGGCTATGCCGGAATTATAGAGATTTAAGGAAAGTCTTCCCGGCAGAGGAAGCCTAAAAAACAGAAGCAAAAAATAAACCAAAACACCGCCGATTAAGGGAAAACCGAAGGCGTAAAGCATAAAATAGGAGAAAACCTCGTGACTGAAATATTCATAAACCGCTCCGAAAAGGGCGCAGAACAGGGTAAGAACCAAATATGCAAATATTGTTTTGAGAATTGTTTTGCTTTCAATATCCGATGTATACAATGTCGCTGACGCTCCTTTCCTTAATGGTTTTTCCGTTGGTTGTGGGGTTGTTTATAATACTGCCGTTGAAATACATTGTGGAGGAGCCGCCGCCGTCTAAATTATAGGCGGTTTTAACCCCCAGCCCCTTCATAAACTCCGCAAGCTGAGACAGCGAAAGCCCGGCGCTTTCCTCTGTACGTCCGTCTGAAACCACGAAAACATAGTGAAGGCCGTCGATAATTCCTACGGCGGTTCGGGGGTTGCTTGCCTTTGCTTTGCCTACTTCCTCGTCCTCTGTGACGGCTGTTTCACCGTTTTTTATTAAAGCAGGTCCGAAGGAAAGAACCTGTTCCGCTCCGGCGTTTATAAGCTCTTCTGCGGTTATTTCATCCTCAGAAATAATTTCAAAGCTGCCGTCATTGTAAATTACCAAGTCCTCCTGACCCGAAGAGGGGGTATCTCTGTATAGAACTCCGTTTCTTATAACATAGCCCTTTTCTCTTGCGCCGTAAAAGTCTCCGTTTATCGCTAAAATTGCCTTTGCTTCCTCTGAAATTTCAGAGGTTTTTTCGGTTATGTTTTTTCCGTAGGAGCTTTGGGCAAAGGCGGTTTTTAAATATTCAGGTGAGGTAAGAGCAATGTCGGCGGCGTAAATTGTTGTGCCGTTTTCTCTGTATTCGGTTATTATGATTTGAATGTTTTCGTCGCTGTATGAGTTGCCCCATGAGGAGTTTTCTTCGGTGCTTTCTAAGGTGTATGTGCCGGAGGATTGGGTCTGTGATGATTCATCAGACCTTGTGCGGCTGTGTTTTCCTCTTCCGGACCTGTGGGAGCCTGTATCGGTTTGCGGCTGTTCCGAATTGCTGCTTTCGGCTTGAGATGTTTCGGCTGCTTCGGCTTCGGAAGTAATTTCCTCCTCCGAAACTACCGAATATATGTGAGAAATTACAAAGGTGTCGAGAGCAATATATATTGTAAAGGCGGTCAGAGCCGCAGTGTATAAAAATGCCCACCAGTGCTTTTTTATAAACATTCCGCTTTTCTCCTTTCGCTTTCGGTGTCGGTTTTTCTTTTAAAAATTAGCTTGTGCTGAACAAACCAGCTTAGGGCGAAAAATATTATTTCGGTAAAGAGCTTTGCGGCGTATCGGTTTAAGCCCAAGCAGCTTGTTAAGAAATTCAGAACCAGTGTGTTTCCCGTTAAAATAAACGCCGCAAGTATAAAATATTGAAGAGCTGATTTTTTTATATCCGCATTGCTTTTAAAAACAAGCCTTCTGTTTAGAGTGTAGTTTGCACAGGCGCTGACTGCTCGTGCCGCTATATTTGAAAAAATCAAGCCCAAGCCAAAAAGTGACAAAAGACTGTAAAGTGAGTAGTCAATAACAAAGCTTGCGGCGGATGAGGATGAAAACTTGAAAATCTCCTTATATATGCGGTAGGAATCCTTGACGGCGTTAAAGTGGGATGACTGATTTTCGGCTATGTAAATTGTTTTTATTTCAACCTCCTTAATGGGTATATTTTTCCTTGAGCATTCCAAAAGCACATTCATTTCATATTCATATCTTTCGCCGGATATTTTTAAAAGCTCCGAAATAAGACTGCCCTTAAAGGCTCTGAGCCCTGTTTGTGTGTCGTAAATATTTAAGCCGGTAGAAAGCCTGTAAATAAACCTTGTAATTGTGTTTCCGAAAAGGCTTTTAAAAGGAACGTTTTTAGAAAGCCGTCTGCTGCCCAAAATGAGACAGCCGGGGTTTTCCTCGGCGGCTTTGCAGACCCTTTCGGCGTCCTCGAGTGCGTGCTGACCGTCTGCGTCCATTGTTACAACAAGGCAGTCTGAGGGAAAGCTTTTGCTTATATATTCCAAGCCCGTTTTTAGGGCTCTTCCCTTACCCATGTTCTTGGAGTGGTGCAAAACAACCGCATATTTTTCCGCTTCTTTAAAGATACTTTCCTTATCCCCGGAGCTGCCGTCGTTTACAACCACCGTTTGAAACCCCTTGTTTTTAGTGTTTTTCAAAATATCGATAAAATAATCCTCCGGTTCATACGCCGGAATTAAAGCTATATGTATATAATTCGATTTGCCCGTAAAAACAACCCCTTTCAGTTTGACTGATAGAAGAAGTATAATCTTTTCAGGTTAGAGGGTTATTAAAGAAAGATTATTTTTTAATATTTTCCGCTTCCTTAATCTGCCTTTAATCTTTCGCTAATTAAAATATAATGGGTTTGTTATAAAATTAAAAAACTACTTAAGGAGGAAGAAATCAATGAAAAAATATTTATCTTTATTTATTGTATTGAGCCTTGCATTTTCACAGGCAGCCTGCGGAGGTTCAACGGGCTCTGCGGAACAGACAGCCGAACCTACAGAAGCTGCCGAAACGGATACGGCTGAAGCCGACACCGGCTCCGTTTTGGATATTTTAACCGATTCGTCAACAACCCAGGCTTTCACAGACGAAGCCGTAACCGCTGAGGACACTGAAAAAATTCTTACAGCGGGAATTAACTCTCCCAGCGGTATGAACTCCCAGCCATGGCACTTTACGGCTCTCACAAACTCCGAGCTTATAAGCGAAATTAGCGAAGCTATGAAAGCCAATATGCCGGCAGGGGTTGACACAAGCAAGGCGAAGGCAGATATAGGCAGCGCACCTCTTGTTATTATAATTTCGGAAACTGAGGGAAACGATTTCAACATAGGGCTTGCCTGTCAGAGTATGGCTCTTACGGCGAATGCTTTGGGTTACGGAACAAAAATTCTCACGTCTCCCTGCAGCCTTATAAACTCAGACTATAAAGAGACTTTGTCTGTTCCCGAAGGAATGGACTGCGGTGCGGTTCTCATAGTGGGAAAAGAGGACACATCCCTTTCCCCCGACGAGGTAACGGCAGCCACAGACAGAAACAGCTTTGACGATGTTGTAAGCTTTGTGGAATAACAGGCGAAAATTGTATAGTATCAAAAAGAGTATCCTATGAATTTTTTTAGGATACTCTTTTTACAGCTCAAAAAGCAAATTCGATTATCTTTTTTTGTTGCAATATGTATAATAATTCAAATAACAATGATAATTAATAATGCAATTAATATATCAGCATCGTGAATTATTTCTATTATAACAACATCTCATAGTATAAATCGTCAGTTATATCTGCAATCTTACAGGTATTTATGTTATACTTGTATATATGCTTTGTCATATTGTCATCATAATAACAAAAATAAATATAATCTTTATCACAACCATATATGCCGTCGACATCTACGCTGCCGGTTATAAAATTGTTATTTTCATCATATACATTTTGGTTATAAATCAACAAATTATCAATCATTCTAAAACCGGTTAATCCCTCTGCCAAAAGTATACGATTTTGATTGTCTAAATCAGCTCTATACAAGTTATATCCTGTAAATTTCCCCGAATCGTCAACAGAAGGCAAGACATAATAAACTTTACCATTATATTCATATACCCCAAACAAATCATCATTATTTGAAAGCTGAGTATCAGAGGTAATATATTCATTTTTATTACCTTCAAAATCTATTTTCCAAAAATCACCTGTTTCGGGCTGTATATAATACACATACTCATCATCAACCATAAAGGTCGTCTTATCTCTTCCTTCTGTATTCACAGGCAAATCCATAATTTTTTTACTGTTACTTCCATCGGTATCCATAGTGTAAATTGAATAGCCACTTATCATATAGTTATATAT
>JAJQFU010000088.1 GCA_021200955.1 Clostridiales bacterium | reverse complement strand
CCCCTTAGCGTAGTTTTGAAATATTTTTGTTATTTCAAGTGTCTACTCTAAGGGGTTTATATCAGAACGCCAATGTCCCTTAAAAACACATCAAAAATATGTCAAGAATGATTATACTACCTAATGAATAAAAAATCAACCCCCAAAATAAAAAAATTTTTAATTATTCAGATAAAGCATCTCTTTATCACAGATAATCAGAAGATTTTAAAATATCCCCAAGCTTTGCTCCTGATTAAAAAATTTCTGACCGCAAAAAACCCACCGCCGAAAATGACGATGGGTTTAAAAGATTATATTTTAAATTATCAGCACTTTTCGAATACGGTTGCGATACCCATACCGCCGCCGATACAAAGAGTAGCGAGCCCCTTCTTAGCCTCGTCTCTCTTCTTCATTTCGTGAAGGAGAGTAACAATAATTCTTGCACCTGAAGCTCCTACGGGGTGACCGAGAGCGATTGCGCCGCCGTTTACGTTTACCTTGCTCATATCGAAGTTAAGATCTCTTGCTACAGCGATTGACTGAGCAGCGAAAGCCTCGTTTGCTTCAACGAGATCCATATCTTCAATAGTAACGCCTGCCTTAGCCATAGCGTTCTTAGAAGCGCCTACAGGGCCAACACCCATAATTGAGGGATCAACGCCTGCCTGACCCCAGCCGATAAGCTTAGCCATAGGCTTAAGACCGTATTTCTCAACTGCTTCGCCGCTTGCAAGAATGATTGCAGCTGCGCCGTCGTTGATACCTGAAGCATTGCCGGCTGTAACCTTGCCGCCGTCGGGCTTAAAAGCGGGACGAAGCTTAGCAAGCTTTTCAGCTGATGTAGCTCTGGGATGTTCGTCAACCTTAAATTCAACTGTTTCCTTCTTAACCTTTACGGGAACGGGAACGATTTCGTCTTCAAACTTGCCTGCTGCGATAGCTGCGGCAGCCTTTTCCTGTGAGCTGAGAGCAAAAGCGTCAAGCTCTTCTCTTGTAATACCCCACTGGTCTGCTACGTTTTCAGCTGTGATACCCATGTGGTAGTTGTTGAAAACGTCCCAAAGACCGTCATTAACCATTGTATCGATCATATTTGTGTTGAACATTCTTGCGCCGTAACGTGCTGTGGGAATTGCGTAAGGAGCAGCCGACATATTTTCCATACCGCCTGTAACAACGATGTCTGCATCGCCTGCAAGGATTGTTCTTGCACCTTCAACAACACTCTTCATACCTGAGCCGCAAACCATACCGATTGTTGTAGCGGGAACGTCTACTGAAAGACCTGCGCCCAAAGAAGCCTGTCTTGCAGGGTTCTGACCTAAAGCTGCTGTAAGAATACAGCCGAAATAAACTTCGTCAACCCACTCGGGCTTAACGCCTGCTCTGTTAAGGGCTTCCTTAATAACGATAGAACCCATTTTAGCGGCAGGTGTTTTGCTTAAAGATCCGCCGAAAGTACCGATTGCGGTTCTGCAGCAGTTTACAACATATAAATCCTTCATTATAAAATCCTCCTTGTTTAAAAAGAAAGTGAAAAGAAACTTTATTGAGCCTTGGCTGCCTTAATTGCCTCTGTAAGCTTGGGAACAATCTTGTTTACATCGCCCACAACGCCGTAATCGGCTACGTCAAAAATAGGAGCAGACTCGTCTTTGTTTATAGCTACGATAATATCGGATTCTTCCATACCTGCAAGGTGCTGAATTGCGCCTGAAATACCGCAGGCAATATAAAGGTTGGGTCTTACTGTTTTGCCTGTCTGACCTACCTGTAAGTCCTTGGGCTTCCAGCCTGCGTCTACACAGGCACGTGAACAGCTGACTGTTCCGCCGAGAACCTCTGCCAAATCTTCAAGAATTTTGAAGTTTTCGGGGCTGCCCATTCCTCTGCCGCCTGAAACCAAAATCTTGGCGTCCATAATATCGGCAACGTCTGAAACCTTTTTAACAACCTCTAATATTTCAACATATTTGTTGTCGGGTGTGAAGCCGGGGTTGAACTCAACAATCTCTGCTGTTCTTCCGCTTACCTTTTCAAGCTTCTGCATAACGCCGGGACGAACAGTAGCCATCTGAGGTCTATTGTCGGGGCAGGCAATAGTAGCTATTGTGTTGCCGCCGAAAGCGGGACGTGTCATAAGAAGCTGATTGGCTTTTCCTCTGAAATCGCCGATTTCAAGGAATGTACAGTCAGCTGTAAGACCTGTTGCTACTCTTGCGGAAACACGGGGACCTAAGTCTCTGCCTATTGCAGTTGCGCCTACAAGCATAATTTCGGGCTTAAATTCGTTAATAACAGAAGCTACTGCATGAGTATAGGGCTCTGTTCTGTAGTCCTTAAGCTCGGGGTCGTCTACAACGATAACTCTGTCTGCGCCGTATTCGCCTAATTCGGGAGCAAGAGACTTAACGTCAGAACCGACGAGAACAGCTGTCACCTTTGTGTCAAGAGCAGCTGCAAGCTCTGTTGCCTTGCCTATAAGCTCGAATGCTATATTGTCAATTTTATTATCTACCTGCTGAGCGAAAATAAAAACGCCCTTATAATCTTCCAATGCCATTTTAATCACGCTCTCCTTTAAATAATATGCTTTTCGGTAAGCTTTCCGACGATGTACTTAACCGATTCTTCGGGGTCAAGATTAACCTTTTCGCCTGAACCTTTTCTAACCTTGTCAGATGCCTTGGCGATCTTTGTGGGTGAGCCGTTAAGACCTATGTTTGCATCGTCCAAATCCTTAAGATCATTTCTTCCCCACCATGTAATTTCAGCGTCATATGCGTCGAAAATTCCGCCGGGTGTCATATAACGGGGTGTGTTAAGCTCTGAAAGTGCAGTAATGAGACAGGGCATTTTAGCCTTAAGAACATGGTATCTGTCGTCAAACTGTCTTTCTACGATAACGGAGTCTCCCTCAATCTTAATATCCTGAGCGTAAGAAATTACGGGGATGTTAAGGTGTTCTGAAATCTGAGGGCCAACCTGAGCTGTGTCGCCGTCGATAGCCTGACGGCCTGTAATAACCAGATCGTAGTCAAGGTTTCTGATACCTGCGGCAATAGTTGAAGAGGTTGCCCATGTATCTGCGCCGCCTAATACTCTGTCTGTAATAAGGATAGCCTTGTCGGCTCCCATAGCAAGAGCCTCTCTCAAAACGTCCTCAGCCTTGGGCAGACCCATTGAAATAACGGTTACTTCTGCGCCGTACTGATCCTTAAGTCTTAAAGCAGCCTCAAGACCTGCCTTGTCGTCGGGGTTCATTATGGCAAGCATAGCCCCTCTGTCAAGTGTTCCGTCGGGTTTAAATTTAACTCCGCCCTTTGTATCGGGTACCTGTTTAATACAAACTATAATTTTCATTTTATGTCTAAGCCCCCTTATTACGCAAGCAAGGTGCCTGAAATAACCATACGCTGAACCTCTGAAGTACCTTCATAGATTTCGGTTATCTTAGCATCTCTCATCATTCTCTCAACGTCATACTCTCTTGTGTAGCCGTAGCCGCCGTGAAGCTGAACGCACTTTGTGGTAACTTCCATAGCGGTTTCCGCTGCGTAAAGCTTAGCCTGGGCAGCTTCAAAGGAGTATCTGTTCTGTGTCTGCTTAGCAAGGGCAGCCTTATAAACCAAAAGCTTTGCAGCCTCTACCTTTGTAGCAAGGTCTGCAAGCTGGAACTGTGTGTTCTGGAATGCGCCGATAGGTCTGCCGAACTGTTTTCTTTCTTTAACATAGGCGATAGTTCTTTCAAGTGCGCCTTCTGCAATACCCAAAGCCTGAGAAGCGATACCGATACGTCCGCCGTCAAGAGTGTGCATAGCCATAGCGAAGCCCTTGCCCTTAACGCCTAAAAGGTTCTCCTTGGGGATACGGCAGTCTGTGAAGATAAGCTCATATGTAGATGAACCTCTGATACCCATTTTCTTTTCCTTAGTACCGAAGCTGAAGCCGGGTGTGCCTTTTTCTACTATAAAGCCTGAAATTTCCTTCTTAGGTCTGCCTTTTCTGTCAGTTACTATATCTGTAATGGCAAAAACTACATAAACGTCTGCTTCCTTGCCGTTTGTAATGAATATTTTGCTTCCGTTAAGAACATATTCATCGCCGTCAAGAACAGCCTTTGTCTGCATACCCTGAGCGTCTGTACCTGCACCGGGTTCTGTTAAAGCGAAAGCGCCTAACTTTTCGCCCTTAGCAAGGGGAACGAGGTATTTCTGCTTCTGTTCTTCTGTTCCGTATGTAAGGATAGGATCGCAGCAAAGAGAGGTGTGTGCGGAAACAATAACGCCTGTTGTGCCGCAAACCTTTGAAAGCTCTTCAACACACATAACGTAAGTCAAAACGTCACAGCCCTGTCCGCCGTATTCCTTAGGTACGGGTATTCCCAAAAAGCCGTTTTTAGCCATCTTCTCAACAGTTCCTCTGGGGAAGATTTCGGTTTCGTCAACTTCCTGAGCCAAAGGCTTAACCTCTGTTTCGGCAAAGCTTCTGAAAAGCTGCTGCTCAAGGAGCTGCTTTTTTGTTAAACCAAATTCCATTATAAGTCCTCCTAATCTGAATTTAAACTCCCCTGTTTCAGGGAAGCCGCCGGTTATAAACCGAACCGAAGGGCAGCCCGGCTCCCCTTTTATGAGCCGATTTGCCCCGACAGTTAATTATCTATATCAAATGTTTTAAGAAAGTGATTAAATATATAAGAAAGCGGTGAAGGATTTAATCAATCAGCAATTCCTTAATTGCAATCAGTCCCTTAAAGAATGTGTCATCAAAGTGACAGATTATATTTATTGTTAATATTCAAATCAATATTTGAAGAAGCCCTCGCCGGTCTTTCTGCCCAGCTTTCCGCCTCTTACCATCTGACGGAGAAGTCTTGCGGGACGGTATTTGCTGTCGCCTGTTTCTTCCTGAAGAACTTCCATAATATGTAAGCATGTATCAAGACCGATAAGATCGCCTAAAGCAAGGGGTCCCATAGGATGGTTGCAGCCCAGCTTCATAGCTGTGTCGATGTCCTCTGCGCTTGCAAGACCTTCTTCAAGAACAACGATAGCTTCGTTAATCATAGGAACAAGAATCTTGTTTACAACAAAGCCGGGGCCTTCCTTAACCTCAACAGGTGTCTTGCCGATTTTTTCTGAAAGCTCATAGATAGCGTTGAATGTTTCTTCAGATGTGTTAAGACCTCTGATAACCTCAACAAGCTTCATAACTGTAGCGGGGTTGAAGAAGTGCATACCGATAAACTTGTCGGGTCTTCTTGTTGCGCTTGCGATTTCTGTAATAGAAATTGAAGATGTGTTTGTAGCGAAGATTGTGTCGAAATGACAGATGTCTTCAAGAGCTGCAAATATTTCCTTCTTAATTTTAACGTTTTCAACGATTGCTTCGAGAACGAGATCAGCGTTTCTTGCTTCGTGAAGCTCTGTTGTGAAAGCAATTCTGCCTAAAACCTCAGCCTTAGCCTCTTCTGTCATTTTTCCCTTGGAAACCTGCTTGTCAAGGCTCTTTGTAAGCTTTGCCTTAGCGCCGTCCAAAATAGCATCGTTTAAGTCTCTGAAAGTAACCTCAAGACCTGCCTTAGCCATAACCTGACCGATGTCAAGACCCATTTGACCTGCGCCTAAAATAAATACGGTTTTAATCATTTTTTTACCTCCGTAAATGATATATAAAAATTATTTATTGGTTTAATGTTGATTAACAATTTTTAAAGTTCTTTTCTCTCTTTTCAACAAAGGCTGTCATACCTTCCTTTTGGTCTTCTGTTGCAAAGCAAAGACCGAAGGCTTCTGCTTCGAAGGAAACGCCTGTTGCAATATCTGTCTGAAGACCTCTGTTAATGCAGGCTTTAGACTGTCTTACAGCAATCTGAGCGTTTGCACAGATAGCCTCAGCAAGAGCCATAGCCTCGTCCATTAATGCTTCGGGTTCAACAACCTTGTTTACAAGACCGATTGAAAGTGCTTCGTCAGCCTTAATTGTTTTGCCTGTTAAAATAAGCTCCATAGCCTTAACCTTGCCTACCGTACGGGGAAGTCTCTGTGTTCCGCCGAAACCGGGGGTTATACCGAGACCAACCTCGGGCTGACCGAATTTAGCCTTGCTTGAAGCAATTCTCATATCGCAGGAAAGAGCAAGCTCGTTGCCTCCTCCCAGAGCAAAGCCGTTGATAGCTGCAATAACGGGCTTGGGAGAATTTTCGATAGCCATAAATACGGAGTTGCCGTATACGCCGAAAGCCTTGCCTTCAACTGCACCGAAATCCTTCATCTGAGAAATGTCTGCTCCGGCAACAAAAGCCTTGCCTGCGCCTGTAATAATTATAACGTATACGTCTTTATTATTTTCGGCTTCTGTGAAAGCTTGGCTTAAATCGCTTAACACTTCATCATTAAGAGCATTAAGAGCCTGAGGCTTGTTTATTGTAAGAACAGCCACATTGCCTTTAACCTCACTAAGTACATTTGACATTTTTTTAACCTCTTTTCCGAAATTTTTTTATGTTGATATTATACACCTATATTTAAAATCTGTAAACAGAAAATATTCATTTTAACGAAAATTTTACTCTTTCGTCATATTTGTCAGCGATTTTTAATAATTTTTTAGTAAAATTTTTATTCGCTTTTTAAAATCAAAAGTTCAATTTTTTGCAAAATCTTTGTTAAGTTCTTCACAAAGTTCCTTAATTCAGGCTCCCCTTGAGGGGAGCTGTCAGCGAAGTGCCAACGAAGCTGACTGAGAGGTGTATCCTTTTTCGCAGACTGCTTTACTCTACACACTAAATAAGTAATTTTTGGATATACTTACAGTTTTTATATAATAATCACTTTAAATTTACCTGTTATTTTCCTGTTTATACTATTATATCCCCTATTCCCAAATATTGATTGTTTACATTTTCGTAACATTTCTGTAACATATATGACACAAGGACAGCAAACTGAAGCCCTTGAAAAATTCTAAGGAGGAATACATATGAAAATAAAAGCATTTACAGCCGTAACCTTATCGGCAGCCCTGACACTGTCACTGACAGCCTTCGGTCAAACCTGTGACCCAAACGAGTTTATTCATATCGACATCATAACGGAAGAAGAAGCCGAAGAGATTTTTTCTTCCGAAGATATAGCCGAAGAAATAAACGAGCTGTTCGGAAGCTACTTACACAGCTTTGAGCATTCTCAGCCGGAAGAGACGGAAAACCACCAACTTCCCTCTTTGCCCGACAGCTTAAAGCCCGACACAAATCATAGCAACCAACCTACAACTGAAGCGATAACCAAGTACACAGAACCCACTACCGAAGCAACAACAAAACAGGTTCAGACAACAACCACAAAAGAAACTACCACCAAATACACAGAAGCTTCAACGGAAGCTACAACCTCAGCTTCATCATCAGCCTCAACATCATCAAACAGCAGTGCGGCAAATCAAATTCTTTCCCTTGTAAACTCCGAAAGAGCCGCCGCAGGGCTTTCGGCACTAACCTTAGACTCAAGCTTAACAAATGCGGCAATGCTGAAGGCTCAGGATATGGCGGACAACAACTATTTCAGCCACACATCCCCCACCTACGGAACGCCCTTCCAAATGCTTCAGACCTTGGGCATAAGCTATAAATCCGCCGGTGAAAACATAGCGAAGGGGCAGAAGTCAGCCGAAGCGGTTATGACCGCATGGATGAACTCCGAGGGGCATAAAGCCAACATTTTAAGCTCCTCCTATGGCAAGCTGGGCGTAGGATATGTAAACCAAAACGGAACAACCTACTGGGTTCAGATTTTCACAGACTGATGATTTAAACCCAAACGGACAGGGCAATCCCAACCCCTACTGAGCATAGTACATAGTCACAAAACGAAAAAGTCTCCTCTGCATTCATTTACGCAAAGGAGATTTTTTCATAAAATCATTAAAGGAGAAAAAAAGAATGTGTAGGAAACTTTGATTAACGGATAATCGCCCTTAATCACAGCTTCCCAAGCCGCTTTTTACGGCTGTAATTATATTATTGCCCCCAAAATGATTTTTATACTTTAAGTAACAACTTATTTTCCCACATTAAAAGAGGAAACAATAAACTGAATTACACACAAAATTACAACAGCCGCCAAAGTGCCGTTTAAGCCCGAAAACATATAAAAACAGGGCATTATAAGGGCTGAAAAGACGTTAAACAGCACAATCCACAGCAAAAACATATATTTTCCCTTACTGTTTTTAAAAAGCGTCATTGCGGAATATCCGTTTAAAATGAAGAGAAAAACAGTGGCTACGCCTATGGGTGCTAATACAACAGCTCTGCTTTTTAACATCAGCACCGAAAGAGCGTTAAAAACACAGTAAAACAGCACCGAAAACAAAACGCCCCACATAAGCTTTGAAAAAACCTTATAGCCGCCGCTTAAAGGCAGTGAATTTATAAGCAGTGAGTTTTTTCCGCAGTAATCGTCATAAAACAGCTTGAAGCTGACCGCCGCAGTAACCAAAAGCCCCAAAAACATCAAAAAAACCTCTGAGCCGCTGCCCTTGAAAAAGGCTATATGAAGAGCGAAAACAAGTGCATAAAAAAGCCAAAGTCTTTTTAACATTCTCTGAAAATCATAAAGAGCCATTGCCGAACACCTCCTTATAAAAATCCTCAACGCCCTTTCCCGTTGCGTTTCGAATTTCCTCACAGGTTTTTACTAGCTTAACCCTGCCTTCATGAAGCAAAACCACATCGTCAACAAGCACGTCAATGCCCCTTAAATACTCTGCGCTTATGACCACAAGGGGATTGCCCTCCAATGACTTAATGACGGTTTTGAGGTAGTCTCCCCTTTCGTTTCTGTCGAAATAGTCAAGAGGCTCGTCCAAAACATAGAGGTCGGCTTTTCTTCCGCCCAAAAGCGAAAGCCCTATAAGCTGGTTTACGCCCTTAAGCTTATCAATTTTCTTATTGGGGTCAACCCCCATTTGCTGCATAAGATTAACCGCCTTTGCCCTTTCAAAATCGCCGTAAAAGGCTTCATAAAATTCAATAAGACCCTGAACCGTTTTAAATTTAGAAATAATTTCGTGGTTCAAAAGCATAGCAATTCGCTTTTTGGCGTTCTTTCCTATCTTTTTGCCCTCTAAGAGAACCTTTCCCTCGTCGGGCTTTTCAACACCGCAGATAAGCCTTAAAAGGGCGGACTTTCCCGATTTTTTGCCGCCGAAAACGCCGACGGTTCTGCCCTTGTAAAGTCCTAAATTTATTCCTTCAAGAAGGGTTTTGCCCCTGTATTCCTTATCTGCATTTATTATCTTTACAAAAAAATCTTCTTCCATATTTTATCACCGTCAAATCGTATAAAAAGCCTTAAAAAGCTTAATTCCCGTTTCTATATCCTTACAGCCGCAAAGCTCTCTCGCAGAGTGCATAGCCAAAATCGGCAGACCGATTTCCACAAAGGGAAGTCCCAAGCCGGCGGAGAACAGCGCCCCGGCGGACTGACCTCCCCTTATGCCTGAACGATTGTAAAAGCTTTGAACAGGCACCTTGTGTTCTCTGCAAATTTCTTTAAACACCGCCGCAGAATAAACCTCTGTGGAATAGGTTTTCGAAGCGGCATATTTAAGAACAATTCCTCCGTTTAAAACGGGGAAGTTTGTAATATCGTATTTTTCGCCGTAGTTGGGATGATACCCTTGGGCAACGTCGCAGCTTAAGGCAATGGAATCCTGACAGGCAGCGGCAACGTCCTCGCTTGAATAGCCCAGACCTCTGCCTATTCTCATAAGCATATCTCTCCAAAAAACGGATTTTGCCCCTTCCGAGGTCATACTGCCAACCTCTTCATTGTCGAAGAAAAACGCCATATTGATGTAGTCACGGCTTCTTTCCTTTTTAAAGCCCTCTGTTATGAAGAAAACCATAAGAAGGTCGTCAAGTCTGGGCGCACTTAAAAAGTCGTTTTCAAGCCCCAAAACCGCACCTTTTTCAGCATTGTAAACGGTAAACTCGTAGTCTAAAATGTTGCCTTCCGCAACTCTCGCTTCTTTGGCAATGTACTTTTCAAAGTCAAAGTCCTTGTCCTCGCTTAAAACTCCGCAGACAGGCAGTGTTTCCTTTTGAAGATCGGGCTCGGCTAAGGCTTTTTT
>JAJQFU010000140.1 GCA_021200955.1 Clostridiales bacterium | reverse complement strand
CCCGGTAGGTAAAATTTTTCTCTTTTTCTGTCTACTTTATTGACTATGGTTCATGTTTCGCTGTTAAGAATTTTTACATTGCTTACTCTGCGTTCGCCCTTAATTTCAATAAACATATCGTTTTCGTCAACAATAACAGGAGAATCAATACTTGTGTTTACATTAAATTTAACTCCCGACACCTGTAAAAAGCCTCCGGCTTCATCGGGAGAGCTTTTAACCGAGTGCTCCAGCATATCAAGGACTGTCTGTCCCGAAACCTCAACCGAGCAGACAAGGTTTCCGTATGGAAACATACCCAAAATATCGTTATATGTTACATCTCCGGCAGCTATGTCGCCCCTGATTCCTCCGCCGTTCATAATTCCTATATCCGCATTAAGCTCAATTCTGAAGGCATCGGCACAGAAATCACCTATATTTGTTTCTGCATTTCTTACGGCACGGTTTCCGCTTTCGTCAAGGGTAGTAAGTGTGACATCGCTTTGCCCCGCAATTCTGCCGCCCATAGCGGAATATTCCGCTTCAATATTACTGACGACCTTACTGACAGCTTCGTCCTCGCCCTCATATGAAGCGGTTTCAATAAGCTCCGTTTTAAATTCACCCTCTGAATTTATGGTAAGACAGCCTATATATTCGAATTTCGTGCCTACGGAGGAAATCAAAACATCATCGCCGTTCATATCGGGAACGGTTTCACCTTCAATAACGCTGTGAGAGTGGCCGTCAAGCATTACGTCTATGCCCGATGTATGCGCCGCAACCTCCTGAGCCGTCCACTCATCCGTTACATACTCCGTTCCCAAATGGGAAAGGGCTACAATATAGTCTGCCCCGTCGGCTTTGGCTGCGTCAATAGAGTTTTGAACTGTTTCATAAAGATTATCGCCGCAGAAGCTGTATATATATTCGCCGTTTTCATCGGTGAAATAAACAGGAGTGGACTTTGATATGCTTTCGGGGGTGGTTATTCCAATATATGCCACGTCTGTGTCACCATAAGAAATTATTGTGTAGGGGTCATAAACCAATTCACTATTGTCTGTTGTAATGAAATTGCATGAAAGGGTTTTTGCGCTGAGCATATCCGTAAGCTCCGCAAGTCTCGGAATAGTATAGTCAAATTCGTGATTGCCCAAAGCAGCAGCGTCATAGCCTACGGCATTCATAATTTCAATTATATATTCCCCATCGGAAACAGCTCCTATGGGTCCGCCCTGAATAAAGTCGCCGCAGGAAACCACCGACACATAGTCTGTCTTTTCTTCGGCTTCCTTTTTGAGAGAAGCGAGCTTTGTATAGCCGCTGATTTCACAGTGAACATCGCTTTCAAACAATATAACAATATCATCATTATCATTCGCATAAGCTGCCTCCGGCATCATTGCCGTCATAACCGACACTGCACACAGCAGTGCAAAAAGCCTTCTTTTAAAAACCATTTTCTTCAAGCTCCTTTCTTTTGCTTCGCTTAACAATCTGTCTGCTGAATTTATAATAACTCAATTTAAAAATATTTTCAATGATTTTCGCAAAATTTAAAAATATAAATTCTTTTCAAAACCTTGACTTTTGATCTGTGTTCAGATAGGAAAGTTATTTTTTGCGGTTTATTTTTAAAGAAAGAATGAAATAAACAGGCCGGTGAGGTAAGCAGGATTCGATTTTCACAATAAATTAAAAAATGATGAAAGGTTTTTGTGCAAAATTTAAAAAACGGAGTTGCGTTTTTTGAAAAACTATGATAAAATGTAATTAAGTTGTAACATATCATTAATAAAAGGAGGAAAATTTATGAAAAACAGCTTAAAAAGGTTTGTAATCAGAGTTTTGGCGGTTGTTATAGCTGTCAGCTGCTGTCTTTCAAACGTCTTTGTTTCGGCTTATGCCGACACAAGGAATATCGATGTTTGGGATTTCGGCTTTGTGGCTGAAAGCGGAAGCTATTATACCAACAACATCACAGAAGCAAACTATCTTGCTTTTATGGAAAGCATTTCATCAACAGGCGGCAAGCCCTCATCTGCAGGCAATGTAGATTTCGGTGACTTGACCCTTAATTATGTTGCAAATGACAGATTTTATAATTCATCATCAAATGCTGTCGGAACAGACAGCGGCAAATATTCGGACGATGATTATACATCTAAGGGATATTATTACTGCAACGGTACAGGCGGAAATACAAGACGCTGCTTTTATATTAAAGATGTTAAAGCAGGAGACGTAATTACTATTTATTCGGGCTGGAGCAACACCCTCACTGTGGGTGATACGGTTGCTTTTCTGTCCGGCAGCTATTCCGACGGCACATTTACCGCTGACGGAAAACAAAGCGATGAATCCGAGGCATTTACAACGGCTACCAAAAATTCATTTATAGCTAAATATGATGCGGATTATCAGCTTTATATGACAACAACAAACAACGGCAAGCCCATAACCTTCAGAGTTATGAGAATACCCGCTATTACAGTCAGCGGTACTGTAAGCGGCGTTCTTCCCGAAGGCACATACGGAATTAAATTCCAGAACCAGACAACTCTTGAAGAAACAGAAGCAACTATGGTCGGAAACACATATTCAGCTTCTCTTTCGGCAGGCTATACATACAAGGCTGTTATGACAGGGGTTGTAGGCTATGGTATTACAAACTCCACAAAGAATGTAACAGTAAGCACTTCAGATGTTGCCGCAGGCACATTAACAGCCGACTTAACATCGGAGGTT
Organism: Clostridiales bacterium; assembly: GCA_021200955.1. Lineage (GTDB taxonomy): Bacteria > Bacillota > Clostridia > Lachnospirales > CAG-274 > JAJQCI01. Next base: position 54,079 of record JAJQFU010000140.1, on the reverse strand, counting down.
AAAACATCTTATACATTAAGCGGCAGCCTCGTAGGCTTTGCAAGTGACTATGACACATCTAAGCTTATTCTTACACTTACACCCACAGACAATGACGAAAGCGACACTCAGACTATTAATGTAGGCAGCAGTCTTACATACAGTGTTCAGCTTGACTCGGGCGTTACTTATGCGGCTTCTATGACAGGCGTAAACGACTATGAAATTACTGATGGCGGAACAATCTTCTTTGAAGAGGGCAATGCAAATACACAGGACATTACTGTAGCTACTGTTGCCACATATTCCGTAAGCGGCGGTTTCTTAGGTCTTACACAGACAAGGGGAGTATATGAAACCCTTAACGTAACACCTTCAGCAATCACATTTACAAACGTAGATGACGGCTATGTTTACAGCGGAACCTGTGCCGACGGTGCATACTCCGCAAGCTTAAGAGACGGTGATTACAGTGTTGAAATTACATTAACAGACTATAAGACATCCAACCACGTTGTTGTAAACGGCGGTGCTGTTACTAAGAGCCTTCTTCTTGAATATACAGGGGCTGAAGCAGCTGTTGAATATTCTTCAGACATCTATGTAGGTTCTTCAAGAGCATATACTACTCTTCAGGCTGCTGTCGACGCCGTAGGCAATATGACAAGAAGCAACAACGATAGAGTAACTATCCACATTGACCCCGGTACATACCGCGCACAGACAATAATCGATGTTCCCAACATCACTATCATTAATGACAGTGAGGACGAGGACGTTGTTCTTACATGGTATTACGGCATTGGCTATACTTATTACAGTTGTCATGACGGATATTATGATCCTTACTATGACTATGACCAATATGAAAAGGGCACACCTTCAAGGTGGGGCGCAGCTACATATGTTAAGTCAGGCGGTACAGGCTTTAAGGCTGAAAACATTTATTTTGAAGCCTCATTCAATAAATATATGACAGATGAAGAGGTTGCCGACGGCGTTGAATTAGCTGACGGTGCAGGTCTTACAACTGTCAGAACCATTTCCACAGACGTAACCACAAGAGCAGCTACAGAAAGATCCGCAGCTTTCGCAATTGAAGCTGACGACTCGGAATTTTTAGGCTGTACATTCTACGGCAGTCAGGACACACTTTATACAGGCGGCGGCACAGTTGATGTATATTATAAGAACTGTAAGATAATCGGTCAGACAGACTTCATCTTCGGCGACGGCAACTGTGTATTTGACGGCTGCGAGCTTCAGTGGGCAGGCTACTCTGCAAACAGCACAGGCGGCTACCTTACAGCAGCTAAAGACGACGCGGCAAACGGCTATCTTTTCAGAGGCTGTATAGTAACAGGTCAGGAAGACGAAGACAGCTCAATGGTTGTTACCGGCGGCTATTTCGGCAGACCATGGGGAGCAAGCGCAAAGGTTACATTTGCAAACACAAAGCTTTCTCATTCTGACTATATTACTTCCGCAGGCTGGTATGAAATGAGCGGTGCTAAACCCGAAAATGCTAACTTTAAGGAATATAACACAACATATTTAGGCGAAGCCGTTGACACATCGGGCAGAGTTGTTGCTGCTTCTTCATTACTTGATACAAGTGTTTACAATGCTCTCAGCTACCTTAACGGCTTTGTTCCCACATATTATTCGGCAGATCAGGCAACTACTCCCGAATTTACAACAGATCCTTACCTTACATCAAACGGAGACCTTAATGCTCCCAATATAGGAAACACTCTTACAGTAAACTACGGCTTAAACACAGGCTCTGACACAGACGTTTCGAGAATTGACTGGTACAGAGTTGACACAAGCGGAAATGAAGAGCTTATTCTTACAACAGCCGCTAACGTAGGAGCAAGCTATCAGGCACTTTCGGCTGACGCAGGCTGTTACCTTAAGGCATATGTTACACCTATGACAATTGACGGTTATGTAGGCGAAACTAAGTCAATCATTATGGCTAATACATTAAGCTCAACATGGATTGATCCTTCAAATCCCAACGAACCCGAACCCGGAACAGGCATTAACGTATTCCTTGCAGGCGACTCAACAGTTAAGGATTACTCCGCAAACGGTATGTATAACGGAGGTAAAATCGAAGACAAGGGCTCTTGGGGCGAGTTCCTTCAGGACTTCCTCAATGAGGACTATGTAACCGTTCTTAACTACGCAAACGGCGGAAGAAGTACAAGAAACTTTATGAACGAAGGCTCACTCGCTAAAATCGAAGCAGCTATAGGCGAAGGCGATTACTTCTTCATTCAGTTCGGTCACAATGACTGCGCTAACCAGTCGGGATATTTGGCAGACAGATATGTTCCCTTAGGCGAACCCGATGCAAACGGAATTTATCCCACAACAGCACCTGCCGACGGATATACTGTAGGCAACTACACATATGACTGCGGTGCTACATTTAAGTGGTATCTGCTTCAGCACATCAATGTAGCAAGAGACGCCGGAGCTACACCTGTTCTTGTTACACCTGTTTCAAGAAGACAGTTTAACTCCGACGGAACAATCAAGAATCACCACGATTCTACAGACACAACAACAGGCACTCAGGTAACAAGCGGAAACGCTTATGTTGAAGCTTATTATCAGCTTGCGGAAGAAGAAAATGTTCTTCTGATAGACGGCTTCGAGCTTACAAAGACACTCTTAGAGCAGGCTTATGCCGATGACCCCGACGCAGCAAGCGGTTCGTCACCTTATGCAAATGTTCTTTTCTGCTCAGGTGACGGAACTCACTACAGCAAGACCGGCGGCGTTATTCAGGCAGGTCAGTTTGCAGAGGCTATTAAGGCTCTCGGCGTAACCTTAAGCAACTACGTAATTTCACCCAGCGGATGTGAAGGCATAAGCACAACAGGCGCAAGCAACTTCACAATTACAAAGACAGGCGTATTTACTGCCCTTGATAATGACTTTGTATATTCCGAATACTGGTCAGACTACGGTCAGACATTGTTTGATTCACTTTCTGCTGATACAGGCGATGATGACGATGATGATCCCACAGAGCCTGCAGAGTCTGAATATGACTTTAACGGCGACGGCGTTGTAGACGGTGAGGATGCAGACGAAATCCTTCTCTATACACTTAATAAGTATGCGGTTTCAGACAGCTTTGACGAAACAGCGGCGGATATTAACGGCGACGGAGTTATAACCGCTCTTGACGCTTCGATCTTGGCTCAGATGATTTTGGACGGAGAGGTTTAAAACAATCTTTAGTCAAAATAATAGTTAAACTATAACAAAGAAGTCTCGGTTTTTCTGCCGAGGCTTCTTTAAATGTAAAATTTATCAAAAATATCTGCATTGTGTATTGATTTTTGATAAATTTTAGTATATAATAACTTTAGAGAACAAAAGTTCTCTTAGGATTTTTTTCACTATCCTATTTGGCGGAAGAAAGTTCCGTTATTTCCATAGCATGGCAGGAGGGGGGGGTATTTGACGTTTCTACCTTTTTCGTCAAATCTCCCTTTGACTGCTTAAAAACTCTTATTAAGTTTTTGTTGACAAAGTGTTTTTTGATTAGTATAATTAATACATAAGATTAATATATTTGTGTATCCGGGGAGCTTTTTCGGCTGAGAGGGAGTTTTTTCCGACCCGTAGACTTGATGCGGATAATGCCGCCGTAAGAAGATAGACACCTTTTTTATGTTTGTTTTTGCGGAGGCATATCCATAGATTATGGGATATGTTATTTTTTTATCGTAAACATAGACAAAGGAGGTTTTTTTATGTATGCAACTCAAATGGAAGCTGCCAGAAAGGGCATTATAACAGAAGAGCTTAAGGCAGCAAGCAAAAAAGAAGGAATTGAAGAAAGCCGCTTAATGGAGCTTGTGGCAAAGGGTCAGGCGATTATTCCCTGCAACAAGGTACATAAGGCAATTTCCCCCTGCGCCATAGGGGCTGAGCTTAAGACTAAAATCAATGTAAATCTGGGTATTTCCCGTGACTGCAAGGATATGGACAAGGAAATGGAAAAGGTAAACGCCGCTGTTAATATGGGGGCTGAAGCCATTATGGATTTAAGCTCATTCGGCGATACAAGAAAGTTCAGAAGAAAGCTTGTGGAGGAGTGTCCCGCAGTTTTGGGAACAGTGCCTATTTATGACGCCGTTGTTTATTATCACAAGGCTTTGAAGGAAATTACAACAGAGCAGTGGCTTGACATTGTCAGAATGCACGCTGAGGACGGCGTAGACTTTATGACAATTCACTGCGGAATTAACAGAGAAACCGCTAAGAGATTTAAGAAAAATAAACGTCTTATGAACATTGTTTCAAGAGGCGGCTCCATAATTTTCGCATGGATGGAAATGACGGGAAAGGAAAATCCCTTCTATGAGCATTTTGACGACATTCTGGAAATCTGCAGAGAATATGATATAACCTTAAGCTTAGGCGACGCCTGCCGCCCCGGCTGTATTGAGGACGCTTCCGACACGAGCCAAATCGAAGAGCTTATTGTTTTGGGCGAGCTTACAAAGAGAGCATGGGAAAAGGACGTTCAGGTTATGATAGAGGGCCCCGGTCATATGCCTTTGGATCAGATTGCCGCAAATATGAAAATTCAGCAGACACTGTGCCACGGTGCGCCTTTCTATGTTTTAGGGCCTCTGGTTACTGACATTGCCCCCGGCTATGACCATATTACATCGGCTATCGGCGGCGCTGTTGCCGCTGCCAGCGGAGCTTCCTTCCTTTGCTATGTTACTCCTGCGGAGCATTTGAGACTGCCTGACGTTGATGACGTTAAAGAGGGTATTATTGCGGCGAAGATTGCCGCTCATGCAGCGGATATTGCAAAAGGGGTTAAGGGCGCTAAGCAGTGGGACTATGAAATGAGCAAGGCAAGAAAGAAGCTTGACTGGGAGGCTATGTTCGACCTTGCCATAGACCCCGAAAAGGCGAGAAGATACAGAGCGGAGTCTAAGCCCGAAAAGGAGGACACCTGTACAATGTGCGGAAACTTCTGCGCTGTTAAGAATATGAACAGAATTTTGGACGGAGAAATAGTATCCATATTTGATGAGTAATTTTTGTAGAATATAAATAAGCCGAAATTATTCGCTGCCTTTAGAGACAGCTAGGAAAAAAAAGTCCGCTGCTGCTGACAATTTGTTTTTCAAAATAAACGAATTGCCGGCATGCAGCGGATATTATTTTATCGGTAAGAATTATTGTGACAGTATATTATTCTATATTCAAAGCCGGGTTTAAAACCTTAGCAAGTATAAGGGCTGCGTCTGCGGCGTCGATTATATTGTCGCTGTTTAAATCCGCTGTTTCATTTGAAATATTCCACCCGGGGTTTACTGTCTCATCGTATATAACATAATAAAGCACAACGGCTGCGTCATTTGCCGTAAGACCCTCTTTTCCGTCTGTATCTCCGAGAGTTGAGGGGGGTTCGGTTTCCGAAGGGTCGTCTGTTCCCAGGGTGTCATCATCTTCATAGTCAAATGTGAAGGAAGAAACTCCGAAATAGGGCTTTGAAGCAAGAATTTCAGATGAATCAACGGCATAGCCTATATAAAGGGTATCTGCAAGACCGCTGTAGGTTACGGTTACGGGCTGTCTTTCGTCGTCTGACCAGTCTGTGCCGCTTTGAGACACATAAAAGGTTATGTCGTCACCGGTTCTTGTTATTCTCATATATTTGGCAACGGCGTGGTTTTCTCCGCTTGATGAATTAGTAACATCCGAGCCGCTTTCATCTTTAAAGAAATAGCTTGTTGAGGCTGAACCGGTTGTTGTTCTGGTTAAATATTTGTCGTTTTCTCCGGTTGTAATCCAGGTGTCGGTGATCATACCCATTCTGGCATTGGCGTCAAGGCTTTCTCTGAACATAATTCCGTTGTTCTGTCTGTTGTCGAATTTGGGAATATCCAAAACCTTAAGTGAAACGTCAAAGTCACCTTCCACTGCCTTATATACATAAGAACAGCTGTCGGAGGAAACTCTTGTTCCTCCCGAATTGGAGTTTACAAGATAGCCTGAGCCGTAAATTGTGCAGCTTCCTTCTTCGTCAAGGGCTGCGCCCCCTTTGCCGGCAAAGGAGCCTGTTCCTATTTCGGTAAAGCTGTAGTCTCCCAAATCCTCCGAAACGTCTTTAACATAGACAATAGAGGTTGTGCTCTGTGTTTTTTCGCCCTTAGTGTTATAGGCTCTGCAGGTTAAATAATGGGTTCCGGGTTCCAGGGAAATATTGTCATTTATATATGATGCACCGTCATAGCCGGCTATAAGGTCGTTTCCGTCATAAAGCTCCATTTTGGTGACTGCCGCCGAGCCCGCAGCGGAAGCGTATGCATTGTAATTAACTGTTTCATCTTCTGTTATAACAGTCCAGTTTCCGTTATCTACTTTTTGACCGTTTACTGTTGAATTAACCGAAGCTATAGCCGGAGAAACAACAGTGATTTCAGGGTTTGAGGGGCTTTCCTGAGCCTCTGTCCAGTCGTTTACATAGGCTTCAAGAAGAACATAGCCTGCAAATTCGCCCTCTTTAATGATTTCATTGTCGGCATATCCGCTTAAGCCTTCTTCTGCTTTCCAGCTTTCATCAACGGTAAAGGCTCTTGTTTCAGTTGCTCCGGCGTTTATGTCAATCATTCCGCCCACTTCTGCGGCATTGTTTACAATACGGCCTGTCATATTTTCAACATCATAGACAACTCTTGCGTCTATGGCGTCTCTCTTGGGAAGAGTTGCTCCGGCGTTTTCAAGAATTTCAGAATAGGCTTCCTGTGCCGTTTCGTCTGTTGTAAGGGCATATTCGCCCATATCAAATTCTGTGTCAACAAGGTTTGCCGCCGAGCTGTTGTTTATGCCCTGTGAATTGTCTGCTGTAACTGCCGAATAGCCGTAAACATAGTTTCCGAAGAAATAATAGTTGGCTTTAGCCGGGTGAGTACTTGCATTGTAGTTTGAATTTGAAACGTCGTAAATACGGTTTCTGATTGCGGATCTTGTGGAAGGTCCGTAGGAGTAGTAGTTGTCTGTATAGTTTATGTTTGTTTCAAGCTGTGTATAGTCGTGGTAGGAATAGGGTTCTCCGCCGTAAGCTGAGTTTGTGTAGCCCCAGTTGCAAATAATATTGTTTGTGATTTCGGCAACATTAACCTCTCTGTCTACTCTGGGGGTTCTGCTGTCGTGGTGAGCCATAAGGTTGTGGTGGAAGGTAGAGTTGTTTCCGCCCGTTATTCCGCCGTAGCCGTGGGCGCCCTTAATGTGGCTGCTCATACGAAGGCTTTCGCTTATAATACAGTTTTGAACGGTTAGATTTTGACCCTGTTCAAGGTTTTCGTATTCAGATGTTCCTGCATAAAGGGTTATAGCCTCGTCGACAGACCATGAAACGCTGCAGTGGTCGAAAATAACGTTGTTGTTCCATCTTCCGCCTAAGCCGTCGGGTTCGCCGCCGTTGTCGTCTGTGGGGCGTACACGTATGTATCTGAGTATAATGTCAGAAGCTCCGCTTTCAGCCAAAACGTCATAGCCTGTCAAGGTTATGCCTTCTCCCGGAGCTGTTTGACCTAAAATTGTTGTGCTGCTCGGTATAGTCAGAGTGCTTGTTAAATGAACGGCTCCGTCTGTGTCGAAAACAACAATTCTTCCCGACTGCGACAAAGCGTCTCTTAATGAGCCTTTAACAGCTGTTTCCGTCAGAGGGTTATAATCCTCCAAATTAGTAACATGATAAATTTCGATTGTGTCGTTTGCTCTTGCGCCCTGTGAATATTTTCCTCCGCCTTCGGCGCCGGGAAAAGCAAGAAGCTTAGTCTCTTCTTCCCCGCCGTAAGAAACAAGGCTAACAGAAGCGGCAGCCATAAACACTGTCAAAATGCCTGCAATAAGTCGTTTCATGATTTTTGCCTCCTTATCTTAATATACATAATTACAAATACTTAAAACAAGTATATCATGAAGGAAAGCTTAATTATGCAAAAACAACTTTATTTTTTTTATGCAAATTAGCTAAATACAAGTTGGCTATAAGCCGCATAACCGAAAAATTCTTCGAGAAAAATTAACAATAAACGTCACTTTAAAGGTATATTGCAGGCTGAGCATAGGCAAAGAAGAACTGCCGGTATATTTTGCGGACAGGTATTATTTGGATAACGCCGCAAAAACGGGAACAGAATACAGGCATTAAGTCTGATTCTATTCCCGTTTTATTGTATAAGTCTTATTTTATCAATATGTTTTAATTACTCGGCAGTGTAAATTGCTGTTTTTGTGGTGCTGTCCCAGCTTACCTTTACGCCTAAGGCTTCACCTAAGGCTCTGAAGGGGATGTAAATTCTGCCGTCTTTAATTTCGGCTTTTGCACCGTTAGCCATAAGAACCTGTTCGCCGTTTACTGTCATATAGGCGCTGCCGGAGGTAAACTTAATTGTGTTTCCGCTGTAGGTTATAGAAGCGGTTTTTGTTGAAGCGTCCCAGGAGATTATGCTGCTTGTGTCGGCTTTGTCAATGTCCTGCTGCAATATTGCAAGGGCTGCAAATCTTAAAGGAACGAGGGTTGAACTGCTTTCAGACTGAATGTAGGGGGCTGCGTCTGTTTCATAGGTTTTATCTCCTACGGAAACGGTTGTGCTTCCGATTGAGATTTTAACTGTTTCAGCTGATGAAGCGTTATTTGAAGAGGCTTCAGATGAGCTTGAAGAGCTGTCGGTTTCGTCTGAGCTGCTGTTTGTCTCAGTTTTTGAAGCAGATGTGCCTACGGAATAGGACGAACCTTTGCCGCTGCCCGATGAGGTTTTTGTTTTTACGGTGGTTGTTTCTGAAGCGGTTGTTGTTTCGGAAGGGGTTTCCGTTGTTTCTTCGTTCTGTTCTTCTGTTGTGATTTCAGCCTGTTCACCGTTTTTAACTATTGTGAATGTGCTGTCGATTAATTTCATAGTGTCTGTTCTGTAGGTGCTTATTGTGAAGGTATCGTCGGTTATGTTAATCATTGAGAATGTGGGAATATCCTCCTGCCATCTTGCGGCTACATATGCCTGTTTGTGTTCAACGAGGTCATAATATTTGCTGCCGGAGGCTGAGTTGGCTGTCATATAGAGTATGCCCGAGGGATTAGTAACAACAGAGCTGTCTGTTTCAGCCACATAATCTGCATCTTCGATTGATGTAAGATAATTCTCGTATGTCTCGTCGATTTCGATGTCTCCGTCAATGTAAGCGTCAAAGTCGTCTTCGCTTATGAAGCTTTCTTCGTCCATTACTCCGTCCTTCATCATATAAGAACGGCAGTATGTGTGGTCGTGACCTGTCAAAACAACATCTATGTCGTTATCCTCAAAAGCGGGAATAAGACCGTATCTCAGCTCTACGATTTCGGGCTCGTTTGAGTGTTCCCCTGAGCCGTAAATATCCTGGTGGAGCGAAACAATTTTCCATTCTGCGTCCTTGTCCGCTGCACAGGCTTCCTCTATGAAGGCGCTGTGTTCGGCAACGTTTGTGTTGTTTGTGTTAATCATAATGAAAAGCGTGTTTCCGTAGCTGAAATAATAGTCGCCGCCGGCATATGTTGAGCCTGTTGTGCTGGCGTTGGGGTTGTTAAAGTGATAAGAATAGTTTGAGCTTAAAGCGTCGTGGTTGCCTATTGTTGTGGCAACGGGAATGCTCTTAAGAATTTCAGGCATAAGATAGCCTGTATACTCTATTTCGTTTTTGGTAAATGTTGCGTGGGTTGTGTCGGAGGTTTTCTTGTCTCTTGACTGAATTTGATCTCCTGCGGATAAGAAAAAGCTCATATCGGGGTTAAGCTCATAAGCCTTTTCAAGGGTGTCGTTCCAGTTAAAGCTGTCGTTTCTTACGGCTGCGTCCTGACCCTGTTCCGAGGTTTCGCCTGTAGCAACATTTTCATAAGAAGAACCGATTTGAGGGTCGCCTACGAAGGCGAAGCTGAAGCCGTTTGATGTGCTTTTTACTGTGTATTCTACAGGTTCTGTCCATTCGCCGTCTTTTGTATAGCTGTAGTAGTAGGTTTCACCGGGTGTAAGACCCTTTACAACTACCTTGTTGCTGTTATAACCGGGAACAGCGCTTGACTGGCTGACTGTCTGCAAAGCCGCTGCCGAAAGAGCCGAGTCTGAAAGGGCTTCCTCCTGAAACCACTTAAATTCGGGAACGCCTTCCTCTTCGTCTGAATACCAGCCGAAGTTAAGCTCGTTTTCTGTTTCGCCGGGAGTAAGAGACATAATTTCCATATTGTCCTTTTCTTCTTCCCATTTTTCACACCATTCTTCCCAGGCGCCGTTTCCGGCTGCCGCTGTTTGTGAGGCTTCTGTCCAGCCGTCGTTATCGGCAGCCCAAACGATAGTGCTTGCCAAAAGAATAAATGACAAAACTATTGCAAGTTTTCTTTTCATAAATAACTCTCCTTTTCTTGTGATTGTGAATAAGTTTTATTAATATCTAAAACAATTTATATTATAAACACACACTTATTTTTTTCCACCAAATTCAGGAAAAGCTTTTTTTAAATCTTTGTAAAGTCTATTGACTTATAAAAATCGGGATTTATAATCATCATAGAAAAAAAAAACGAAGGAGAAAATTTTATGATAAAGAAGATTTTGTGTGTTTTTGCCGCAGCGGCGGCTGTGATTTTTGTTATACTTCTCAATGATATAGACTTTGTGCCCCTCATAAACAGCGAGGGAAAAACCTACGCCAAGGCTGAAGTTACCGAAATTCTGAGGGATAATTTAATCGAGGACGGAACCAGAGTAGGGCGTCAGGAGGTCACTGTCAAAATTTTAAGCGGAGAATATAAGGGACAGGAATTTACCGCTTCAAGCAGCTCAGCCTATCTTTACGGAGCAGACTGCAGGGTAGGAATGAGGGTTATGGTAACCATAAGCGAACACAACGGAAACTACACCGTAAGCGTAGCAGGCTACTACAGAGCCTATCCCGTATATGTAATTATAGGGCTTTTGTTTTTGAGCCTTTATATTATAGGGGGAAAGAAAGGGGTTTTGTCTGCTGTCGGGCTTATATTTACGTTTATAACAATATTTTTTGTATATCTTCCTCTTATATACAGAGGATATTCACCCTTTTTGGCAGCGGTTATTTCCTGTTCCGCCACAACAGCCGTCACACTTTATCTTTTGGGCGGAAAATCGGTCAAAACCTTTGCCGCTGTTTCGGGAACGGTTTCGGGGGTGGTTCTTGCGGGAATTTTTGCCTTTATATTTTGTAAAATAACGGATATTTCGGGCTTAAACGTGTCGGAAATAGACGAGCTTGCCTTTATTGCCGCAAACACCAAAATTAAGCCCGGCGAGCTTTTGTTTTCGGGAATACTCATTGCTTCATTGGGGGCTGTTATGGACGTAGCTATGACTATAGCCTCCGCCTGTGAGGAAATTAACAGACAAAATCCGTCTTTAAACTCAAAGCAGCTTTTTAAATCCGGTATGAACGTAGGCAAAGACGCTATGGGAACAATGTCAAACACGCTTATACTTGCCTTTTCAGGCTCTTCCGTAAATATGCTTGTTACCCTTTACGCCTATAATTACCCCTATATGTATACCATAAATCTTTTGTCTGTGGGCATAGAAATAATAAAAAGTGTTTCGGGAAGTATGGCAATAATCTATACTGTTCCCATAACGGCTTTAATATCCTCTGTAATATATAAAAAAATCAAATAAATCAAAACAGGGTATCCGGCTGAAAAGCTGCCGAATACCCTATTTTAAGGAGAAAACTTTATGTCATATAGCTAAGATTTTTGCGGCTTTATACAAAAAGTCGTCATATTCCCTGCGGAAGTTAAGACCCTCTTCAAGGTCAATGTCAGTAAAGCTTCCGTTTTTCTCTATCATAATTCTGTTTTGCTTTCCCTCAATGAGAGCGGTTACGGCTTTTAAGCCCATAATAGAAGCTGTTACTCTGTCTCTTGCGGTAGGGGAGCCGCCTCTCTGAAGATGACCCAATATAGTGGCTCTTGTGGAAATTCCCGTTGCCTTTTCAATGTTTTTCGCAAGCTTCTGGCTGTTGCCTTTTCCTTCGGCTACGATAATAAGGTTGTGGCGTTTTCCTCTTGACCTGTTTTCCAAAATTGTTTCTATAATAGCCTCTTCGCTGTTTTCTCTTTCGGGAATTATAATTTCCTCGGCTCCTCCCGACAAGCCTGTCCAAAGGGCAATAAAGCCTGCTCCTCTGCCCATAACCTCTATAACGGAGCATCTTTCGTGAGAAGTAGATGTGTCTCTTATTTTATCCACCGCGTCAAGTGAGGTGTTTACCGCTGTGTCAAAGCCTATGGTGTAATCTGTACAGTCTAAATCAAGGTCAATTGTTCCGGGGATGCCCATAATATTTACTCCTTTTTTAGACAGTGCCAAGCCGCCTGTTAAAGAGCCGTCGCCGCCTATAACAATAAGGGCGTCGAGATTAAGAAGCTTGCAGAGATTCGCCGCCTTTTCAATGCCCTCTTCCGTTCTCATTTCTTCAGAGCGTGCGGTGCGGAGAATTGTTCCCCCTCTAAACATTATGTTGGAAACGTCCTTTGCGGTCATTTCGGCAATTTCACCCTTTAAAAGCCCTTCATAGCCCCGTTTAATTCCGAAAACCTGAATATTGTTGTTTATGGCTGTTCTTACAACGGCTCTTATGGCGCAGTTCATTCCCGGAGCGTCTCCGCCGCTGGTTAAAAGCCCTATTTTTTTTATATTTTCGCTCATATGATTATATCCTCCTGAATATCTATTGCTTAATTATAGGCAATAATATCATTTTTAAACTCTTTCGGCTATCATACTTCGGAAAATTTTTTGTAAAACATAATTTAACTAACAGTGGAAGCTCCTCGCTACGGCAATTTGTTTTAACCGGAGCCGGGCAGATTTGAAGATTTTCAGTTGTTTTATATATTTATACTAAATTAACAGGTGAGCCTTTAAGGTATGAGTTTAGATTTTTGCAGACTATATCTGCTCTTTTATACATAGCCTGAACAGAAGCAAAGGCAACGTGAGGTGTAGCAATGCAGTTTTTGGCTGTAAGAAGAGGATGATTCTGGTCGACAGGGGGTTCTGTTTCAAAAACATCGACGGCGGCGCCGGCTATTCTGCCTTCGTTTAAAGCGTCGGCTAAAGCCTTGCTGTCTACTATGGGACCTCTGGCGGTGTTTATAAACACTGCGTCCTTTTTCATAAGGGCAATTTTTTCTGCATTAATCATTCCTATAGTTTCCTTGTTTTGAGGAACGTGAAGAGAAATTATGTCGCAGGTGCTCAAAAGGGTGTCAAGGTCTGTAAAGGCTACGCCCTCGATATCTTTCTTTGTTCTTGAATAGGCATAAACCTCGCAGCCGAAAGCCTTTGCTATGCCGGCAACTCTAAGCCCTATGGCTCCGGCACCTATTATGCCGAATTTCCTGCCTTCGAGTTCAAAACCTATAAGTCCGTCCTTTGTTCCGCCCTTTCTTACTGCATTGTTGCAGCTGATTATATTTCTGTAAAGGTCAATTACAAAGCCGAAAACAAGGTCTGCCACCGCCGAGGTGGAATATCCGGCGCAGTTTGACACCTGTATTCCCTTTTCACGGCAATATTCCATATCAACATGGTCATAACCTGTAAAAGCAACGCAGATGTATTTGAGCTTAGGGCAGTTTTCCATAACGGCTTTGGGATATTTGAAGTTTGAAAGAACCACAATGTCGGCATCTCTGCTTCTTTCGATAAGGGTTTCGATGTCTTCTTTTCTGTCTTTATAGCAGATAACCTCCGCCATATTCCCGACAGCCGTTTTTACCTTTTCGTCAAGGGTTTCACAGGGTATTCCCAGCGGTTCCAAAACAGCAATTTTCATTTAAATACTTCCTTTCTTTATTTGTTTATTTATTTATTGGTTTAAAGGTTTTGATAAGGCACTTGCCGGAACAAATCTATTTCAGATTTCATTGACTTAATTATATCACAAATCTTATCATATTTACAGCTTAATTCAAAAAAACAGGACAGCAGCAGAATATTTAATATTCGCTTGCCGTCCTGTTTTATGTTAATGATATTTTATTAATACTTTACTGTGTTGCTTTTAAAGGATAAGGTATTAATTGTTGTTTGTTTGCTTGATAATGTTACAGCAGTATTTGCTATATTTTCGGAGGTCAGTTTAACTGTCTCCATTTTAGGCTTAAAATATTCTTTTTTCACAATATACCCTCCTTTACTGATTAAAGCTTAAGCTGAAGCCGTCAAGAATTGTTGTGTCGGATGTATCTGCGTCTTCATCATCTAACATAAAGGCAACAACATACTTTGCCCCTGCGCCTAAAATCTCTTCGGCTGTCATTGTTGTGGAATCGTCAAACTCAACAGCTTCATAAACTGTGTCGAAATCTACAGCATTTCCTTCGGAATCAGCTGCTTTATCATTACCTTGAACGATGTTGAAGCTTGAAGCGCCTTCCACGTCATCCTCATCGATACCGAAAATGATATATCTGATTGAGTTAATGGTTTTTACAGCCTTAGACGCTTCCCTGTAGTTTACAATTATATCGCTGAAGTAAAGGTTTGACCTTGTAGGCGTATAAAGAGTGACTGTGTCGCCCTTTACAACATAAGCCGATAATGTTGCGGTTCCCGATGCGGAAACTTCGTCTGTGGCAGCAGTGCCGTCTATCAAAAGCTGAAGTGTGTCGCTGTTGCTTGCTGTGACATCTACGGTAACGGTTACCTTACCGGTTGTCTCGGCTGTAAATGAAATTATCTTGTTGGAGTTTGTCTTTGCACCGTAGGTTTTAAGTCTTTCTGTTAAAACAATACCGCTTCCGTGGATTGTTATTCCGCTGTAGGGGTCTGTTATGTCAGAGCTGCCGTAGCCCTTTGCTGTCAGATATGTGCTGTAAGCATCAAAGTTATTTACAAAGTCAAGAGGGAAGGCAAATTCTATTCTCGAAAGAACTATATTAACCTCTCCGCTTTCGTCGGGAGTAATGTCCGTACCTGTGTAAACGCCCTTATCGCCTATAGCCGATACTGTATATGTATCATATGCGTTAAGCTCAACACCGCTTGCTGCATATTCATCAGCGTCAACAGTAACAGTATCTGTGCTGCTCTTTAAAGTGATAATAACATTTGTATCGTCTGATTCAATACCTGTTACAGTACCTGTGCAGTTTACGGGAATGTCTGCGGCGAGCTCTGCCTGAGTTATTGTAACATATGAAATACAGGGATTTCCTACAGCAGCAAAATAAACCGTTTCTGTTCCGTCCGATGTCTTCTTATAAGTAAATTCACCGGCTGCGGATGTTGAAATAGAGCTGCTTGCAAGGCTTGTTGTAAGAGCTTCATCTGAATATAAGCTTATGGTTCCGCTGTTATAGGTTGAAGGTGCTTTAAATGTATATGCTCCTGCTTCGGTTAATGTAACAGCCACGAATGCCTTTGAAGTTAAGAGATATGCGCCCCAGCCATAAGACCAAGGATAATAGAAACCGCTTTCAATAACACTTACTTCAAAGCTTTGACCGTTGGAGTTTGTATATACTCCGGAATAATAGCCGTTTTCATCAAAGGTTGTATCTTTATTTGTATGATATAATTCATAAACCTCTGCTGTATTGAAAACAAGAGATATAACAGTTAAATCTTTCGAGCTGACTGTAAATTCTTTGGCGTACATATTGCTTGATTCAGATGCGGCAACATAAATTGTTTCAGGTGTGTCATCTGTCTTTGTATATGTAAGAGTATATGCATAAGTGCTGTTGGGGTCGGCTGCTTCGGCAAGGCTTGTTGTACAGCTTGAATCGGAGTACATATTAATTGTACCTGTGCCTGTTTGTGACGTTGCAGCCGTTACAGTATAAATTCCCGCACTGTCAGCTACAAATGAGAATAAGGGCTTTCCTGCTGTCATCATCGTGCCGTAGCTTTCATTAGTGCCGAAATATTTAATGCCGCTTGAATACACAGCTGCTTCGAATGACTGTCCGTCATCATTTGTATAAACACCGCTGTATTCGCCGTTTGTAAATGTAGAATCCGCATTTGTTACATAAAGACCGAAAGCTGCAGTTGTATTAAATGCAAGGGTTACAGTATTTTCGGGCAGATCCTCCGAGCTTATTGTAAATGACTTAATGTAGAGGTTTGTTGCGTCGGCAGAGCTGAAATAAAGTGTTTCCTCGCCGGATGTTGTCTTGTTATAGGTTACGCTTCCGTCTGTCAAGGCTGCTGTTGCCGCAGCTTCGGAACAGGAGGAATCCTTATAAAGACCAACTGTAGTTGCGTCTGATACGGAGGGGTCAAAGGTTACCGTATAGCTTGATGCGTCGCTTACCGTAAAGGAGAATACAGGAGTATTCTTTGAAACCCTTGTGCCGTAGTCTGCTGTATCGTTAGCATACGCAATACCGCTTTCATAAACACTTACATTAAAGGTCTGTGAGCTGTCGTTTGTATATTTGCCTGAATAAACTCCCTCTGTATAGCTTGATGAGTCTGTATAAAGAGCCATTGCTTCATCAGTGCTGAAGTCAAGGTCAATATTTACTACAGAAGATGAGCCGCCGATAGAGTCGAAAAGCTCCTGACCGAAAGCAGACCAGTAGGGATATTCAACAAGGCTCTTATTCTTAGCCGTAAATACCTTGTTTATAACAGTGAAGATATAGTCTCCGCTTGTTTCCTCGCCGTAAACGGTTACGGGCTGTTCAACATAGCTTGAAAGGCTGATGTTTGCGTCCTGCATCCACTTAGCGATTTTGCCCGCCTGAATCATACCGCCGGTTTTGTTGCTGTGGGTTGCGTCGTCCATAATTGCATAGCCGTAATCGTCGCTTCCGCATTCTGCATATGCGTCTTCGAACATCTCGACCGTAAAACCGAAAGCGTCTATATAAAGAACACCTTTATCTTTGTTTTTTTCATAAAGCTCTTCACAGGCTGTTACATAAGCATTGTTTGTTGTGTAATAGTCTTTTGTAAGCTCATAGTCTGAGCCTGCGTCGTGGTGGGTTCTGATCTTTCCGCTGCTGTCATAATACATTCTTGCTACGGGAGAAACAATAACGGGTATAGCGCCTTTTTCCAAAGTTTCGTCAATATATTCCTGAAGGAAGCCCTTATAGGTTGCTCCGCAGTCCCAAGTGTAGTAGTATGATCCGTCCACAGCTTCGGTAGGCTTAATTGTGGGGAAGCCGCTGCTTCTGTCATCGCTTGTGGGAAGGCTGTCCTGTGTATAAAGAGGAACAAATCTGTCGGCATAATAGCTTTCGCCGCTTGCGGAGTCATTATGACCGAACTGCATAAGAAGATAGTCGCCCTCTTTAATGTTTTCCATAATTTCGGCAAGCTTGCCTTCGTTAAGGAATGAACGGCAGGATCTTCCGCCCTGAGCATAGTCATTTACCTGAACGTAGTCCTCATCAAAAAATTCCTGTAAAAATTCTCCCCATGAACCGGCTGAAAGAATTTGACCGCTGTTATACATACCCTTTGCAGAGTAGTCTTTAACCGTTGAGTCACCGGCAAGGTAAATGTTGATTCCCGAGCCGGGAGCAATACTGTCCGGGTTATCCGGGTCTGACCATGTGTCGCTTACTGCATTTTCATATACAAGAACATAGCCCGGGTCGCCCTCTAAGCCGTAGTTTGTTATAGGTGTAACAACAACCAAGAGATAAAGCCCTGCGCAGTCCATAGAAATTTGATACTTGTTTGTGCTTACTGCCGATGATGTATAGAGAAGTGCGGCACTGTTTAAAAGTGTATCAAGTGATTCTGATGTAATGTCATCTCCGTCATATGAAACGCCGTACCAAGAAATTCTGGAAGCGTCGCCGTTTTGGTCTATTTCATAATTTACGGTAACTGTTTCGCCGGGGTTGGGCTTGTTTAAGTCGCCGTTTGACGAAAGATTGGGAGCTGTTGAGAAAGCCGGGGCTGTGTCTGTTGTGTCAGTCACGTAGTAAGAAGGTGTCCAGCCGTTGGCTGTAAACACGTTTTCAACGGAATAAGCTGAAAGGTCAATTTCTGTAAGAACATTAGCCTTAGCTGCTCTTCCGCTTGTGTCAATGGCTTCGCCGTTGTGGGTTGTGTTATATTCTGTAAGACAGGCTGTTTCTGATGTGTCGGGGTTATTGTTTCCCATAGTTGTCCAGCCTATGTCTGTAATCATATCGGCTTCTTGAAGCTGAGTATTTATAAATGTAACCCTTGCACTGTCGCCCCAAAGTCTGCCGTATGTTCCGGCTGTTGTGTCTCTTTCGCTGTTGTATGAAACATAGCAGCTCTTGAAAATATAGCCGTATTCTGTGTTTGAGGTTGTGCTTGCAGACTGGGCTGTAATATATCCGCTGGCTTCAGTTCCGTCATAGCCGCAGAAATTAATTTCACAGCCGTCGAAAATAACATTGCCGTCGCCGTAGATAAAGTCTGTCTGACCTTCTATATAACAGCTTCTGTAATATGAGTCATAGGCTTGGTTGCAGGTGTAAAGTGTGTCCTGGCTGCCTATGAAAGCACAGTTATAAAATTCAACCTGATCTGCGTAGTTTACATAAGCCGCCGCTCTTTCGGTAGAGGCTCTGTCGTCTACGTTTGTGGTTTCTTTTCTGACAACTGTTATACCTGATGAACCGCTTACTTCAACGCCGTCTGAAATCTCCTCGTCTGTCATATATTTGTTAAAGGAGTTTTCGAATGTGATGTTTTCGGCTTTAAAGCCTGTTGCGGCACTTTGTGTAATTACGGCAGTACCCCACCTTGCAGGCTCGCTCTTTTCAAACTTGTCATAGTCTGCATAAGGGCTGTAATAGCCGTTTGAACAGCTGTAATAATTATAGCCTATGCCGTAATACCATGTAATTTTTGTTTCATCTCTTGATGAGCCTGTACCCTTAAGGGTAATATTGGGAGTTGCAATATAAACCTGTTCACGGTATGTGCCGGGGTCGATTTCAATTGTAACACGCTCGCTGTTTTCTCTTGTCATGTTGGAAACTGATTCAACAGCTGCGCTGATGGTTTTGTAGTCTCTGCTGCTGCCTACATAAAGTGTTTCGCTATAATCAACTGACTTTGCGGTTTCGTCCTTTAAGAGAAGGTCTTTTTCTACTGCCGCTCCGTTTACAACAACGTGGGTTGTGGTGGAATAGCCCTCAGCGGTAATCGAAGCAAGGTAAGAGCCGTCTCTTAATGAAACGCTGTAGGCTGCGTCTGCGGCTGTTCCGCTGTAGGTATAGCCGTCATCTACATTTTTAAATGTAACTGCCGTAGGAGTAACGGAAAGATCTTCATATTCTCCTCTGACCTGTGTAAGCCCTATAAAGCCGCCGCTTACTGCGTATTTAGCTGCGGCGGTGAAGGCTATATCCATTTCTATATTATCGGCGTTCTCACTATAAGAGCTGTAAGATGTGCTGAGCTCATAGTCATAGGCGCCGTCCATAGAAAGAGTATAGGTTTCATTTGCGCAAAGCTGAGCCGAATATGTTAAAGCAGTTGTGTCAATAGTTGCTTTAACAGCTTCAAAGCTTGTTAAATCGCTTGGAGTAAATGTAAGAACAAGGTCTGATAAGTCATAGCCCTCTGAAAAGCCCGTAAGACTGCCTTCTGCAAAATAGGAAACGCTTTCCTCTATAGTGAGGTCGGCTGTCTGTGTGTGGGTGTCCGTTGCCGTAACGGAAACAGTTCTTGAATCGCTGCTTATAGCGTAAGCTGTTGCATTGCTGCCCGAAAGACCTGCCGAATAGTCATAACCGGGCTTCAAAACTACTGAATATGACGTGCCTTCTACGTCCGCATAGGTTACACTACCCGTAGTTTTGTTTGTGAATTTTAAGCCGTATTCACCTAAGCCGAAGCTATCGTTAATTGTTCCGCTGAGAGTTGTATAGGGAACAAATTCGCCGCCGTAGCTTGTCATTTTTGAGCCGGAAACGGTTATATAATAAGTATAGCCTGTTTCAGCTTCAATTTCCAAGGTGGTGTATGAGCCTTGTGTAACTACCATAGAGTCTGTGTCATAGTCATCTGTTCCTCCGGGGACAAAGCTGCCTAAAGCTTCGCTTGTTCCGTCAGAAAGAGAGGTTCTGCTGACATAGCCTGTTTTGGTAGAAGCGTTTGCCACACGCACAGTAAGCGTGCCGTCAGCAGCAGGTGTGTAATCGGTATAGGATTTGCCCTCTGTTGTAACAATGCCGCCGGATGATACACCGCCGTTGCAGTTGTTGGATCTTATACCATAATAATTTCCCGTTGAACCGTTGGGAATAATGTGTGTGGTGGCGCTGTGGTATGTAAAGGCAACCCCGTCTGCATACATAACCGCCGTTCCGCTTGAGCTGTCATCGGCGTTGGTGATTGTCCAGTAGCCGTGGGTTTCTGTTGTTTCGGCGAATACAGTCGCCTGCACAGCCGACAGAACCATTAAAACAGATAAAATCAAAGAAACAATTCTTTTAAATCCGTCTTTTTTAAATTTTGTCATAAATTTAATATCCCTCCTTAATAAAATTATAAATTTTGCAATTCTTTAAAAAGCCTTCGGCATTAGGCGTTTTAACCAACTGCTGTATATTAATAATAAACTATGACATTGTGTCACAGTCAATATTATTTTTACATTTCAATCTTATTTTGCAGCATATCCTCAGATATTCATTATTTAATGTCACAGATTTGCCGCTAAATTAAATTAAATCAATGTGCTTTTTATTTAATTATACTTGAAATATGGCAGTTAAGTGGTATAATATAAAATAGTGTTTTCAGAAAAATTTACGGAAACGATGATTTATTTTCAGAAGCTGATTAATCAGCGTTTCCTTATGCTAAGGAGTGAATAGCTTTGATTGAAATAAAAAATCTGACTAAGAGATTTGGGAAGATTACCGCTGTCGACAACATAAGTTTTACAGTTGAGGACGGCGAAATTGTGGGCTTTTTGGGGCCTAACGGCGCAGGAAAATCCACCACTATGAATATGATGACGGGCTTTATTTCTTCAACAGAGGGCAGCGTCACTATTGACGGCTATGATATTTTGGAGGAGCCCGAAAAGGCAAAAAAACGCATAGGCTATCTGCCGGAAATCCCGCCGGTATATCCCGATATGACAGTCAGCGAATATCTTGACTTTGTCTGCGACCTTAAAAAGGTGAAAAAAAGCGAAAGAAAGGAAATGCTCCGGGAGATTTTGGAGAATGTCAGGCTTGTTGAGGTTAAGGACAGGCTCATCAAAAACCTTTCAAAGGGCTACCGCCAAAGGGTGGGGCTTGCCCAGGCTCTTGTAGGCAGACCGGGAACACTTATTTTAGACGAGCCTACCGTAGGTCTTGACCCCAGACAGGTTTTGGAAATGAGAGATGTAATTAAGACCTTGGGCGAGAAGCACACAGTTATTTTAAGCTCTCATATTTTGCAGGAGGTCAGTGCCGTATGCAGCAGAGTTATTATTATAAATAAGGGCAAAATCGTCGCCAACGGAGACAGTGACGGTCTTTCAGGCGCAGCTGTGGGCAGCAAGCTTTCCTTAGAGATTAAGGGCGAAAAAGAGGCTGTTGAAAATGCTTTCTCAGACCTTGAATTAATCGAAAGCCTTGAAATTTCGGATAAGGGAGAAAATTTAGAGGTCAAGCTCAGCGGAGCGGAAGGCGCCGATATAAGAGAAGCCGTTTTCAAGACCTGTGCCGAAAAGGGACTTGTAGTTTTGGAAATGAAGAACGACGACTTGAGCCTTGAAGAAGTATTTATGCGTGCAGTCAGCGGAAGCGACGAAGAAGCGGCTCTTGAAAAGGAAAGACAGGCTATTTCCGCAGAGAATCAGGCTCAGGCTGAAGCCGAGACTGAGACAGAAGAAGCGGAAGCCCCTGAAGAAGGCTTTGACTATATTGCAGACAGTGCCGAAATAATAACGGCTGAAGCTGCAGAAGCCGAAAACGCTGAAGAAGAGGAAGAAACGGAGGGCGATTTGGAATGACGGCTGTTTTTAAAAAAGAAATAAGAACATATTTCAATACCTTAACAGGCTATGTATTTCTGGGTTTTTTTGTTGCCATAACGGGAATATATTTCCTTATTAACAATATGTCTACCGGAGACTTAAACTACGCAAGCACTCTTGCCGGCTCTCTTATGCTGTTTTGGATACTTATACCCATTCTTACAATGAGACTTTTTGCTGAAGAAGCAAGGCAGAAAACCGATCAGCTTCTTTTGACCTCACCTGTTGGGGTTTGGGGCATAGTTTTGGGCAAGTTCCTTGCGGCAGGGGTTTTGTTTATTTTCGGCGTAATTATTACGGCGATTTTCCCCTTTATTTTAAGCCGTTTCGGAACAATTGCCATAGCTGAAACAGTTAATGTAATGTTCGGTTATGTGCTTTTGGGGCTTGCTCTTATTGCAGTGGGCATTTATATTTCGTCATTGACGGATAATCAGATTGTGGCTGCTGCGGCTACCTTTGCGGCTCTTTTCGTTTTGTTTATGATAGACAGCTTTACGGCTGAAATGCCCATTACGGCGGCTTCATCACTTGTTTTCGCCTTTCTGCTTGTTATTTTGGCGGCGGCTGTTCTCTATTCCTCGGTTAAAAACCTTTGGGCAAGCCTTGTCTTTGCAATTATTTTGGGGTTCGGGGTGTTTGTTGTTTACAGAATAGACCCTTCACTTTTTGACGGTCTTATTTCTAAATTTTTCGGCTGGTTTTCAATGATTGAACGCTTTGAAAACTTCTATTCAGGCGTTTTTTCACTTGCGGACACTGTATATTATTTAAGCTTTGCCTTTGTGTTTATCTATCTTACGGTAAACAGAGTTGAAAAGCGCAGATGGGCTTAAGGAGGAAAAGGGACTATGAAAATATTCAGTGATAAAAGATTTAGATACGGAACATATTCAACCCTTTCGGCTTTGGTGGTTATTGCCATAGCTGTGGTTGTAAACCTTATTGCGGGGAAGATTAATTATAAGAAGGACTTGACCCCCAATGCTGTTTTTGCCATTACGGACGAAACAAAAAGCGTTCTCGACAGTCTTGAACAGGACGTAACTATCTACGCCCTTTATCAGACAGGTCAGGAGGACTCTGTTATAACACAGATTTTGGATCAGTATGATAACGCTTCGGGAAAGGTTAAAACAGAAACAAAAGACCCTGTTCTCTACCCCCAGTTTGTTGAAAAATATACTGACGGCGGAAGTGTTTCCACAGGCAGTCTTATCGTTGAAAGCGGAGACAGATATAAGGTTGTTCCCGTCAGTGATTTGTACAATACGGGAACGGACTATCTCACAGGCGAAAGCAAAAACGAGGTAACGGCGGAAGCCAAAATTACAGGGGCAATCCAGTATGTAACAGCGGACAGTCTGCCTGTAATTTATGCCGTAACAGGTCACAACGAAATGACCCTTTCCGACTTAGGCTCAGACCTGGCTGACAAGCTTGAAACAGCCAACATTGAGGTCAGAGAGCTGAACCTTTTTGACGGGGAAATTCCCGATGATTGTGCCATATTAATGCTGACAACGCCTCAGAATGACTATACTGCCGACGAAGCGGAAAAGGTTAAAAAATATTTGGCTGCTGACGGCAGAGCCATTTTTATGGTGGACTATCAGTATAATACCTTCGAAAATTTAGACAGCATTTTGGCTGACTACGGCTTGTCTTTGAATAACCCCATTATTTTCGAAGCGGACGCAAACTATCAGTATCAAAACTATCCTACGGCTATTTTGCCGGACATAGCTATTCATGACGCAACTGACGGACTTTCTCAAATAAGGGTTCTCTTCACAACGGCTTACGGAATAACCCAAACAGCTGATAAAAGAGTGGCAACCACCGTTGAGCCTCTTCTTTCAACCTCTGCTTCTGCCTTCGGCAAAAACACCGATGACGAAACAGTAACAATGCAGGAAGGAGACGCCCCGGGGCCCTTTGATGTGGCGGTAGCAGTTACCGACAGCACATATACCGACACACAGCACATAACAAAGCTTGTGGTTTGCTCAGGCTATTATTATCTTCTTTTCGCTCAGGCAGACGCCCTTGTCAGCGGAGGAAACTCAGACTTTATAGAGGGCTGCATAAAGTGGCTTAACGACAAAACAGACTACGAAAGCGTAAGCATTCGTTCAAAATCATTGGATAACGACACATTCTATACAGACTATGCTCAGTACGAAAGAATTAAATATATCTGCGTAATCATTCTGCCCCTGTTTATAATAGGCTACGGCTTTGTGGTTTGGCTTTCAAGGAGGAATAAATAATGAAGAAAAAGCTCCCTGCACTTTTGGGGCTGGCGGTTCTCCTTATAGTTCTTGCGGCGGTATATTTTCTTTGGGGTTCGGGAGAAGGTGACGAAACCGCCGAGGTCGAAGAGCAGACGGAAGAAAGCCAAAGCTTCAGCTTTGTTTTTAACATAGACGAAAATGTAGGTCTTTCACAGGTCAGGGCTGAGAGAATTTCTCTGCCAGAGGGCTGCGGCGTAAGCGAAAGCATTGACGCAGGCGACAAGGAAATGCTTGTGTATTTGGACGGCGGCAGCTGGTATATTAAGGGCTATGAGGACTGCCCCTTAAGCGACAATATGCAGACATATTTGGACGGCTTCTATTCACTTTATGCAAGCACCGAACTTAAGGAGCATCAGGGTCTTGAAGAATACGGTCTTGCGGAGCCCTGTCTTAAGCTTTATGCAGCCTATGATGACGGCTCGGATATACTTCTTTCCGTGGGAAACCGGACCGCCGACAAGCTTGGTTTTTATGTAAATGTATCAGGCTCAGACAGCGTGTATATAGTTTCTAACACCAATATTACAAAGTATTTTTACGGCTTTAACGAGCTTATGGATAAGACACTGCCAACTTTGAATTTGGAAGAAATAACCTTTGCCACAGTTATGAACTTCGAAACAGATGAAAGCCTTATTATAACCTATGACACCGACAGCAACGAAAGTTCAGCCGCCGAGGGCAACAACTTAACTACACTTATGCTTAAAAGCCCCGTAAACGGCTTGACGGTTTACCCCTATAATTTAGAGACAACTATTTTAAGCGGCTATTCTTATCTTAAGCTTTTGGATATTGTGGAAATTAATGCGGAAGATTTGGCTCAGTACGGGCTTGAACAGCCTGTTTATGAGCTGACCTTTAAGGATACGGAAAATACTTTCTCCCTTGATATAGGCAGTTTGGCTGATGACGAACATTATTACTGCAAGACGCCGGACAGTAATACGGTTTATCTGACCTATAAGGCGGGGGTTGAGCCTGCTGTAAATTATAATATTTATGAGTTTACGGAGAGATTTGTAAATCTTCAATACCGCAGAAACGTGGAATCGGTAAATATAAGCGTTTTAAACGGTGAGGAATATATCTTAGAGTTCGGAGAGGATAATGTCAACAAAGAGGGCGTTGACAACAGAGTGGCAAGCCTTAACGGAAGAGAATATGACAGAGTTGATATTTCCGACTTTTATCAGCTTTTAACAGGCATAACCTTTGAAAGAATTGAGGAAAACGCCGCAGTAGAGGGCGAAGCTGCCCTTGTTATAAGCTATAAGCTTCTTGACGGAACGGAAAGCACAGACAGATATTATAACTATGACTCAAACTATTATATTGTTGAGAAAAACGGCGGAAGCACAGGCTTTGTGGTAAGTAAAAGCTATTTGAGCAGAATGCTTGATATGGCGGCGACCTTATCTCAGGAAGAAGAGTAAAAATTAAGAACAGCCCCGACATAATTGCCGAGGCTGTTTTTTTAATATAAAATTATGTATTAGGAATTGATGATTTAATGTAATAAAAAATAATTTTGCGGAAAAATACTGCGCTCTAAACTAAAAGAAAAGCCTGAATAAATTGAAAAAGTCGCTTTTCTTTTAGAACTGCCGCTTGATTTTCCCTACGCTTACGCTAAAATTATTTTTTATTTTGAATTTCTCATCATTTCCTCATCTGTTCATTTCAGACTGAGGGCCTGTTGACTTATGGTTCTTGATTACGCTGTTGATTTCTTCCAGTGAAGAACGGGGCATATCACCGTAAACAGTGTTTTTAACAGCGGACATAGCGTCGCCGTATTCAACAGCTGCCTGAATGTCGCCCTTCATAAGAATAGCATAAAGTGCGCCGCCTACAAAAGCATCGCCTGAGCCTATACGGTCAACAACCTCGATTTCCTTATAATGGTCTTCTTCATAGAAATTGCCGTCGAAATAAATCTTACAGCCGAAGTTATGACGTGTGGGGCTGATAGCAATACGTCTTGTGGTAGCAACTATCTTACAGCCGTATTCGTCAGAATAGCTCTTCATAATTTCTTCAAGAGTACCTGTTTTCTGCATCATTCTGCGTGAGGTTTCTTCGGAAACAAAGAGAACGTCTACATAGGGCAAAATCTTGGTTATGGTTTCTCTTGCTTCTTCCTCGCTCCAAAGGGTAGCTCTGTAGTTAAAGTCGAAGGAAACAGCTGCACCGTTTTTCTTAAACTCCTGAATCATTTTAAGAGTTGTATCTCTGAGACTGGGAGCAAGGGCAAGGGTTATGCCGCTTACGTGGAAAAGACGTGTCTTATAATAAACCTCGGGGTTAATTTCGTCAAAGGTGATTTTTGTAAATGAAGAGTTGGCTCTGTCATAAACAACCGATGACTTTCTGGGGTAAGCCCCTGATTCGTAATAATAAACACCCAAACGCTTTTCGGGAGACTTGTCGAAAACAACATATCTATCGGTAACAGCACCGTAACGAACGTTATACTGAATAAATCTGCCTATTTTGTTATCGGGGAGCTTTGTGATAATAGCGGTTTTAGCGCCCAAATAAGCTGCGCCTGAAGCTACGTTAAGCTCAGAACCGCCTGCGTTTTTATCAAAAACCTCGCCGTATGAAATTTTTTCTTTATCGGGGGCTGAAAGCCTGAGCATAACCTCACCGAAGCTAACAAGGTCAAACCGTCTGCCGACACCGTCGGGAATGAAATCTCTAATCTGCATTAAATATATACCTCCTCTTTATAAAAGTGTTCCTAACATTTATATAATTATACCATATTATGTTTTGAAAGACAAGAACTTTTGTAGATTTTAACAAGAAATTTTCCGAAAATTTTAAAAAACATATGTTAATTCTTACAAAGAATTTACTATATTTTTAAGCTCTTCCTCGTCAAAATCATAGTCTGTGTTGCAGAAATGACAGTGGACATTGGCTTTTTTATCCTCATTGAGCATAGCTTCAAGCTCTTTTTTGCCAACGCTTACCAAAGCCTTTACAACCTTGTCTCTTGAACAGTCGCACCTGAACTCTGTTTCGGTTCTGTCCATAATTACAGGGTTGAAGTCCTTCAAAACCCTGTTTACAATTCCTTCAATGTCAAGTCCGCTTTCGAACATAGACGTTACTGAAGGGATTGCCCCTAAACGGCGTTCAAGGCGTGTTATAATATCGTCATCGGCGTCGGGCAAAAGCTGTAAAATAAACCCTCCCGATTGTTTAATTGAAAGGTCGGTGTCAACCAAAACCCCTAAGGCACAGGCTGAACGGGTCTGCTCGCTTAAAGCGAAATAATATGTTATGTCCTCGGCTATTTCTCCCGAAATTATGGGAACCTGACCTACATAAGGCTCTTTAAGCCCCAAGTCCTTGATTACTGTCAGGCTGCCGTTGCCTACAGCTCCGCTTACGTCAAGCTTTCCGAATTTGTTTAAGGGAAGGCTGGCGGAGGGGTTGTTTACATAGCCTTTGACTGTTCCGTCGGCGGCTGCGGTTACGGTAATTCCGCCAATAGGTCCGTCGCCTTTAATCGTTATTGTCAAAATGTTGGTGGGGTCTTTCAGCATAAGCCCCATCATTGTTCCGGCGGTCAAGGTTCTGCCCAAAGCTGCCGAAGCGGTTGGGGTGGTGTTGTGGGCTTGTCTTGCCCTTTCCGCAATGTCCTTCGTGTTTGCAAAAAAGAAGCGGATTGCTCCCTCTGCTGCGGTGCCTCTTAAAACACAGCTCATATTTCATTATCCTTTCTTACTGTAAAATAAATTCTTTCGGTAGTCTCCGTCGGGGCTTCTAAGCCGTCGGCATCAGCTGTTTCCAAAAGCTTAAAACCCGTTTCTTTAAGAAGCCCTTTAATTTCTTCAACGGAATAGGCTCTTTCATAGTGGCACTCTTCAGCCCTTTCATAAGAGCCGTCGGGGTTTTCCGAAAAAATGTTTACATAATATTCACAAATATTTTTATCCTCGTCAAAACAGTTTTCACAGGTAAAGGCGTAGCTGTCAGTAGTCTGACAGAAGCTGCCGTTTCCCAAAATTTCCTTAAGCTTGTAAGGTGTGTTCAGGTCGAAAATAAAAAGTCCATTGTCATTAAGAGTGTTTTTGCAGTTTTCGAAAACCTTTTTAAGGTCGTCCTTGTCTGTAATATAATTCAAACAGTCGCAAAGAGAAATAATAAGGTCATAGCCCTCGGGAGAAGAAAATTCTCTCATATCCTGCTGCACAAAAAGAGGATTTACACCGGCTTTAACGGCGTTGTTATAGGCTTCAGTCAGCATTTCCTCCGAAATGTCAGCCCCTGTTACCTCACAGCCTTTTTTCGCAAATAAAATCGACATTTGCCCTGTTCCGCAGCCCAAATCCAAAACAGTCTTGGGCTTTATATTATATTTTTCCAAATAATGCTCAATGTTTTTAAGCCAATCTTCATAGGGAACATCTTCCATAAAAACATCATAAAGATGAGCCAGGCTTTTATAAATCATAATTACACGCCCTTTCCTTTTTTTTCTTATTATATCACAGAATTTTTTTAATGTAAACATCGCCTTTAAATTAAACAGTCGGGAGTTTGACAGGTAAAAAATATGCATTTTTGTGTTTAATATTTTAGCTTTTGTCTCTCGCAAAAAAGAAAATGCTTTCGTAAAAATTGTGTTGAACTTTATAATGGGTTGTGTTAAAATGAGATGATGTAAAGGAGCGAGTTAAAATGACTGAAAATAAATGGGTTCTGCTGCTTTTGGTTTTTTTAATAATTTTGTGCTTTTTAAGTGTTTGTTTAAACCGTAAAACAGCCACTGTTTTCGAGCCCGAGACTGACACCTCTTTTTCAAGCTTCGAGCCTGTAGAGGAGGAAATTTCCATAAGCGAAATGACTGAAGAAGATGAAGAGCCTTCTATATACGGCTTGTCGGGCTATATTTTTAAAAATTCAAATGCTTTTTGTGAAAGGCTTAAAAGCGAGGTAAATAATTTGGCAAACGATACCTGCGACAGGGATCACCTTTATGATGTGGCAGCAAGCATTAGGCTTAACGAAATAAGCTATTACACAATGCTTAACGGCAGATATGAGGAAGGGGATTTTGACCTTGTGGAAGCCTGCAAAAGCTACTGTTTTAATGTAGAAACAATGGCTGCAAATATTATGAAATTTATCGAAATCGGCAGAACTAAATATATAAGCCGCTGTATGATCTGCATTTCATCTGACGAACAGCTTAAAACAAACTTTTATAATGCACAAAGTGCATATTATAATTTATACGAGACAGAGACAACAACAGCGGCGGCGGAATAAGGCTTTAGGGGAGGTTAAAAGCCTATGAATAATAACGAAAAACAAATTTTTAAATTAAAATCGGCTTTCAAGCCTACGGGAGATCAGCCCGAAGCAATAGAGGAGCTTGTTAAGGGCTTTAAAGAGGGGGATAAGGCTCAGACCCTTTTGGGGGTAACAGGCTCGGGAAAGACCTTCACTATGGCTAATGTTATAGCAAGCCTTAACAGACCCACCCTTGTTATCGCCCACAACAAAACCCTTGCGGCGCAGCTTTATAACGAATTTAAGGAGTTTTTTCCCGAAAACGCCGTTGAATATTTTGTAAGCTATTATGACTATTATCAGCCTGAAGCCTATGTGCCCTCTTCCGACACATATATAGCTAAGGATTCCTCCGTAAACGATGAAATCGACAAGCTGAGACACTCCGCCACGGCGGCTCTTTTTGAACAGAGAGACGTTATAATTGTGGCGTCAGTTTCATGTATTTACGGCTTGGGCGACCCTATTGACTACAACGAAATGTGCGTTTCTTTAAGACCGGGAATGGTTCGTGACATAAATGATATTTTGAAAAAGCTTGTGGAAATTCAATATGACAGAAACGATGTTAATTTCACAAGAGGGACATTCAGGCTAAGAGGGGATACCCTTGAGGTGTTTCCGGCGGAAAGCTCAGACACAGCATACAGAATAGAATTTTTCGGCGACGAGGTTGACAGAATTTCAGAGGTGGACTCGCTGACGGGAAATGTTAAGGGAATAAGAAACCACGTCTGTATTTACCCTGCAAGCCACTATGTTATTAACAGAGACAAAATGATTAAGGCGATAAACGCCATAAACGAGGAGCTTGACGAAAGAATTAAATATTTTAAATCGGAAGAAAAATATATCGAGGCTCAGAGAATAGAAGAGCGAACCAATTATGATATGGAAATGCTTTCAGAAATGGGCTTTTGCTCCGGCATAGAGAACTATTCCAGACACTTATCCGGCAGAGCCGAGGGCAGCACTCCCCACACACTTATAGACTACTTTCCCAAGGATTTTATAACCATTGTGGACGAGTCACACGTTTCAATTCCTCAGGTAGGGGGAATGTATAACGGCGACAGGGCAAGAAAGACATCCCTTGTGGATTACGGCTTCAGACTTCCCTCTGCTTTGGATAACAGACCCCTTAAGTTTGACGAGTTTGAAAAGAAAATGAACCAAATGCTTTTTGTTTCCGCAACTCCGGGAAAGTATGAAAAGACACATTCGGAGAATGTTGTGGAGCAGATTATAAGACCTACGGGGCTTCTTGACCCCGAAATCGAAATAAGACCTGTTGAGGGGCAGATTGACGACCTTATTACGGAAATAAACAAAACAGTCAAAAAGGGGTGGAGGGTTCTTGTTACCACACTTACTAAGAAAATGGCTGAGGATTTGACTAAATATTTGGGAGAAAACGGCGTTAAGGCTGAATATCTCCACTCGGATATAGACACCCTTGAAAGGCTTGAAATTATAAGAAGCCTGCGTTTAGGAGAGTTTGACGTTTTGGTGGGAATTAACCTTTTGAGAGAGGGGCTTGATATCCCCGAAACGGCGTTAGTTATTATTTTGGACGCAGACAAAGAGGGCTTTCTCCGTTCGGAGACTTCCCTTATTCAGACTGTGGGCAGAGCCTCACGAAACGCCGAGGGCAGGGTTATTATGTATGCCGATGTTATAACCGATTCTATTAAAAATGCCGTAACGGAGACTGCCAGAAGGCGTGAAATCCAAAAGAAATATAATGATGAGCATGGCATAGTGCCTAAGACCATTATAAAAAAGGTTCATGAAATAATCAAAGCCACGGAAGCCGTTGTAGGCAGAAAAACTCAGAAGCTTGAAAAGGACGCAGAATCAATGTCTGCGGCTGAGATTAAAATGACAATTAACTCACTGACGGATAAAATGAAAAAGCTTGCTCTTGAGCTTAAATTTGAAGAGGCTGCGGAAATAAGAGACGAAATTAAGCGGCTGAATGAGCTTTTGCTTTTGTAAAAGGAGATTGTTACAGTTATGGAAAATATTGTTATAAGGGGTGCAAGGGAAAATAACCTTAAAAATATAAATGTGGATATTCCTCGAAATAAGCTGAATGTCTTTACGGGCTTAAGCGGCTCCGGAAAGTCAAGCCTTGCCTTTGACACCATATATGCCGAGGGTCAGAGACGCTACGTTGAGAGTCTTTCCTCTTACGCAAGGATGTTTTTGGGTCAAATGGATAAGCCCGACGTAGACACAATCGAGGGGCTTTCTCCGGCGATTTCAATCGACCAAAAGACCACAAACAATAACCCCCGTTCCACAGTGGGGACTGTTACCGAAATTTATGACTATTTCAGACTTCTTTTTGCCCGTGCAGGCATTCCTCACTGCCCCAAATGCGGAAGGGTTATCGAAAGACAGTCAATAGACCAGATTGTAGACCAAATTACGGCTTTGCCCGAGAGAACAAGGCTTCAGCTTCTTGCTCCCGTTGTAAGAGGGCGAAAGGGCGAGCACGTTAAAATTTTGGAGGACGCAAAGAGAAGCGGCTATGTGAGAGTTCGCATAGACGGAATAATTTATGAGCTTTCGGACGAAATAAAGCTTGAAAAGAATAAGAAGCACACAATCGAAATCGTTGTTGACAGACTTATTGTAAAAGAGGGTATTGAAGCCCGTCTTGCGCAGTCCGTTGAGACTGTTATGGCGCTGACTGACGGAATTTTGCTTGTGGACACAGGTGAAGAGATTTTGACATTTTCTCAAAAATTTTCCTGTCCCGACTGCGGAATAAGCATTGAGGAAATCGAACCAAGAATGTTCTCTTTCAACAATCCCAACGGAGCTTGTCCCGAATGTTCGGGCTTAGGGGCAAAGCTTATTTTTGACCCGGATTTGATTGTGCCGACGCCCGAGCTTTCAATTCATCAGGGGGCAATTGCGGTTTACGGCTGGAACGCCATTATGAATGACGGCTCTATGAGCAACAACCTCTTTGAGAAGCTTTCGGCAAAGTACGGAATTGACCTCGATATGCCCTATAAGGATTTGCCCGAGGATATAAAAAACATAATTATGTACGGAAACGGCGGTGAATATATTCCCGTTGAATTTAAAAGCGGAGGAAGGCTTAAAGCCTATGACTTTTATTTTGACGGCATTGTCAACAACCTTGAAAGAAGATACAGAGAGACCTATTCCGAAAGCGCAAAAAAGGAATATGAAGCATTTATGACCAACGTAACCTGTCCCGCCTGCAAGGGCAGACGTTTAAGACCTGAATATTTGGCGGTTACGATAGGTGATAAAAACATTTCGGAGATTACGGAGCTTTCAGTTAAGGAGCTTAAGACATTTTTTGCAGACCTTAAGCTTTCAAAAAGACAGGAAGCGGTTGCAAACCTTATTTTAAGAGAAATAAGAGCCAGAGTTGACTTTTTGTGTGATGTTGGGCTTGACTATCTTACTCTTTCGAGAACCGCCGGAACTCTTTCAGGGGGAGAAAGTCAGAGAATAAGGCTTGCCACACAGATCGGCTCAGGGCTTGTAGGAGTTCTTTACATTCTTGACGAGCCAAGCATAGGTCTGCACCAAAGAGACAATGATAAGCTTTTAGCTACACTTAAAAACCTTCGTGATTTGGGCAACACTTTGATAGTGGTGGAACATGACAGCGACACAATTTTGGCTGCGGATAACGTAGTTGATATAGGTCCCGGAGCCGGAGTAGGGGGCGGAGAGGTTGTATATTCGGGAGAGGTAGAAGGGCTTCTTGCCTGTGAAAAATCCGCAACAGGCAATTATTTAAGCGGAAGAGCGGAAATTCCCGTGCCGAAGGAAAGGCGTAAGCCCGGGAAAAACTTTCTCAAAATAAGGGGAGCAGAGGTCAATAACCTTAAAAAGCTGAATGTTGATGTGCCTTTGGGTGTGTTCGTCTGCGTAACAGGTGTTTCAGGCTCGGGGAAAAGCTCCCTTGTAAATCAGATTATTTATAAGAGCCTTGCACGAAAGCTGAACCATGCAAGAATTAAAGCCGGAAAGGTTAAGTCAATCGACGGCTGGCAGGCGTTGGATAAAATCATAGCAATCGACCAGTCGCCCATAGGCAGAACCCCACGTTCAAACCCTGCCACATATACAGGGCTTTTCGATCTTATAAGAGATTTGTTTGCGGGCTTGCCCGAAGCAAAAATAAGGGGCTACGGAAAGGGCAGATTTTCGTTTAACGTTAAGGGAGGAAGGTGCGAAGCCTGTACCGGCGACGGAATTATGAAAATTGAAATGAACTTTCTGCCGGATATTTATGTTCCCTGTGAGGTCTGCGGAGGAAAAAGATATAACAGAGAAACCTTGGAGGTTAAATATAAGGACAAGTCTATTTCCGACGTTTTGGATATGACCGTTGAGGAAGCCCTTGACTTCTTCCAAAATCTGCCCAAAATAAGAGCAAAGCTTGAAACCCTGAACGATGTGGGGCTTTCCTATGTTAAATTAGGTCAGGCTTCAACAACTCTTTCCGGAGGAGAGGCTCAGAGAGTGAAGCTTGCTACGGAGCTTTCACGAAAGGCGACGGGAAAGACTATTTATGTACTTGATGAGCCTACAACCGGACTTCACACCGCCGACGTTCATAAGCTTATCGACATAATTCAAAGGCTTGCAGAGGGCGGCAACACCGTTGTTGTAATCGAACATAACTTAGACGTAATCAAAACCGCCGACTATATTATCGATTTAGGTCCCGAAGGGGGAGACGGCGGAGGGTATATTGTGGCTAAGGGTACTCCGGAACAGGTCGCCGCATGCGAAAACTCCTACACAGGGCAATATCTAAAAAAGCTTTTGAAAAAATGAATGTTATGGATTTATTACTAAAACATTAATTTTACGATTTTTTATTGACATAAAATCGGATTTTCGTTATAATATAATTAGCAGATGGGAAAAGCCACGCAGTGGGGGACTCATCGGGAGGTTTGGCTCCTGCGAATTAATCCGAACGTAAAGTAAGACATACAGGGCTTGCATAGTTGACGGACAACGGAAAAAACCGCTATCAGAGCAAGAATATAATGGCTTGCATAGTTGACGGACAACGGAAAAACCAAACAGAACCTATCGGGAGCTATTTATTTACGAATATTTAGCTCCCTTTAGTTTTATGAGGAGATTTTTTTATGGAAACAAAATATTATAACAATGATACAGCCATACCTGTAATTGTTGAAGCTGCCGGGTTATACAAAAGAAATTTGCTGAACAAGTCAATATTGTTTATTACAAAGCAAAATAATGATTTGGTAAGTTATAAAGTTGACTTTAAAGCCTTTAATTTTCTGCATTTTTTTGGAATTAAAACCGAATTGTCAGCAGAAGAGTTTTTTAAAAGAGCGTCTAAAAGCAGACTGAGCCCAAAAGATTTTATTATTAAAAATAAAAAATATACAACATATAAGATTGATATAGTGCTTGAGGCGGTTTCGGTAAATTTAAACGCTAAAACAATAGGCGATTTCGGCAGCCAAGGCATAAAAATCGAAGCTGATTTAGGTGTGGGCAACGTAGCTTATACTATGACATTGAGAAGATTTAAACAGGGAGCAAATAATTGTTATCCTGTGGGCATATTAAAGTCCGATGTCAGAAGCGAAGTTTATCCTCACAGTCCTGTTTTGGCTGTTTTATCAAAAAATATAAAAGATAAGAAATACAGTATTTGCACATATAAGTCAAAAAACATAAATTTTGAAAAAATACATATACCAAAGGAATTGAGTTCCGTTATAACAGAAGAGCTTCTTCAAGAGCTTAAGCCCAACATTAAACCCGAAAATCAGGATTAAAAATATACTTACAAAGAAAAGCCCTGCCCAAGAGAGTTTTGTTCTCTGAGGCAGGGTTTCATTTTAGCCCATATCTTCCTTTATGTATTTCAGATTTAAGGGCGTGATTTTTGTTTTAATCGCCAAGCCGTAAAGCTTAACAGCCTTTTCCAGCGTGTTGAAGATCTCTTCCGCTTCACCTGTTTTAACTCCCTCCTTAAAAAGCTCCGTTCTGAGAATATAAGGGCCTTCACCCTTTTCCGCCGACTGAAGAAATTCATATTTAAAGACGAGTCCGCAGTTTTCATCTTCAACAAATTCTTCGCTTATTAATTTCATATCTTTCTTTCTCCTTATTAAATTATTTTTAGTTCCGAAAAATCTGAGAATACCTTTTAAAATGGCAGTAAATACCAAAATATTTATTAAAAGTATTAAATACTTTCAAGATTAAATTTATTCTTTTAATTTTTCGAACAAATTGATTATACCACAAATTCAAGGCTTTTTGTCATATAATCGTATCAAAAATAACTGTCTTTTTCGCTATTAAAAAACACGAAACAGTAACAAATAGTATTGTTCTTTTTCAGAAGAATACTGTTTGTTACTGTTTTTGCCGAAAATCAAAATTTTAATAATTTGGTTATTGACATATGAGCGGCTCAGGTGTATAATTATCTTAAGGTTTAAATATTAATGTCTGTGATTGAGAGTAGTAGCTTTTAACTTATCCTTTTTCAGAGAGTTCCTCATAGGTGTGAGGGGAGCAGGGCGGTTTTTGTGAATGGACTCATGAGACTTTGGGCGAAAGAGAATTTTCTTTATTAGCTTTAAACGTGTTCCTCACGTTATAGGGGTAGGGTATGTTTGTACCTGAAAATTGTGCTTTTAGTGCTTTGGCATTGGGTGGCATAGCAGGATTATAGGTTCTGTCCCAATTTAGGGATAGGATTTTTTTTATGCAAAAGTGTTGCGGGAATGCGAAGCATGGAGCAATCGACTTTTGCAGTTTATGATTGATAATTTATTATATAAAAAGGAGGCTTATATATGAAATATTTGACCACTTATGACAGGGTTTTCTCGGGAGACACCGAAACCCCCATAACCCTGTTTTATAAATACGTGGGCGACGAAAAGGGCTTTATTTTGGAGAGCCGAGGCGAAGGCAAAATCAACTATTCATTTTTGGGCAAAAACCCCGTTGCTTGTCTTTACGGCTCGGACAAGCTGACCATAGACGAAGGCGGCGAAAAAAGAGTATACGAGGGAAAGCTTCTTGACGGCGTAAGAGACTATCTTTCGAATTTCAAGGTTGAAACGGACTTAGACGTTTCATTTATCGGCGGCGCGGTAGGTACAATAGGCTATGACGTTATTCGTCAGTATGAAAAGCTTCCTGACGAAAACCCCGACGAAATAGGCGTTCCCGTTGTAAACCTTATGGTTTTCACAGAATTTATAATTTACGACCATATGCACGACTGCATAAGGCTTGTGGTTCTTGACACAAAGGATAACCACGGCAAAGCCCGTGCTGAAGCCATTTTAGACAAAATGGAAAAAGAGGTTAAGTCGGTAGTGCCGGCTGAAAAATACGAAATGCCAAAGGCTCTCTGCGGTTCTGTTACCTGTAATGTAACAAAAGAGGAATATATGGATATGGTTAAGAAAGCCAAGAAATATATTTATGACGGTGATATTTTCCAGGTGGTTCTGTCTCAGAGACTGACTGTTGAAACAGCCAGCAAGCCTATAGACCTTTACAGACAGCTTAGACAAATTAACCCCTCACCTTATTTGATTTATTACAATTTCGGCGATTATCAGATTGCAGGCTGTTCTCCTGAAATGCTTGTTGAGGTTACGGGAAACAGGGTTAAAACCTGTCCCATTGCGGGAACGAGAAAAAGAGGCAAAAACGCCGAAGAGGATATTCGCCTTGCTTTAAGCCTTAAAAATGACCTTAAGGAACAGGCTGAACACGTTATGCTTGTGGATTTGGCAAGAAACGATATGGGCAGAGTGGCTGAAATAGGCTCGGTTGAGGTAACGGAGTTTATGCAGGTGCATTATTATTCCCATGTTATGCATATGGTTACATACGTTGAGGGAGAAAAGAAAAAGGACGAGGACGCATTCTCCGTTCTTTCAACCTTCCTTCCGGCGGGAACTCTTTCCGGTGCGCCTAAAATAAGAGCTATGGAAATTATAGACGAGCTTGAAAACCTGAGAAGAGGCACTTACGGCGGTGCATGCGGCTATTTCAGCTTTAACGGCGATATGGACGCCTGTATCACGATCAGAACTATGATAATTAAGGACGGAAAGGCTTATATGCAGGCAGGAGCAGGTATCGTTGCCGATTCCGTTCCGGCGGCTGAATTTGAAGAGTGCCACAACAAGGTCAGAGCTCTTGTTAAAGCAATAGGAGGTGACATTTAATGGTTGTTCTTATAGATAATTATGACTCCTTTACCTATAATTTATATCAGTATATAGGTCAGTTTGACAGGGATATAAGGGTTTTCAGAAACGACAGTATCTCCGGGGGAGAGGTTTTGAAAATGCAGCCCGACAGGCTTGTTATATCCCCCGGCCCCAAAACACCTTTGGAAGCCGGCAACTGTATCGAAATAATAAGAACCTGCGCCGGAAAAATACCTATGTTAGGTGTCTGCTTAGGTCACCAGTCTATTGCGGCGGCTTTCGGCGGAACAGTCAGCAACGCCAAAGAGCTTTTTCACGGAAAGGCTTCAATGATAGAGCATGACGGAAAGGGCATTTTTTCGGGAATAAAAAGCCCTATGAAGGCGGCAAGGTATCACTCCCTTTCGGTTACGAAAGTGCCCGAGTGCTTTGATGTTGCGGCTCAGTTTGAAGGCGAGGTTATGGCAATAAGACATAAGGAGCTGCCCATAATTGGCTTGCAGTTTCACCCTGAGTCCATTTATACCCCCGAGGGTATGAGAATAGTGAAAAACTTTATTAAGGAGGGGCTTATATGATACTTGACGACATTTGTGAAAGAAAAGCTCTGACCTTAAGTGAAAGCAGATATATTTTCGATGTCAGAAATTTATATGAAAAAATGAACACCGACAAAACAGCGAGCTTTAAGGCGGCGCTTCAGAAAGAGGGGCTTTCAATAATAGGGGAGGTCAAAAAGGCTTCGCCATCAAGAGGGGTAATTAAAGAGGACTTTAAGCCTGTGGAGGTGGCAAAAGCCTACGGAAAAAGTGTTGACGCAGTGTCTGTTTTGACAGAGGAACACTTTTTCCAAGGTTCACCTGAATATTTAAAGGCAATTCATAAGGAAATTGATTTGCCTCTTCTGAGAAAGGACTTTGTAATTTCACCTATGCAGATATTTGAAGCAAGGGAGTTAGGGGCTTCGGCAGTTCTGCTTATAGCGGCGGTTTTGAAGGATGTTCGTGTTCTGAAGGAATATATAGAATTTGCAAAGGGTGTAGGGCTTGACGCCTTGGTTGAAACACACAACGAAGAGGAGCTTGAACAGGCTCTTTCAGCCGGAGCAGAAATTGTGGGAATTAACAACAGAAACCTTAAGGATTTTTCAGAGGACATATACACAACCGTCAGACTTTGTGAAAAGGTGCCTAAAGACAAGGTTGTTGTCAGTGAAAGCTCAATCCATACTGCCGAGGACATAGCAATTGTGGCTTCCGCAGGGGTTTCAGCCGTTTTGGTTGGCGAAAGCTTTATGCGAAGCGGAGATATTATTAAGAAAGCCGGTGAATTTCGTGAAGCATACGAAAAAGCCCTTAATTAAAATTTGCGGCTTAAGGCGGAAAATTGACGCAGATTATGTTAATGAATTTGACGTAAGCTTCGCAGGCTTTGTTTTCGCCAAAAGCAGGCGTCAGATAGACATTGAAACAGCCCTTGAAATCAAAAAGGCTTTAAGGGATGATATTAAAACAGTAGGGGTTTTTGCGGATATGGAAGCCTCAGAGGTTCGCCGAATAACCGACAGCGTAGGGCTTGATGTGGTTCAGCTTCACTCCGATGAGGACAGCGCCTACTGCAGTCTGTTTAAGGATAAAACAGTGTGGAAAGCACTTCACGTTAAAGACGGCTCTGTTCTTGAAAAGGCGGCTCTCTATGACGTTGATGGCTTTCTCCTTGACGCATACGACAAGGATATGCGCGGGGGAACGGGAAAGTGCATAAACTGGGAGCTGGCGGAGGAATTTGCAAAAAAGCATTATACAGTGCTTGCCGGAGGAATTTCGGCGGAAAATATTAACCGGGCAATTTCAACTGTGAACCCGGACGTAATAGATTTATCATCTTCTGTTGAAACCGACGGCTTTAAGGATTATAATAAGATAAAACAGCTTTTCGAAGCATTAAAAGAAAGGAATTGAAATATGAGCAAGGATTTCGGAATTTACGGCGGGCAGTATGTACCTGAGTCTCTTATGACGGTTTTAAAGGTATTGGAAAAGGAATATGAGAGCTACTGCAGCTCTGAGGAGTTCAAAAAGGACTTTGACTATTATATGAAGCAGTACGTAGGCAGACCCTCTGTTTTATATTATGCGGAGAGACTTACGGAAGTCTTAGGCGGCGCAAAAATCTATCTTAAAAGAGAGGATTTAAACCACACAGGGGCGCATAAAATCAACAACGCCATTGCACAGGCTCTTTTGGCACGCCATATGGGCAAAACAAAGGTTATTGCTGAAACGGGAGCAGGTCAGCACGGCGTTGCCACAGCTACCGTAGCGGCGCTTTTCGGTATGGACTGCGAGGTTTATATGGGAACTGAGGACATCGAGAGACAGAAGCTTAATGTTTTCAGAATGGAGCTTTTGGGCGCAAGGGTTGTGCCTGTATCTACGGGAACGGGAACACTTAAGGACGCCACAAACGAAGCTATCAGAACTTGGGTGGCAAGAGCCGAGGACACATTTTATATTATAGGCTCAGCCGTAGGTCCTCACCCTTACCCCACAATGGTAAGAGACTTCCAGAGAATAATAGGAGACGAAACAAGAAAGCAGATTTTAGAGGTTGAGGGAAGGATTCCCCAAAGGGTTTATGCCTGTGTAGGCGGCGGCTCAAACTCAATCGGTATGTTCTACCCCTTTTTGGAGGATAAGGATGTTCAGCTTATAGGCGTTGAAGCGGCGGGTCTCGGTATTGAAACAGGAAAGCACGCCTGTGCCTTTGCCGGAGGAAAGCCCGGCGTTCTCCATGGTATGAAGTCAAATATTTTACAGGATAACGAGTGTGTAATTAAAACAGCCTATTCAATTTCAGCCGGTCTTGACTACCCCGGCGTAGGCCCCGAACACGCTTATCTTCACGACATCGGCAGAGTAAGATATACCTCGATTACAGACGATGAGTCAATCGAAGCCTTTAAGGCACTTTGCAAATATGAGGGGATTATGCCTGCTATAGAAAGCTCACACGCATTGGCTCAGGCTATGAAGGAAGCCCCTGAAATGGACAAAAACGACATTATCGTTGTAAATCTTTCGGGCAGAGGGGACAAGGACGTGCATACTGTGGCTAAATATTTAGGAAAGGAAATTTGATATGAACAGAATAGACAAAAAATTTCAGGAGCTTAAGGAACAGGGCAAAAAAGCCCTTATAACATATATTTCAGCCGGTGACCCTTCAATCGAAAAATCAGAGGAGTTTATATACGCCCTTGAAGAAGGGGGAGCGGACATTATAGAGCTTGGCATTCCCTTCTCAGACCCTCTGGCAGACGGCCCCGTAATTCAGGAGGCAGGGCTTCGCTCAATCTCCGCAGGCTTCTCCTTTGAAAAGCTTAAGGTTTTAGCCGAGAGAGTAAGGAAGAACAGCCAAATTCCCCTTGTGGTAATGGTTTATTATTCCTCGATTGTCTGCTACGGCGCTGAGGAGTTTGTTAAGCTTCTTGTGGATATTGACGTTGACGGGGTAATTATACCCGATTTGCCTTATGAGGAATATGACGACGTTAAGCCCTATATAGACAAAACAGACCTTTATATGATTCCTCTTGTGGCTGTAACCTCCGGCGACAGGGTTGAAATGCTTGTTAAAGAAGCAAAGGGCTTTGTTTACTGCGTTTCGTCCTTAGGCGTAACAGGCAGAAGCTCATCATTTGACGACAGAGTAGACGGCTTTATGGTTGAGGTTAAAAGGCACACCGACACACCTGTATGCATAGGCTTCGGAATCTCCAAAAAAGAGGATTGCGACAGATTTAATAAAATCGGTGACGGCTGTATCGTAGGCTCAGCCCTTATCAGAGTAATTAATCAAAGCGGCGGAAACGCCGAGGCGGTTAAGGTATTTGCCGAGAGCCTTGCTTTGGCAAAATAACATCGCAGCAACATACGCACGTTTGCTTTCGCAGCTTCGCTTCAAAAGCAAGACTTTGCTCCTGTGCTGCTCCTCTTTCGCTGAAAGTCTCAGCTTTCAGCGAGGGCGGCTTCGCCGCCTTGACACCTCTCCGTCACACTTCGTGTGCCACCTCCCCTCAAGGGGAGGCTTTTTTTCGTTGAAGACTATAGTATTCAACGAAAAAAAGGAGCGGGGCAAATTAATGCCCCGCTCTGAAAAATCTATATTAGATTTATTTGTGTAAATTAAGCGTTTGTTGCGTTATAAACCAGAACTGCAGCCTGAGCTCTTGTGATAGCTTCAAGAGGCTTAAGTCCTGTGTCTGTTCCCTGAACAATACCCTTGTTTGCAAGGTATGCAACATAGGGTGCTGCCCAAGCTGAAACGTCAGAGCCGTCTGAGAAGCTTGACAAAGCTTCAGTGTCGTCAGTTCCGTCAGCGCCTAAGAATCTTGCTACAACAACCATCATTTCCTGTCTGGAAATAGGTGCTTCGGGCTTAAATGAGCCGTCGTCATAGCCGTTTACGATGCCGTTTTCGGCAGCATATGCAACATAAGGTGCATAATACTTAGCTGCGTCAACATCTGAGAAGTCTGTTGCGCCGTCTCCGCCTGTAAAGCCTGCTGCCTTAGCAATTATTACACAGAAGTCTCCTCTGGTAATATTTGCATCGGGGTTAAACTTTGTTGCGCTTATGCCGCTTATAATGCCCTTAGCTGCCAAAGCTTCAATAGCTTCTGCTGCCCAAGGTCTTGATGAAATATCATCAAACTTATAAGCCTTTTCTTCAGCTGCAGGAGCTGCTTCTGAGCTTTCGGGAACCTTGCTGTCTGAAATGTCTGAATTATCTGTTACTGCTTCAGCTGCTGCTTCAGTTGCCGCTTCAGCTGCTGTCTTAGGTGCGCTGCTTCCGCCGCCGCCACCGCCGCCGCTGCCGCTGTTCTTTCTTGCTGCTGCGGTAGTGGTTTCTGTAGCTGCCTCATCAACGCCTGTATAAACCTCAGCATCGGGGAACTTCAGGTAATAAGTGTCGGGATATGCAGGAAGATCTGACTGATCATCTCTGTATTCATACTCATGACCCTCTGTTCTTACAAGGAAGCCGTTTCTGATATATTCGCCTTCATCATCCTGAGAGATAAAGCCGTTTGTTACCATATCGTTTACGTTGTAGCTTTCAAGCCAGCTTAAGTCGAATGTTTCGCCGCTTGCGTTTACACCGCACTGATTGCTTGAACCCTTTGAAAGAATCCAGTAGTTGGTGTCTGAAATAATAGGTATGTTTTCAGCGCTTCTGTAAAGGTCAATTATAGCAACTCTTTCTGCGTTTGTAGCCTTTGCAACTGCGATAAGGTCTGACAGATGGTGAATTGTCAGGCTGTAGTTGTTGATTGCTTCAGCTGCTTCGGGATATGTCTCGAGAAGAGTGGCAATCATAGTGTCGTTCTCTGAGGTATTGGGATACTTGGG
Source organism: Clostridiales bacterium (assembly GCA_021200955.1). Lineage (GTDB taxonomy): Bacteria > Bacillota > Clostridia > Lachnospirales > CAG-274 > JAJQCI01. The sequence goes on along the minus strand of JAJQFU010000140.1, from coordinate 10,786 downwards.
AACCTGAATTGCATTGCCTTCGGAGTCGGTAACAACAATTGCGTTTCCGTCTTCGTCATATACCTGGTTTCCGTCTGAATCGTAAAGAACAAGATCAACCATATCTGTGTCTTTATTAACTGTGCCTAATGAGTCTGCGCTTGAGTTATAAAGTGATACACAGCCGTCAAGGTTGTAGTTATATCTCAGCTTACCTGTTTCAAGACCGGAATAAAGTGAATAGTTAGCTCCGCCGTTCTTAAAGCCTATACAGTTTCTGAACTTAAGACCGGGGTTGGCATTTGAAGAGAAGCCTGAGTTCTCATTCTGGAAAGCAATACAGTCTTTTACGTAGTGACCGATATAGATTGAGTCGCCGCCCAGCTTAAAGCCATTGCCCGAACCCTTGAAATAGAGCTCGTCAGAACCATCGTCATTGAGATAATATGTACACTTATAAGAAATACAGTCCTCAAGAACAGTTGCACCTATGTCGCCTGAAACAGTCTTTGAATAGAAATCCCAGCCGTCGTCAAGGTTGTGGTGAGATACACAGTTCTTGAAGATGTTGCCGTTGCCTACGGTAAGCTTACAGCCGAAGCCGTCGGCGTTGTTGCCTGATGAGTCGTGGTTGTTCCAAACCTCGCAGTAAACAATGAGGTTTCTTGCAGGCCATTCGTCAAAGGTTTCGCTGCCTGAGCCGGAAACCTGGAAGCCTGTAGTACCGTTGTCATGGAACTTAAGGTTTTCGCAGATGTTGTCTGAGCCGCTTAATGAGCCGCCCTTGTTGTTGTCTGCTGCATATCTGAAGGTCATACCCTTAAGCCACCAGTAGTTTCCTGAAAGGTCTAAGCCTTCGGCACCGTCCTGCATGTCGAATATGGGGTTAGCGCCTTCGTCAGCCCACATATATTTCATGTGGCTCTTTGTACCGCAGTTTGATTCTTCGATTGTTACTGTGTCGTCTCTGTAATAAATACCGTCTAAAACAATAATCTTCTGACCTGTGTTAAGAAGGCTGATAGCTGCGTCTACGGTAATAGGCGAGTTTCTTTCGCCTGTACCGGCAACTGAGCCTAAAACGCCCGTATATCCGTCATAGTCAACATCGGGAGCAACATAGAGATCCTCAGTGTCGCTGTAGATGCTTGAACAGCAGGATATTTCCTTCGTCAGTGTGACGGGGTCATAGGTTGTCAGGTCATCGTTTGCATCGGGCACATAATAAACCTCAAGCTTATTTACAGCGTTGTCAATAAGCTGAACCTTATATGTGCAGTTTCTCTTGGTAATCTTTTCGTTGTTTGCAATAACCTCGTCGTTCAGCTTAATAATAGCTGTTCCGCCGTAGGAGTTTGTAGCCTTAAGAATAAGGTTATATGTTGAGTTCTTTGTGAATGTAGGTGATACAAGTGTGATACCGGGTGATGAATAAGAGTATTCTTCTTCAACATAAGAAATGTCTGTAGCAACAGCTGAGTCATACCACTCGATGTTGCTTACATTGATTTCTGCCCATCTTGCTGCACAGAAGCCTGCGTAGATTGTTGTATCGTCTGTGTTGGTAAGGGGATCCTCGTCGATGTCGTATTCAACATCCCAATACCAGCTCTTTGTGAAGGTCTTGCCTACCCAGTCTGAGAAGTCTGCGTTAGACTCGCCTACAGCCTTGATAGTACACTCTTCAAAATAACCGCCGTTAATTCTTGAAAGGGTTATTGTATAAACGTCGCCTGTCTTGGGATAGAACTCGCCTGTAGGCTCGTCGCCTGTTGTTCCGTAGAGACAGTAGGGACCGTAGTTTACAACGCCTGTCTGGTCTGTTGAGAATGAGTCATAAACACCGGTTCTGATATACATATTAATTCTCTGCTTGTGAGAGTTGAAATAATATGAGCTTGATGTGGGGTCTGAGGGATATGTACCTGCGGTGAATGTACCTGCAAGAACCATATCGGAATATTCCTGAGTTGTGTTAAGTCTAATGGGAACAGGTTCGCCGTATCTGTCGATATAAGCGTCTTCAACCTTAGAAACGGGTACCTTGCCTGAATCGGCATATGTAGAAATTCCGCTGGGGAAGGAGCCGCTTGCCGTTGCATCGAAGAATACATGGTCGCCTGTTTCGCCGTATGCTGCATATTTGTCATCATAAGAAGCTGCAATTTCTTCGCCGTCTTCCTTGCTTAACAGTGAGATTGTGTCTCTGAACTGAATACCGAAGCCCTCCTGAGCTGAACGGCTCTTGTCGTCTGTTGCAAGATAATTAACAACCTCAATGTCGCCCTTAAGGGTGAAGTTGTTGTCAGCGTCAAATCTTGTGTAGTAATAAACAATACCGTCGTTGCCGCCGGTGGTAATCTTACCGGAGCCGCTCCAGGATGAAAGGAAGATTGAGCTTGAGAAGCCTGTTTCATCTGCCTCTTCCAAGTTTGTCCAATAGCTCTTGTTTGATGACTGACCGAATACGGAACGTCTCCAATAGTGGGTTGTATCATCCCAAATTGTGATTTCGAAGGATTCTGCGTCATAATTATAGCCTATGGGAGTAACGGTAACGGTATATGTTCCGTTTAAAAGCTTGCTGCCTGATGTGGGAATATCGGGGTAGGTGATTGAATAGCCTACGCCTTCTTCGATTGTTTCGTAGGTTTCATCGCTGTAATAAACCTTAACAACCATTTTTTCGCTTATTAAGCTTTGAATCTCTTCAACCGTCATATCGTTTGTGAAGGTTGTTCTGGGATATTGAGTAATAAGGAAAAGCTGAGTTGTTCTAGCTACGATTGAAAGGTTGAATGTGCCCTTATATTTCGAAGCTGATGTGTCAGGGGCATTGGCAAGTGTTACTGTAACAGTGTTTGTGCCCAGTACAGATGAGTCAAAGCCCGAAACATAATAGTTATCTTCATCAAATGTGTCGATAACTGTCTTTGTTCCGTCTGTGTAATATGCACTGAAAATAAGACCCGACTGAATAAATTCTTCGCCTACGGTATATTCATATTTTGTAGGACTTGCAGCTACGAAGCATGATTCAAGCTCGTAGGAGCTTATTGTAATAGGCGCTTTATAAACAACGCCAGCATCAGACTTGGTATCTGTTGAATAATAGCCGATTTCAAGGTTTGTTGCGCCGCCGTCTGCTGCTGTAAACCAGCTTTCTTTGTCATAAACCTCTTTGCCGTTTACATAAAGGCGGAAGTTGTGAGATTCGCCCACAACAATACCCTCGTCGTCATAAACGTCTGAGTAGCCGATAGACTCTGTAGAGCCGTCCTCAAATACGAACTTACCTGTAAGACCGTTTATATCTACAAGCTGATATTCATAATAAGTGTTCTTATAAGGAACTCTTGTTACGTTTACTGCTGTTACGTTCATTTTTCTTATGGTATAGGGAACGGATGCATAGCAGCCTGCCTTACCTATAAGAAGCTCTTTGTCGCCTACTGAAGTATTGTCGAAGCCCGAAATAGAATAGGTTTCTTCAATGTTGTCAAGGATAACGCTGCCCTCTTCGCCTGTTTCGGGGTCGATATAGTTGCCCTGAACAACAAGACCTGATATATCAAAGTTTTCGCCTACATAGTAGGTTGTCTTGCTGGGAGGACTTAAAATTTCGATTTCCGTAAACTGACGGGGGTCAATATCAAGGCTTACGTTGTCGAATGTTGCGGTGATGTCTCTTGCTGCCATAAAGCCGGCATAGATGCTGTCGCCGAACATTGTGTCTGTTTCATAATAAACTATTTCAGAATTGCCCTCTGTGTCCTCTACCTTAAACATATAAGATGTAGCGGACTTTTCGATTGTTAAATGCCAGGGACCTAAATTTGTAAGACCTGTTGTGACAGTAAAATCGCTTACCGGGAAGAAAGTGTTGTAGGTAGCTGCACTTTCGCCGTCATCAAGAGTTCTTGCAGCAAAGCCGCCGTCTGTTAAATATGTGCAGAGCATCATATTGTTGTAGTGGCGGTTATCACCTGTTCCGTCAGAATAAGCTGTATTTGAGGGATCCGCCATAAGAACAAGACCTGCTGTGGTCTGTCCCTGTGAGGATGTTCCGTTGGTTAAATATTTGTTGATTGTCATATCTGCTTCAAGAACAAAGTTGTAGCTTGAATCAAGCTGTGACACAGCATACAGATATTCCTCATCATTTTTGGAACATTTACCCGAGCCGTCGGGAGCAAGCACTACTGTGGAAGCGTTTCCGTCGCTGTCATAGGTTATGCTGCCCGCACTTGTGCTGACTGTTCTTGTAGCGCCGATTGTCCATTTAAGAACATCGGAACTCGCAAGGTCAGCGTTTTCGGCTTCCGCCGTTTCAATTGTGGCTTCAGCCTCTTCGCTTTCTGCTTCGTCCCCGATTTCTTCATCGGAAAGTACTGCGGAACCGCTTAAGGCTTCATCCGAAACTTCGATTTCTTCCGCCGCCGCTGTTTCGTCTGCTGTTTCATCTGCAAAGGAAACATATGTGAATGAAGAAACCGTCATAGCAACTGCTAATGCTGAAGCTAAAAGTCTTCGTTTCATAATTTACCTCCTTTATTAAAATTTTGAGATAAATATATTATAGCATACTTAGAAAAATAAAAATGCAAAAACAAGTTGCGACTTTTTTGTGCATTTTAACAAAATACAAGTTAAATATTTTTTACAATTTTAAGGCGTGAAAAATTTACGTAATGACTTTTTTATCCAAATAGAGTTTTTTGTCTTGCTAACTTTTTCGGTATGTGATAAAATAATCCTATATATAAGCCTCCCCTTGAGGGGAGGTGTCATCTGCATTGATTTTTAAAAAAATCAATGCAGATGACGGAGAGGTGTAAAAGGAGTGAATATATATGTATAAAAGAATTATTTTGAAGCTCAGCGGAGAAGCCCTCTCCGGCGACAAGGCTGTGGGCTTTGACGACAAAACAGCCCAGAGAACAGTCACCGAAATAAAGGGGCTTCTGGAAAAGGGCATAGAAACCGCCTTGGTTGTAGGCGGCGGCAACTGGTGGAGAGGAAGAAGCGCAGACAGCAAAATGGACAGAACCAAAGCCGACTCAATCGGTATGCTTGCCACTGTTATGAACGGAATTTACCTTGCGGATATGTTCAGACAAAACGGTGTTAAGGCTAAGGTTATGACCCCTGTTCCTGTTGGGAATATGACAGAGGTCTTTTCAAAGGATAAGGCGCTTGAGTGTCTTAAGGCAGGGGAAATCGTTATTTTTTCAATGGGTCTTTCACATCCCTTTTTCTCAACGGATACGGTTACGGCTCTCAGAGCCTGTGAGCTTGAAGCGGATGCTATTCTCTACGCTAAGAGTATTGACGGAGTTTATACCGCAGACCCGGCTGTTGACCCCAATGCCGTTAAGCTGGATGAGCTGCCCTGTTCCGAAATCGTGGAAAAAAATCTTAAGGTTATAGATATTACAGCCGCAAGTCTCTGCGCAGAGCATAAGGTTCCCCTTGTTATTTTCGCTATGGCGGAGGAGGGGGCTATTCTTAAAGCCGCTATGGGTGAAAAAATAGGCACTACCGTTACGGTGTGAGTTTTAATATATATTTTTAAAGGGTGTGTTATTAATGAAAGAGTTAATAATAGGAAACGAAAAAATAATTGTTGTCGAGCCGGAGGAAAGGGACGAATATTTGTCGGACAGCGACAGAGAAATGGATGCCCGTGCACGCCAAGCTGTTAAGGTGGCAATAGAAAAAGCAAAATTTTGCAAAAAGCCTGTTGCAAGGTATGATGTGGCTGCACGTAAAGCATATATTGAATATCCCGACGGAGAAAAGCGGTATGCAGATTGAACACCCTTTTGCAGATTATATTTAATAGGTAGAAACTAAGCATTACAAAATCATCAACATAAACTATTCTAAACAAAGAGGAGGACTTTATTATGTCAGACAAAACAAAAACCTACGAAGAGAAAATGGTTAAAACCTGCGCAAGCCTTCAGAGCGATTTCGATGCTATCAGAGCAGGCAGAGCAAACCCCAAGGTGCTTGACAGAATTACCGTTGAGTGCTACGGCAGTACAATGCCCTTAAACCAGATTGCAAACATTGCAACCCCCGAAGCCAGAATTATTCAGATTATGCCCTATGATATGTCAACAATCAAGGCTATAACAAAGGCTATTGCCGGTTCTGATTTGGGTATTAACCCCAACAGCGACGGAAAGGTCGTCAGACTTGTTTTTCCCGAGCTTTCTGAGGAAAGACGTAAGGATCTTTCAAAGGATGTTAAGAAAAAGGGCGAAAATGCCAAGGTTGCCGTAAGAAATATAAGACGCGACGCTATGGACGCTTTCAAAAAGCAGAACAAGAAGAGCGAAATCACAGAGGACGATTTTAAGGATTTGGAGAAAGAGGTTCAGAAGCTTACAGACAAATATATCGAAAATATCGATAAGCTTATAGCCGCAAAGAATAAGGAAATAATGGCGATTTAAGGAGAGATATTATGAATTTACCCGAGCATATTGCCGTTATTATGGACGGAAACGGACGCTGGGCTAAAAAACGCTTTTTGCCCAGAATGGTAGGTCACAGAACAGGGTCGGAAAACCTTAAAAAGCTTATAAACGACTGTGACGATTTGGGGCTTAAACATATTACCTTTTATGCCTTTTCCACCGAAAACTGGAAGCGTTCACAGGAAGAGGTTTCAAACCTTATGGATCTCCTTCGCGAATATTTGGACGACCATATTAAAAACGAAAAGGACAACAATTTTAAAATCGACTTTATAGGGGATATGTCTAAGCTTGCTCCCGACATTCAGGAAAAAATGATTTTGGTCAGAAAGCTTTATTCCACCCATAAGGGGATTTTCGTTCACATAGCTATGAACTACGGCAGCAGAGACGAAATTACAAGAGCCGTCAGAAAGATTTCTCAGGAGGTCAGAGACGGAAGCTTTGAGCCGGAGGATATAACGGAGGAAATGATTTCTTCTTATCTCGATACGGCGGCTTACCCCGACCCTGAGCTTTTAATAAGAACAAGCGGTGAAATGCGTCTTTCAAATTTTCTTATGTGGCAGCTTGCCTACTCCGAATTTTATTTTTCCGACAAGCTTTGGCCCGACTTTAAGATAAAAGATCTTCTTGAAGCCGTTGAAGCGTATAACAACAGAGAAAGACGCTTCGGCGGAAGATAATGCAACAACTTTTGAACTGAGCTTTTTTTGAAAGGGAGCGAGGTTATGATAATCAGAATTTTAACAGCCGTAATAGGTCTGCCGTTTTTGGTTGGACTTGTTTGGTTTGGAGGCGTACCCCTTGTTTTGGCTGCGGGGGTATTGTCTCTTATAGGTATGTATGAATTTTATAAGGCGGCTTGCGGAAAAATTAAAGAGGTTCATTTTATAGGCTTTGCCCTTGAGCTTCTGTTTCTGATTTTTTTGCTGAAATATAACTGCGGCAGTGAGGTTTTTACCGCAATTTTTATGAGCCTGCCTGTCTTTGTTGCTGCCTTAATGGCTTATTTGACCATAAGACACAATAAATGCAGTATTAACGACATAACCTCAGCCCTTTTCGGCTTTTTATATGTAGGCTGTCTTTTGGGGCTTATCCCCGTAATCAGACAGATGAACGGCGGCTTTTATTTAATTTGGTATGTTTTTATATTCGCCTTTGCCAGCGACACAGGGGCTTATTTTGTAGGCGTAAAATTCGGGAAGCACAGGCTTGCCCCTGTTTTAAGCCCTAAAAAATCAATAGAGGGGGCAGTCGGGGGGCTTATCACTTCGGGAATAGTTTCAGCTGTTTATTACTTTGCTTATTCCGACAGCTTTACATTGAGCCACGGGGTACTGGTTTTTGCTTTCGGTGTTTTGGGCTCTGTTTTTGCCCAAATGGGCGACCTTGCGGCATCAGCCGTTAAAAGAGAAGCAGGTATTAAGGACTACGGAAACGTTTTCCCCGGTCACGGCGGCGTTCTCGACAGATTTGACAGCGTGCTTTTTACATCTGTCTGCGTATTTTTATTGAAAATATTTGCCTATTGGCTTTGATATATGATTGATATGTGATATAGTTAAGGAAGGAAATGTTTTATGACTGAAAAAGCGGTTATTTTGGGCTCAACAGGCTCTATAGGCACTCAGGCGCTGGAGGTTTGCGACAGCGTAGGTACTATTCGGGTTTTGGGTCTTTCCGCAAACAAAAATATAGGAATTTTAGAGGATCAGATAAGAAAATACAACCCTAAGCTTGCGGTTGTTATGAATGAGGACAAGGCAAGAGCCTTAAAGGAAAACGTTAAGGACACAAACACAAAGGTTCTCTGCGGAATGGAGGGGCTTATTGAGCTTGCGTCCTTTGATGAAGCCGATACGGTTTTGAACTCTCTTGTGGGCAATGTGGGCTTAAGACCTACAATTGCCGCAATAGAAAGCGGAAAAACTCTTGCCCTTGCAAATAAGGAGACCCTTGTTACCTCCGGCGAGCTTGTTATGAGACTTGTTAAAGAAAAGGGCATCAATCTTTACCCCGTAGACAGCGAGCATTCGGCAATTTTTCAGTGCCTTCAGGGTAATTCCGGCAACAAAATAAAGAAAATTCACCTGACAGCTTCGGGAGGCCCTTTCAGGGGATATAAAAGCCTTAAGGACGTAACCCTTGAACAGGCTCTTCACCACCCAAATTGGGATATGGGCAAAAAAGTTACCATAGACTCTGCTACAATGATGAATAAGGGGCTTGAGGTAATAGAAGCCAAGTGGCTGTTTGATGTGGACGTTGACCAAATAAACGTAGTTGTTCACCCCCAGAGCATAATTCATTCTATGGTAGAGTTTGAAGACTCAGCTGTTATGGCTCAGTTAGGCGAGCCCGATATGCGTCTGCCTATTTCATATGCCCTGACATATCCCAAGAGGGTCAAAAACGATTTTCCCAAGGTTGACTTTTTCGAAATAAAGAATTTGACATTCGAAAAGCCCGACCTTAAGGTCTTTAAGTGTTTGGCTATGGCTCTTTCCGCAATTAAAACAGGGGGAACTATGCCTGCTGTTTTAAACGCCGCAAACGAGGTTGCTGTTTCAAGATTTTTGAAGAGGGATATTAAATTTTTTGAAATAGGTGAGCTTATAGAAAAGGTTATAAACGCATATACTGTAAAATATGATTATACCCTTGAGGACGTTTTCGAAGCTGATAACTGGGCAAGGGAATATGCGCGAAGCTTAGAGGTGTAATTAATGTCTGTTATTCTGACGCTTATTATATTTTGTGTTATTGTGATTATACACGAGGGCGGTCACTTTTTAGCCGCCAGGCTTTCGGGAGTAACCGTTGAAGAGTTCGCCGTAGGTATGGGGCCTTTGGCGGTGAAAACCAAAAGAGGGGGAACAGTCTATTCAGTCAGGTGGCTGCCTATTGGGGGCTTCTGCAGAATGGCTGACAATTCAGACCCCGAGAACGGTGTTTTCGGCTTTTTAGACGCCAATGTTTTTAAGCGTATTTTTATCTGCGCCGCAGGGCCTTTTATGAATTTTGTTCTTGCACTTTTGGTTTTGGGCTTTATAAACTTCAGCTGGAGTTATTCAACCACAGAGGTCAGAGGAGTTTTAGAGGGCTATGCCGCTGAGGAAGCCGGCATTGAACAGGGAGACGTAATAACCAAAGTTAACGGAAAAAGCGTAAGAATTTATTCCGAATTAAGCTATGAGCTTTCGAAATACGCCGGAAAGACCTTTCCCGTTGAGGTTTCAAGAGACGGCGAAAGGCTTGTTTTCAGTGTGACTCTTAATGCGGACGAAAACGGAAGCTATAAGTTAGGGGTTTTGACCGTAACCAAAGCAGGTTTTTTGTCCGGAGCGGATGAAAGCCTTCCGAAAACGTCTCTTATAGAAGCTGTTAAGTGCGGATATTATGATATGTTCTTTTTGGTTAAAATGACGGTTACGGGGCTTATAAGCCTTTTTACGGCAAAGGTTTCTATGGACGAAATCGCAGGGCCCATAGGGCTTACCTCCGTAGTGGGCGAGGTTTACGGCGAAAGCGTTAAGGCGGGAATTTCGGTTTTAATCATAAATTTGCTCAATATAACGGCTCTTTTGAGTGCCAATTTGGGGGTTATGAACCTTCTGCCCATTCCGGCTTTGGACGGGGGCAAAATTATAGTTTATATTGCGGAAATTCTAAGGGGCAGACCAATCGCACCGGAAAAAGAGGGCTTTATAAACCTTGTGGGTTTTGTTTTGATAATGAGCTTCGGAATAGTTGTGGCGTTTCACGATGTGTTTAAGATATTTTCATAGGAGAGGGAATTATGTATAACAGAAGAAAAACGAGAACGGTGGATATAGGCGGAGTTAAAATAGGCGGTGAAAACCCAATCGCCATTCAGTCAATGTGCAACACAGACACAAGAGACGTTGAAGCAACTGTGGAACAGATTAAGGCTCTTGAAGAGGCGGGCTGTGAAATTACAAGAGTGGCTGTTCCCTATATGGAAGCGGCTGAAGCGGTTAAGGAAATTGTTAAAAGAATAAATATTCCTCTTGTGGCTGACATTCATTTTGACTACAGACTTGCCCTTGCCGCCTGTGAAGGGGGAGTTGACAAGCTGAGAATTAACCCGGGAAACATAGGCGACGAGGACAGAATTAAGGCTGTTGTTGACGCCGCAAAGGCACGTCACATTCCCATAAGAATTGGGGTAAACTCAGGCTCTTTGGAAAAAAGCCTTGTGGAAAAATACGGCGGAGTAACCTCTCAGGGACTTGTGGAAAGCGCACTGAGCCACGTTGAAATTTTAGAGAAATTTGATTTTTATGATATAG
>JAJQFU010000103.1 GCA_021200955.1 Clostridiales bacterium | reverse complement strand
GTTATACTTTATATGTGCAGATAAATTGAGCAAATACATACCGCTTTTGGAAAGGAGCGAAAACCGATGATAATTAAAAAAATAAAATATCTGCTTTTAATTACATTCTGTTTTACGGTCTTTCAGGCTGTAAGCGTTTTTGCTGCTCCTTCTCAGGTGGCTTGTTTTTCTATCGCCGAGGGATTTGATATTTCCAAAAGCTACGAGGCTACCTTTGATTCTTCCAGAGTTATTTCGGGAACAGCCGATAAAGGCTCCGTCGTAAACATAAGCGTTTATGACCCCGATGTGGTTGTCAACGGTTCTTACAGTAAGCTTTCAAGCTTCACTTTAACCGTTGGTCAGTCGGGTATATTCCGAAAGACCGTCGACCTTAAGCTGGGGAAGAACTACGTTGTTGTTACGGCGACATACAACGGTCAGAGCCAGTCTTATTCCACAATAATTAACCGGAAGGAAAGCAGTATACAGTCTGACTTGGACGGTATTATTGTACTGCCCGGTCAAAGCTACGCTTTTAATTACACTGGTATGTTGTCATAAACACGAAAAGAGTGATGAATGATGTTTAATTTTTTAAAAAATTTCATAATCGCTTTTTTGGTTGTTTTGGCTGTCTATCAGACCAATAAATTATGGTTTGAAAATTTTTCAAGCCATAATTTTTTTTATACTGTTTTACATGACAGCTTAGGCGAAAGACAAAGCGCCGAAATAAAAAGCGAGACTCTCTATGCCGCCGCAGGCAGCGGAAGCGGCAGATTTTTTTTAAGCTATGAACCCGAAAAAATAAACGAAATGAAACAAACTGCCGTTAAAGCGGCTGTTGAAGCCCTCAGCAAGGGCGAAAAAAGCGATTATTCCGAAGAAATTTTTAAGAATATAATAGAAAACAGATGTATTGTAATAACCTTCGGCTTTTTAATGACCGCCGAATACTTTTATTCTCTCTACGGCGGAAGCGGCTCGGAGGTAAACGACTTTGACTCAATAGTCTTGGGAGACGATTCATCGGGAGTGCTTAAGGTTGTGTTCTTCAACTCCTCTACCCTTGAGGAAACGGCTTTCGACCTTAAACGCTATTCGGATATGGACATAATAAGAACTATCATAGACGAATCAGAGCCGGAAACGGGAGGAATTTATTATATATCCTCCATTGCCAGCGGCTATGACGTTTTTAAGGGAAGCGAGTTTATACCTGCCTGGTCTGGGGAGATGTATTTTTACACAACGGCTAAAACAAATCCCCTTGAGGGCGACGAAGCCACCGCCGCCGACAGGTTTGCAGGCTCTTATTTCGAAAACCCCGTTCTCAAATGGACAAGCATTGACGAGGGAGTTTACACCTTCAGCGACGAAAGCACCGTTGTTAAGCTTTATCCCGCAGGCGTAATGGAATATTCAAGCTACGCAAGGTCAACGGCTGTCAAAACAGCCTCTTTGGGAGAAAAGCTTCTTGCGGCTGAAAGCTTTTTAGACAATGAGCCTAACCTTAAAAACGAATATTTCTTAAGGGAATATAAAACCGAGGACGACAGAACAGTGTTCTATTTCGACCTTAAAATAAACGGCTATATTTTGGAGCTTTCCGCTGAAATGAAGGAAAAAACGGGCTTGGAAAGCTTTATCGAGGTGACTGTTGACGGCTCTTCCGTAAGCAAGTGCAAGAGATATTTAAGAGACTACTCCACCACCATAAAAGAGCCTGTTTATACCGAAAAATCATTTTTGGAGGTTATCGACAGAGGTCTAAACGAGCTTCAGGGCGAAACCATTGAAAGCCTGAGACTTGAATATTTGGAAAACGGCGATGAAGGTGCTCCCTTGTGTTATTACGCCATTATCGACGGCAGAGAATACACCGAAACGGCTTTTTAATTAAAACTGAATTTAGGAAAACACATAAATAAATCAGATTTATAATATGTATATTTCAAAGGATACATCCTCATAACCGCTGAATTTCAGTTGATATTCGAAAAATTATATAGTATAATAAAAGTACGAAAGAGGTGGTTTGAAAAATGGACTCAAAAGAAATGATAAGCTTTGCGGCGAAAAGAAACATAAAGGACAGTGTTTTTACAAAAATTTTCGGTGAAAAAAATATCTTTTGCAGCTGTATCAGGCTTTGCACCCGGAGGATACGGAAACCACCGAAGAAGATCTGAAAACAATTACCCTTGAACCTATATTTCTAAAAGATATAACAAACGATTTAGGTTTTTCCGTCAAAGACAAATTATTTATTCTTGTGGAAGCCCAGTCAACGGCGTCGGTTAATATCCTTATCAGAAGCTTTATGTATTTGGCACGTACCTATCAGGAGTACCTTGAGGAAACAAAACAGAATTTATACGGTTCAAAGCCCGTTAAGCTGCCGAAGCCTGAGCTGTATGTTATCTTCAGCTGCGATACAAACACAGACAAAGAGGTTTGGACATTGTCTGAAGAATTTTTCGGCGGCGATGAAACAGCTATAGAAGTAAGGGTAAATGTTATTACAGATAAAAACGGCAAAGGAATTATCGGTCAGTATATAATCTTTACAAAGGTTCTGGATATGCAGAGAAAGACCTTGGGAAATACTGAAGAAGCCATAATAAACACAATAAAAATCTGTAAAAACGAGAATATCCTTAAGGATTTTCTTCAGGAGCATGAAAAGGAGGTTTATAACATTATGATCAGCTTATATAATCAGGAAAAAATTTATGAGATGTTTGAACGGGAACTGATAGCTGAAGGCGAAGCACAGAGCTTGGAAAAAGTTGCCCTTGAAATGCTTAAAAACGGCTTTGAGTCTTCAATGATCAGCACGATTACTCAGCTTTCTTTAGAAAAAATCAACGAAATCAAGTCTCGTTTAACCAACAATATTCAATTGGCAGGAGATTAATATTAAAAAGGTGCGGCGGTTATCTGCTGTACCTTTTTAATACTGAAGCCGCAGCAAATGTAAATAATGAAAAAGCCTGTGCAAATAAATCCGAGGATACAGGCTTTAATTGAGGGACAATTGTATAAATGAAAGATTTTTTTACGCATAAGCAAAAGAATGCCCTTGAGGACAGGATTTATTACTTTGAAAATTATAAAGATATATACTGCAAAGCCCGCCGAACCTATCATGCAGTTAAGCATAAGGTAAGCTGGACAGACAAAGACGGCTGTACATATGAAACAAAAAGAGTTAAGGGCGGCTGTCTTGCGGAAATATTCAGTAATTACGGTACATACAAACGGCTTCAGTTTGAAATTATAAAGAAAAATAAAGATACAGCCGAAACAGTGGGAAGGGTTTCGTTTCCCAAAGCAGGTCATATTTGTCTGCTTGCAGGGAATGATAAATTTTACGTACAAAGCTACGGTGAGGGCTGGTATTCTTTAAAGAAAAATGATAATCAAACGGCATTGTTTCTTCAAGAGCCCTTTGCCGAAGGCGGCTGTTATAAATACTGCGTTTGGTATGAACCCGAATGTCTTAATTATATGGGTTATTTTATGCTTCTTTTAACAATGACAGACTATATGTTTTACAGAGATTCCACCGGTACGGGACGCCAACAATATAATGTATACTGTTCTAAAAAAGCAGCGGCGGATGAAATATATTGGCGGCCTTCGGACACAAAGGAGACCGCATCAAAAGAAGAAGAACAGCAATATTTCGAAAAGCTGAACAGCCGAAAAAAAGAAGGTCATATATTAGCGGTATGGTTTTTCATACTGTTTTTTATAGTATTGACTTTCATTTCTTTTTGCTTTCTGTATGGCTGACAAAACACAAAACGGCGGTGCGGCAATTATCTGCTGCACCGCTGTTTTTTCACTCGGCGGCTTTCATTGGGGTAATTCTTATGTTTTTAACGTCAATTCCCGTTTTTCGCTTAACAATATCCTGAATTTGAGCCACCTCGGCACTGGTCAGCTCCGATTTGGAAACAACCACGTCAACGGTGTCGTCGTCTATTCTCACATAAACCTCTTTAAAGCCCTTTGCTTCAATCATAGACTCGGCGGCGGTTTCCTTTTCTATTCTCTTTTGAATTTCAAGCATACTGTCGGCACATTCCTCTTTTTTTGCTGCGGCAACATTCTCATCCGAAAGCATTTCAGTCAAAATTTCCTTTTGTTTGGCTCTCGACTGCTCTCTGTCAAGCTTCGCCTGAACGAAATAAGACGAGTCGGACTGACTGTTTACAAAAACCGCTTTTCCGGCTTCGCTTTCGGCAGAAGCACTTTTTGAGCCTTCCTCGCTTTCGGCTTGGCTTTCCTCCTCTGTTTTTAACTCGGCGGAGGCTGAAACGGCGTCATCCCCCTCATAGTCAATAGCCACATCGTCGTCATAATAAATATCGCCGCTTGCTTCAAGCTCGTCATAAGACACCTCCACAAGCTCGCCGTTTTCGTTAAACATAAGCTCCTGAGGCTCAAGCTTTGAGCTGTCTATGTAGTTAAGATAGCCTGCCACAGCCACCATAGCCACCAAAGCGGTTATTATAATTTGATTTTTCTTAAATACAAACATTTATTCTCCTCCCATTTTTAAGACCTGAATTTTATTTGATTCTATTCCGAAAAGTGCCGAACAGGCACTGATTAAAGCACTTTTTACCTCAACCGACCCTCCTCCGTCACAGCTTATCAGCACGCCTTCTATTCTCGGCGCACTCCTGTTAGTAATATATGGCAAATCCTCCCCTGTTAGAAGTGTTTTCTGCTCCTGTTTTTCAAATTCTCCCGATGAACCCCCTGAACCCTTTTCCGTTGAAACGTCCTCCGCAAGACTCTGCTCTCCCTCGTCCTTAAGGCTTAACATAACCTTTATTCTGCCTACCCCTTCAACGCTTTTCAAAATTTCTTCAAGCTCCTTAGCCGTTTTTTCGGCGTAGTCCTCCTTTTGCTCCGCTTCAGCCGATACCATCGGGGACGTTTCTTCCTTTTTGTCCTCTTCAAAATAATTTCCGGCTAAAATAAGTCCTGTTCCCACTGCCAAAGCCGTAAATAAATTGACCAAAATTCGGCTGTCCTTCTTTTCAAGCATTTTTTTGAAAAAATCCACCTTTATTCATCCTCCGTTATAATTATATTTTCCTCTTCACAGCCGAAAATTTCGGCAATAAGGCTTTTAAGTCCCTCTGTGTCCCCTGTCTGCTTTCCATTAATATAAATTTTGCCGACGGAAAAATCGCCGCCTATTTCCGCACTGACGGAAGGGTTTTCTATAATCCCTTCACATAACTTTAAAACCCTTTCGCAAACTAAACCTTCATACTCCGAAAGAACCGTCTCCCTGTTTTCCTCTTCGTCAAAGGCTTCAGACCAAACTTCAGAACCCTCTTTTAAGACATAATCTTGAAGCTCGGGAAGAGTTGTTTTTAAAATCACACTTATTGGGTTCAGCATTATTCCCATAAGCATAAGCCCCAAAATCATATTTATATAGCCCCTGAAGCTGCCCTCAGGGGAAATCATTTTGACCGCCGCCGCAAACACCGCAAAGCAGCCTATATTTCTTATATAATCATAAATATTTTCCATAAAATCACCCGTTTGTTACGGCAATAAACACAAGTGCACCGAAAATAAAAACGTAAGCCACCAAAAAAATTACGCCTAAAATCAAAAATGTCAAGTCCCCTAAGCTGTCCGCCATTTCGGCTATTCTCTTGTCGCAGACAGGCTCCATAAGCCCTGCCGCCAGCTTAAAGGCAAGCCCCGCAGCCAAAACCTTTAAAACAGGAAGAGCAGCATAAACCCCTATGAGAACAATGAAAACAATTCCCGTTCCGCTTTTGACTGCCCCCAAAACCGCCGCCCCGGCGTCTAAGCTTCCCTTAATTACGTCTCCGGCAACAGGCACCATTTCAACAGCCGCTTTTGCTCCCTTTTTAATAAGCCCTCCCCCTGCACCTGAGCCTATTCTTGAAAGAGAACACACAAGCCCGAACAAAACAGCCCCTGTCTTTAAAGCCGTTTCAGTCAGCTTTTTTATTAAGAGGAAAAGCTTGTCTAACGACTTTTCTTCGGAAATGCAGTTTACAACGCAGATTACCGCCGCAAGTCGCAGCAGAGGAGCAGTCAGGGTTTCCGCAAGCTTTGCCGTAACTCCCACGCTTAGAGAGACAATTCCGCCATAGCTTAAAGCTTCCGTTGGTGAACCCCCGGCGGTTATAACAGTAAGCATTAAGGGCAGACAGCTTTGAACAAAGCCCGAAACCTCGGAGCAGAAGCTGCTCATAAGCTTAACCATAGGCAGAAAAGCCCCAAGCCCCAGCCCCACGCAAACCATATAACAGACCCAAAAGCCTGTTTCCGCTGTGCCCTTTTTCGAAAAGCTGTCGGTCAGGTTTTTGAAAAAGCCGCTTAAAATGCCCATAATTATTAAAAGCCTTATGCCCTTAAGAGAAGCAAGCCCCTCGCCCAAAACCCTGTCTATGAAAAGGTCGGCAGCCTTGTCCCAAAAGCCGTCACCCGAAACTGCTCCGTAAACAAGATCCGCAAAGTTTATTTTTATGCCCGTTCCTTCGTAAAACTCTTCCTCAGCTGCGGCGTAGTTGAAGCCTGAAAGCTTGCCGTTTAGGTCTGAGCCTAAAACAGGGGAAGAAAATAACCATAACACCGCCGCAAAAATCAAAATTTTTCTCATATGTAAATTCTCCTCAAGGCATAAGCTCGTTTAACATATCTAACAACCCGGTTATAACGGGCAGTGAAAACAAAAGTATAACCACCTTTCCCCCAAGCTCTATTTTTTCGCCCAATGCGCTTTCGCCGAAGTCTCGGCAAAGACTGCCCCCGAATGAAGAAATATAGCCCACCGCCGCAATTTTCAAAACAAGCTTAACATATGTGCCCTCGCCCTTAATCATATTTTCGATTTTCTTAAGCACTTCGAAAATTACCTCTATTTTCGGCAAAACCGCAAACAAAATCACAATACAGCCTACTGCCGAAACCGCCAAAGCTGCTTGAGGGCTTTTTTCCTTAAGCATACCCGAAAATACTGCCGCCGCCAGCCCTACAGCCGTTATTTTAAAAATGTCCATAGCTCCCTCACAAATTAAAAATCGTCTCCATTGTGTCAAAAAGCTCGCTTATGTATTGTATGAGCCAAAACAAAACCACCACAAGCCCGGCAAGTGTGGTCATCATAGCCTGCTCCTCTCTGCCGGCTCTTATGAGAACCTGATTTAACACCGCTACAAGAATGCCCGTTGCCGCAATTTTAAAAACAATTTCAATATCCATTTTGACCCCTCCTAAAACAAAACTACCGCCGTAAAAATTCCGCCCAAAAGGGAAATGCTTCTGTAAAGCTTTTGGTTTTTTAAAAACTCCCCCTCAAGCTCCGCTGTTTTTCTGTCAATATACCCTCTGACGGCTTCAAGCCCCTTTTCCTGTCTTTCCACGTCCAAGCACTCCAAAATTTTTCCCAAAGGGGAAAGCCCTTCTATGTCCTCTTCCTTTAAAAATGTTTTGTCTCTATTTTGATTTAATGCGGAAGCCCAAGCCTTTTCAACTCTTTCTCCCTCTTTGAGCCTCTCCCCGAAGGTCTTGAAAATTTCGGAAACAGGCTCTTTAAGCCTACCGGCAATCTTAAGGGCGCTTACCGCCGCCGGGGTTAAATTCATTTCTATGTCGGCGGATAAAAGACTTATGCCCATTTTCATTTCGTAAAGCTGACTTAAACGAAGCCTTGACCGCAGGGCAAAATATTCTCCCAAAACAAAGCTTGAAAAAATCACAATCAAACAGCCCGAAAGCTTCACTAACAGCCCAGAGTACATATTTCCTTGATTTCCCCCTTTCCCTTTTTGCCCTCGAGGATAACGGCAATGTCGAAAAAGTCCTTCATATACTCCGTTATACTGTCGCCGTGGACTGTGGCTAAAATTCCCACTCCCTTATATGAAGCTTCTTTAACTGCGGAAAAATCATCTTTTCCCCCAAGCTCGTCCGCCGCCGCAATATCCGGGTTTAAGGCTCTTATTAAAATTTCCAAAGCTTCTCTTTTTGAAAAGCCCTCCAAAACGTCCGCACGCAAGCCCAAATCATTAAAACAGCCGATTTCACCTCTTTCGTCGCAGACCCCTACGTTATAGCCCTTTTTGCAAAGCTGCCTTATTAAATCCCTTAAAAGTGTGGTTTTTCCGCAGCCCGGAGGAGACACTATAACCGTATTTTTAAAGCCCTTTTTATAAGCCTTCATAACCCTTTCACCGCAGCCCAAAGCCCTGCAGGGCACTCTTATATTAAGGGAAGAAATATTTCTCATTCCCTTAACCTTTCCGCAGCTTATAACGGCTCTTCCGCAGATGCCCACTCTGAAGCCCCCTTTGAGGGTAATAAAGCCCCTTTTGATTTCCTCTTTAAAGGCATAAACAGAATATTCAGACATTCTTGCGGCAATTCTTTCAAGCTCCTCCTCAGAAATTTTGCAGCTTAAAACCCTTTCCTCTGAGCCGTATCTTAAAATTACGGACTGACAGGCTCTTAACCTTATTTCATTAAGCCCTTTGGGCTTATTTCTTAAAATTTCCTCCCGAATATTTCCCTCAAAATATTTATTAATCATTTCATCTTCGGTCATTAAAAATCACCTCTTAGAAAAGACTATGCCTGTCCAATGAGTAATATTCTGCATAAATTACTTTAAAAATGGTAATAATCAGTAAGTCCCACGAATACAATTGTTAAAAAACAACAGAAAAGGTGATTATAATGAATAATATAAATCAGGCTTCAAGGCGTGTTCCCTTAAGAGCGCAGAGAACCGCCCGTCAAAGCCTTAAAAGAAACCGCAGTTCAGCCCTTAAAGGCAGCTTTATAACAAGGCTTAATATTTGTATAACCCTCGCGGCGGCGGTTCTTCTGCTTTCAAAAATAAACACAGACCTGACCCAAAGGCTCACCTCAGCAGTTTCTGAGACAATAGGCGAAACAACCTCTTTTTCCGACGTGAAGGACAAAATCAAAGACATATATTCAAGCCTTTCCTTCGGTGAAACAGACGTTTTTTCCGCAGAGGACAGCGAGGTTGACAAAACCATAACAAAACAGATAGAGCAAAACAAGCTTATGGAGGAACAGCTAAAAAACAGATAAGCGCCGTTAGTATAGACTTAGCTGACGGCGCTGCAAAAGATGAATGGCTTTTTCCCGTTGAGGGCGGAACGATTTCAGACGTTTTCGGCGAAAGGACAAGCCCCATAACAGGTAAAACAGAGCTTCACAACGGCATAGACATAGCCGTACCCATAGGCACAGAGGTGAAAGCCGTTGCCCCGGGAGTTATAACCGCCACCGGAGAAAGCGAAAGCTTCGGCATATATTTAAAACAGCAGACCGATGACGGATATACCGCCCTTTATGCCCACCTTTCGGAGCAGACCGCAAAAGAGGGAGACAGAGTTTCCAAGGGGGAAACAATAGCCCTTTCGGGAATGACCGGCTGGGCAACAGGCCCTCATCTTCATTTGACTGCCGAAAAGGACGGCGTAGCCTTCGACCCTATGACACTTTATAATTGATTGTTGAAAATATGGTGATTTGGGGGTATAATTATATAGGCTCCCCTTGAGGGTGTTCAGAACTTTTGCCTTGCGGCAAAAGCCGGGCTTTCTGCGATTTTTTCTTTGAAAAAATTCGCAGTGCCCGTCCCGAACTCTTTCGGGTTCCGGCTGTCAGCGAAGCTGACGGAGAGGTGACAATTTTATTATAGGAGAACTAAAAATGCCTACAAAAGAATTTTTTGATATAATAGACGAAAAGGGAAACAAAACAGGCGTTATTAAGGAGCGCATCTTAGTTCACAGAGACGGCGACCTCCACGCCGCTTCTCACATTTGGATAGCCCGAAAGAACCCCGAAACAAACGAGACGGAGGTTTTGCTTCAGCTGAGAAGCAGCGACAAAGACTCCCACCCTTCCTGTTTCGATACATCCTGCGCAGGTCATTTAAGCGCAGGAGATACATATGAACAGGGGGCATTAAGAGAGCTATATGAAGAGCTGGGCATAAAGGCGGAAGTCTCGGAGCTTGAATTTCTCTTTAAAATGAGGACTTCATCTCACAACATATTCTACGGAAAGCCCTTTAATGACAACCAAATAAACAAGGTTTACCTGCTTAAAAGAGATGTTGACATAAATGACATAACCCCCGACCCGGCTGAAATCCGGCTTGTAAAGTGGCAGTCTTATAATGAAGTTTCGGAAAAGCTCCGCAATGGTGACAAGCACTACTGCACAAACCCGGAAGAGTTCGAAGCCTTAAGAAAATTTTTACAGTTTTAATATTATTTTAATTTTCTTTAATATAATACTAATT